>JBCBVN010000465.1:0-2890 GCA_039817625.1 Bacteroidota bacterium
AAGTTTCTAGCAAGTGCAAAATCTGCAAGACCAGCTGAAAAAGTTCTGGTGTCCAGTTTCTCCGGTTATTCGGGCAAGCACCTAAGATCGACATTCAAAGATGTTTTTGGCATTACACCTAGGCAATACATACACTTACTCAAGTTGCAATACGTACTTCAGGATATGGTCAGGTCTGAGTTTAGCATGACTGAGATCGCCTATCGAAATGGATTTTGCGATCAATCACACTTAGTCCGCGTATTCAAGAAAATCAGCGGAATGTCACCTGGTGCTTTTGCCAAAAAATACCGACTTTATGCGAATAAATTTAAGAACACTATTATCGTGTGAGGTGCGTTCCGTCCAATTTTTTGAACGATATGGAGCCGAAATTTGCTTCAATCAAATGAGCAAGGGCAATGAAGCGATCTCCCGAATGGCTGACTGCAGCCGAAGATGTTCTAATTAGATATTGTGTAGAGTTCAGCGATGTTTTGGTAGATAAATCAGAGGGGAGCTACTTTTATACACAGCAAGGGAAAAAAGTCCTCGACTTTACTTCGGGGCAAATGTGTTCCATTTTTGGCCACAATCATCCAGATATTGTCGAAGCATTGAAAGCAGGTGCGGATTCCTCGATACATCTTTTGAGCACTATACTCTCGCCTCCTGTCATCGAACTCGCCTATGCGCTAAATGACCTGCTGCCAGAGCAGCTTTCGCGTTCTATGTTCCTGTCTACCGGCAGTGAGTCAAACGAAATCGCTATCCGTATGGCTAAGTTATATACGGACGGTTTTGAGGTTATAGGCCTTTCCGGTTCTTGGCATGGTATGACCGCAGGTGCCCAATCTTCCACCTACTCCTTAACCAGGAAAAATTATGGCCCGGCTATGCCCGGTAGCTATATGATAGCTGCTCCGAACAGTTATCGATGCCCGATTAAGCACTGTAAAAACAAATGCGACAACACCTGCCTTCAGGTAGGTATTTCTATGGTAGACAACCAGTCGGTAAACAAGTACGCAGCATGTATTGTGGAGCCTATTTTGAGTGCTGCTGGGGTGATTGAGCTGACTCCCGATTACTTAACGGAGCTTTCGAAACTGTGCAAGGAAAGAGGATTGGTACTCATCTATGACGAAGCTCAGACTGGGCTGGGACGTTTGGGTACGAATTTTGGCTTTGAACATAGCCAAGTCACTCCTGATATTTTGACGCTTTCTAAGACCTTGGGAGGAGGTTTGCCCATTTCCTCGGTTACGGTTTCCAGAGAGCTAGAAGAAGACTGCTTTGAGAAAGGTTTTATTTGCGTTACCTCACACGTATCAGATCCTTTGCCGGCAAGAGTAGGTCTGACCATGTTATCTATCCTGGTTGAGAGAGACATGAAATCGAAAGCTAAAGTCATGGGGGAATATCTGAAAGCCCAGCTACTCCTTCTCAAAGATCGCTTCGAATGTATAGGGGACGTAAGAGGTAGAGGACTATTGCTCGGTATGGAAATCGTAAAAAGCCGAATGACCAAAGAGCCCGATTCAGACTTAGGAGCGGCCATTTCTGAGCGGTGCCTCAGAAATGGTCTAAGTATGAACATTGTCAGGATTAAGGGCTATGCCAGCGTATTTAGAATAGCCCCGCCATTGACCGTAAGCAGGGAAGAGATTGATCTAGGTGTTAGTATTTTAGATAAATCCATTCAAGAGTGTCTAGATGAATTGAGTACTTGAAGAACTATAATTAATTGCTTAGCTACACGACGACTAACACCCCTTCATTTCGCTATCCCTGGCTTGGGTATCAAGCGCGTGTACGCAAATCAGGCCAAGATTAAATTCTTGTTGTTTAGTGTATTTCATGCAAAATTGATGAATGCTACATCTCCTCTAGCCAATTTATATTTTCCAATTGTGCATCACAGACTTACCGACTCTACGCTCTTCATCTCCGGTAAAAATTAGATGAGTTCATTAAAAGGTGTCTTTCCTGATTGCCTTGGCCCAGTAAGGCTCAAAGCGGGAAAAGAGCTTTGCTAGCTCCCTGATATGAGGAGATATGTGTCTCTCTATAAGCATGGTGAATATCTGCACAAATCTGTGCAGATGTTCAGTGTCGTTTTTTTCACTCAGCGGAAAAACCTAGGAGCTCGTCGAGAAAAGTGAATAAAAGCTTGTCTGGATACTATTATAAGTACATGACAACTAACACCCTATCATTTCGTTATCCCTGGCGGGGTTATCAGGCGCGTGTACTTGATCACCTGGATCAGTACCGCCAAGATAGACGCATACACATCGTCGCCCCGCCGGGAGCAGGCAAGACTGTTCTTGGACTGGAAATTGTGGGCAGGCTGAAGAAGCAAGCCTTAATACTAGCTCCCAGCCTGACTATAAAGCAACAATGGGCTCAGCGTCTTCAAGAAGATTTCGGTGCCTGTAAGCGTATAATTTCCCACAATCTGGACAGTCCTGGGGAGATCACCATTGTAACTTATCAAGCCGTATATCAATACTATAAGCGCGTAGAGGAAGCCGGTGTAAAACCCGATTTGCCCTGGCTGGAAGTGTTGGTAGTAGATGAGTGTCATCACCTAAGAAACGAGTGGTGGCGTGCATTAAAAGCCATTTTTGAAGTTCACAAGCCGGAGTTGGTTGCACTCACGGCTACACCACCCTATGATGTGAGTTCGGCGGAGTGGCGGCGATATCACAGTTTCTGTGGGGAGATTGATGAGGAAATCAGCATACCTGAATTGGTAGCAGCCGGAGATCTGTGCCCACATCAGGACTTTGTTTACCCCATATTGCCCACAGGAGAAGCAGCGGATGGTTTACAGCAGTGGATCGCCAGTAAGCCATCTCGGATCGGCGTCGGAACAAGTCGTCCAATTCTTGCTTGTCGGCGATCC
>JBCBVN010000466.1:0-2880 GCA_039817625.1 Bacteroidota bacterium
TTTTTTGCGTGTTCCTGAGGCCGGAAACTCCATTTCGCGCCTGGCCTTAAATGATGACCAGCTTTACTGTGCCGGCCTGGATTCCATAGTCCGGTTGAATCTGGTAGACGGTCAAACTGAAATACTCAGGCTTAAAGATGGCGCTTATATGCGTCGTCAGAGCACAAGGCCGCTTCAAATGGTCGCTCTTGACCGCTGGGTGTTTGTAGTTGCACAGGAGGAGCTAAGCGGGCAGGTCCAACTATTGCGGTTGGGAGAAGATGGTAGTCGTGTTCAAATGCGATCCCTGGTCGGCCAGTCCTTACAAAGGCCTTTTGCAATCAGTGAAGATAGTTTATGGTTTGCCGAACAGGCTGGGCGATTGCTCAATATTTCATTGGAAAGTGGGACGATTATCAGCACTGAAGAACTGCAAACCTCCAGTGGTCCGATAAGCCAAAGGCTGGTTGACATAAAAGCAGGTGAGCAGAATTTATGGGCCCTGAGCGAAGATGGGCGAATATATAGCCGGCCTTATGGAAACTCTTTGTGGAAAGTTATGGCTAAAAGGCCAGGTGTACCCAGAAATTATAGAGGCTGGCAGTGTCTGGAACTCGGCCCGAGAGGAGACTTGTATGTTGGAGGTCGAGGGGAGCTCTGGCAGTTTGATCACTATAGGAATGAGTGGTTGGCCATCGACCCACAGATTCGGACAGTCTTACGCAATAATGCCACCTACCGTAAGCTGTTGCTCGATGCATCCGGGGCTTTGTGGGCCGCAACGGACTTTGGTACCGTCAGGATTAATCGGAATCGGCAGTTTTTTGCACATTATTTGACGGGTGGCTCAGAATTATGTAGCAATTTCTTCTGTTCCATCCGAGGTATGGCAGAAGATGAGGAAGGTAATATTTACATCTCCTATTACAATGCCATTCATAAGCTCAATCCGGAAACGGATGAATTGGAGCCCCTATTCCCTGCAGGTAACTTCTTCAATGCTCCATTCGGTCTTTTGTACCACGATGGGTATTTGTATACGGGCAATGGCTTGAAGATTCGATTATCTGATCGCTCGGTAGTCTCGCTTTTTGGGGCTGCTGATGATGAGGGAGAAGGCTCGGTGGCTTTAATGGACGATGGAAAAGTATGGTTTGGAAAGCGAAACAGAATTCATTGGCACGATCCGGCTACCAATGAAACGCAACGATATGTCGGAGAAGAAACGGGCTGGAGCGGACAAGATGTAGAAGAGATTGCTTGTCTAATGCCAGACTATGATGTGCTTTGGGTAGGTACCAAGCGCAATGGTCTCTATGAGATCAATATGGCTAATAATCGGAGTCGTCATTGGTCGGAGACGGAATTGCCGAGCGCTACGGTCAATGCCATCTACAGGCAAGGGGGGCTGGTATGGGCAGCGACAGCAGCCGGTTTGGCCAGAATTGATTTGTCAGATGGAGGGGTGAAGACCTTTACTACCATTCAGGGGTTGCCGCACAATTATCTGAATGGGATTTTACCCGAGGGTGATTCTGTCCTTTGGCTCAGCACGGATTTTGGCTTGAGTCGTTTTGACCCCTCGACCCAAACCTTTGACAACTTTGTGGAAGACGATGGTCTCTCGGCCAACGAGTTTAATCGAGCCAGTTATCTGAAGGCCAGCGACGGCAAGCTGTACTTTGGAGGTCTTGATGGGGTAAATGCATTTTACCCGACTCAAGAACTGATTGAATTCATGAATGAGCAAGGCGAAGTACCACTGAATCTGACCCATCTCAGCTATATCGACGGAACAAATGACAGCGTACATAATTTGCAATTCGATCAGATCGAGACACTGAGCGAACTCGACCTGGGATATCAGAATCGTCAGTTTACCTTCGATGTTAGTCTGGCGGATTACAGGGAACCTCAGGATAATCGGTATAGCTATTGGATAGAAAATCTGACAACCAGCTGGTCTGAGCCCGCTCCTGAGCATAGTTTGCGCGTTCCTGATTTGCCGCCAGGTGAGTATCGGCTGCATGTGCGGGCAAGGTCTGGTCAAGGTAATTGGGTAGAGGATGTTATTGACCTTCCAATCAGGATCAGGCAGCCTTATTATCAGAATTTCTTGTTTTGGGTGATTGCGCTTGGAGTGGTTTCTCTGGGCTTTGTTTTATTGTACCGCTTCCGGGCACAAGCGGCCATTCGCCGACAACGAGAGCTGGAGCGCGAGGTCGCCCAGCGAACCTCAGAATTGGGATTAGAAAAGCAAAAGACCGATCAACTACTGCTCAATATTTTGCCTGCTCAGACGGCGGAAGAACTCAAACAAACGGGTAAGGCCAGAGCTCGAAGGTATGAGCAGGTCACCATTGTGTTTTCGGATTTTGTAGGCTTTACCGCCATCTCAAATGGTCTGGAACCCGAAGAGTTGGTGAAAGAGCTCGACTTTTGCTTTCGCACTTTCGACGAGATTGTCGCCCAATACAAGTTGGAAAAAATTAAGACGATCGGTGACGCATATTTATTCGTAGGAGGTCTGGATGGTGATCCAAAGCAAGGTGCTGTCGATAGCCTTAAAGCGGCACGAGACATACAGACCTTTCTCAGGTCATACGCAGAAGAGTGCCAGGAGGCAGGTAGACCTGTATTTCGAGCGCGATTGGGTATCCATACCGGCCCCCTGGTAACCGGAGTGGTCGGCACCAATAAATTTGCATACGATATCTGGGGCAAGTCTGTAAATATTGCCTCTAGAATGGAGAGTAACGGGCAGGTAGATGATATCGTGATCTCTGAGGCAACCAGAGATCTAGTAGGTAACCAATTTGACTGCAGGCCATTTGGAACCTACGAAGAGCATGGTAAAAGTGTAGACATGTTTTTGGTGAGTTGATGCTTCCTTCTACTTCA
>JBCBVN010000467.1:0-2869 GCA_039817625.1 Bacteroidota bacterium
AAGCACAAACCACCAAGCAGACCCCAAATCCCAGACAAAACCCTCAAACCTCCTAAAAGACTAACAGACTTCCCACAGATATAAAGACCAAAACACAAACCACCAAGCAGACCCCAAATCCCAGAAAAAAACCCAAAACCCCTAAAAGACTAACAGACTAATAAATCCTCCCCCGACTAACCACTCCCTCCACAGCTTCATAAATTCGCTCGGGCTTTTGTGGGCGCCAATTGACGTCGTCTAATGGACCTCCAAAAGTAACGTAGTGATTGATGTTGATTTCCTGCATTTCTGTGGCGACATGCGGATGCAAATTGAGCATGGCTACCCAGCCGCCGTCATCTCTGGTTTCCTCGGCCCATTCTTCGTAGTAGCTATCATCGCTACTGTGAAAATTGAGCACATTTTCCATGAGTAAGATGTATTTCTGGATTCCAGCTGCTTGCAACTCATCTATTACCTCACGCTTGAGCAAAGCGACATCATTGTGTAAGGCGTCGTTCCACTCACCAATCAGCTCCAGTATGGCGTAGCCTTCCTCGTAGTCTGCAAATATGATCTTAAGATAAAGGGTTTCCGAACCAAACTCATCCCATTGTGGGTGGAGCAGGTAGTTGTAAACCTTGTTGGTAAAATGAAATTCGCTGTAGGCACGCCCATGAAAAGGCGAGTGGGGATCGTTTTCCGATTTGTATCGGTCGCGCCAGCGAAAATGCGGTTCGATGTCGTGCATGTATATTCGTAGTGAGAAAAGGACGGATAATAACACCAACGCTTTGACTCGGATTTTGATTACCGGGCCCGAAAGTTCTGGAAAGACGACTTTGGCTATGCAGCTTGCAGAAGAACTCGGCGGGCGGTATTGGCCAGAATATGCCAGGGCATGGCTTATGGCACAGGATGGTGTTTACACGCCTACCGATCTCGATATTATGCTCGGTGAACAGGAGATGGAGCGGCAGTTTGCATTATTTAAACCTTACAACCTACCGCAAGTATTCGACACCGGCCCGGAAACCTTTTATACCTGGTCGCTCATCAAATACGGAAGCGTTAGTCCCCACATCAAAGCCAGGTGCCTCTCTACTTATTACGATCTCTGCTTACTGCTCGCGCCGGATCTGCCATGGGAAGAAGACCCGCTTCGAGAATCTCCAGATCAAGAGGAACGCATGTTGATTTTCAGGACTTACGCAGGTCGTATGCACCAATGGGGCTGGAGGTTTGCCATCATAAACGGAGATCAGCGGCTGGAACAGGCTATGAATGTCATTCAAGCAGCATATTTCAAGTAACTTTTTAATATTCGACAATTCTAAATTCGAGACACAATTTGTTGTAAATTCTAATTTCCTGTATCTTGTCGCCACAAAACCACCTCATCTATGCCAAAAATGCACATCAAGCGCAGTATGGATATCGCTGCGCCACCTAGCAAGATATTCTCTACACTCAATGATTACCACACCTGGCGCGCCTGGTCGCCCTGGCTGATCAGCGAGCCGGAAGCCAAGGTCGACGTAGCTACCGATGGCAAGTACTACGAATGGTTGGGAAACCGCACTGGTGCAGGCAATATGCGCATTGCTTCAGAATCTCCGGATAGCGATCTCGATATGGACCTCACCTTCCTCAAACCCTGGAAGTCCAAGGCAAAAACCAGTTTTCATATCGAAGCTACCGATACCGGCAGTCGGGTTAGCTGGGAGATGAATAGCTCCCTACCCTTTTTTCTATTTTGGATGAAGAAGCAAACGGAAGCCTTTATCGGTTCCGATTATGAGCGAGGTCTGGCTATGCTGAAAGATTACGTGGAAGACGGAGAAGCTCATTCTAAATTGGAATTTGCAGGCATCGAAGACTTTCCGGGCACCCAATATGTCGGTATTCGCCGATCGAGTAGCAAGGAAAACTTCCAGAAAGACATGAGCGGCGATTTCGGCAGGCTCATGGATTGGTTTAAAGAAAGTGGAATCGAGCCTTCTGGTCCGGGTGCATCCATTTATCACAAATGGGATATGGTCAGAGGAACAATGGAGTATACTGCGCTGTTTCCGGTTACTTCCGCATCTGCTACCCTACCTGATGGTTTTATGCTCGGAAATATTCCTGCCGTTAAAACTTACCGCTTACGCCATACCGGCAGCTATGATCATCTGGGCAACGCCTGGAGTACACTCATGATGATGGAGCGCAACAAGGAGTTCAAAAAATCCAAAGTTGCTGATGGCTTTGAAGTTTACCGAACTATGCCTGGCGAAACGCCTATGCATGAACAGGTAACGGACCTTTATTACCCCGTACGATAAAACTTTTATGTACAACTGGCTCCTATTTGATGCCGACAATACGGTCTGGGATTTCAGTGCTGCAGAGTCGAATAGTCTCAGGCAATGCCTGGAGTCTATAGGCCTGGAATGGACAGATGACTTGCTCAACACCTATCGGGCAATCAATCATGTAGCCTGGCGAGAGTACGAACAAGGTTTGATCAATTCGCTCAACTTGCGAACAATCAGATTTCAACGTTTGATCGACCATCTAGGCATAGATGCTGATGCCACCAAACTCAGTGTGCAATACCGCAGAGGTCTGGCGGCATCCGACCATTTCATGCCTGGGGCAGAGCAAACGCTCCAGGCACTACGACCACATTATAGAATGGGTCTGATCACCAATGGCCTCAGTGAAGTTCAGCGCCCGAGACTGAAAAACACCCGTTTGGATGACTTTTTCGACTTTGTACTCATTTCTGACGAAGTTGGTGTGGCTAAGCCTGAAGGCGCCTTTTTCGATTTGGCCTTTGCTGAGATGAAAGGTGCCAGACCAGAAGAAGCTCTGGTCATTGGCGATAATCCTCAGGATTATC
>JBCBVN010000468.1:0-2850 GCA_039817625.1 Bacteroidota bacterium
GGCGCTACTTCAGTCATACGATATGAGCGAGAAGTTTTCGAACTCATTGACGATCGAAGAGCTAGAATTGATTTTGAACGAGTAGTCACCGTTTTGGACCCTGATTCCGATGCCTATGAATTATACGTTCATCACGATCCTGATATTCGTATTCAGCAAATGCAGGTAACGCTTTATGATGCAAACGGACAACAAATCAGGAGAGCCAAAAGTGACGATATAAACGATATACTAGCTGTTGGTGGTGGCACTTTTTACGGTGATAGCCGATATAAGCATGTAGATATTCGCAGTGCTCAGGTGCCCTACACCCTACATTTTGAATACAAGTTATCTGTAAAGGACGTTGGATTATTTACCTCCATGCCCCGCTGGAGACCTCAACAATATGATCAGAGTGTCGAGTTCGCAGAGTATAATGTGATATATCCGACCAATAATGAAATCTACCTGGAGACAAACTCCCTCGACGAGCCTTTTAACACCATGGAAGATGGGAAACATAAACTGGTCTTTCGCCTGGAGAATCAGCCAGCACCCGATTGGGAATGGGCTTCACCTGCTCGAATGAGTAATCTGCCATACCTGATGGCGGGTTTCGTAAGATTTGAAGTTGATGGTTACCAGGGTTCTATGAAGGACTGGGAAAGCTTTGGTACGTTTCTTAGAGATCTGAATGACGGTCGACAAAGTCTGCCTGCAGAACTATCGAATGAGGTCAATCAAATCGCAGAAGGACTAGATAGTGACGAAAAGAAAATTACGGCTTTGTACAGATTACTGCAGGAGCGCACGCGCTATGTGAGTGTTCAGTTGGGCATAGGTGGCTGGCAGCCCTTTGATGCTGCCTATGTAGAGGAAAACAGATATGGCGATTGCAAAGCACTCAGTAATTATATGAGATCACTACTGGCAGAAGTTGGCATTGAGTCCTGGCCCGTCATCATTCAGGCAGGAGACAGGCCCTATTACAATATCAATTCAGACTTTGCTGTAAACGCTTTTAACCATCAGATTTTATACGTACCGGAATCAGATATGTACTTAGAGTGTACAAGTTCTGATGCGCCTCCTGGGTACCTGAGCGACTTTACTTGCAACAGGCAGGTGCTGCTGCTCACCCCTCAAGGTGGGCAGTTGGGCCATACACCAATTCCTCAACCCGAGGATAATCGTTCAGAGCAAAAAATCAATATTGAGATTCAATCGGATGGTACTGCAGATCTTGATTTAGTTGGTGTTTACCACGGTGCCCGGCAAGATATGCTCAGAGGCATCAATTCCGGGATGAGCAGAGATGAACAGCTGGAGTACCTTCATCAAAGAGACTATTTACCGGCATTACAAGATGTAGAATACGAACTAACCGTCGATCCCGATTCGCCAGAGGCTAGTCTAAACTACTCCTGTAGCCTGGATCGCTATGGCCGTCGTATGGGTACCCGACTGTTTGTACCCCTAAACCGGCACTTTGCCTACGATTTTATACCTCCTGCGGATAGTGAACGAAATTATCCCATTGTTTTGCGTCAGGCCCGTAGTATTGTCGACACCATCCAATTGGTATTGCCAGAGGATATGGAAGTAGAAAGTATTGGCGACGCCATCACGGAATTCAGCCACGAGGCGGGCACTTATCGCTCGGAAATTCAGCAAAAGGAAAATCTGTTGGTCTGGACCCGGGAATTAAGACTGCAGGCGGTCGAGCTACCCGCAGATGCGTATGAAGAACTTCGAGACTTTTATATTCAGATTGGTCGTGCCGATGGTCGACAGGTGGTGCTGAAAGAGAAGCGGGCACGCTAATGACACATGGGTATGAACTGCTGATCGTACCAAATAAAGAAACCTTCGGGAAAAGTGAAATTTAGCCCGCGCCAGATAAATATCAGGCCTACAGCAATGAGTAAGGCTCGTTGCAAGTGTCTCTTATTGAGACTGAGATATTGAAAAATGCGCTTGCCGGCTATGCTGGTGGCAAATAGCAAGGGAATCGTGCCCAGACCAAAGGCTAGTAAATACAGGGCGCCGTGTAATGGGGCTTCCGTATTGACGGCAGAAATAATGGCTACATAGACTAATCCACAGGGTATCATTCCGTTGAGCATGCCCAGGGCCAAAGTCGCCGTCCATCCATCTTTTTTGATGTAGATGCTGAAGTATTTATTTACGGTTCGCTGCCAGGCCTTAGAGCTTGTCGTATGGACAAAGAGTCGCTTAAAATCGAGTTTGAATAAAGCAATCCCAATGATGAATAATCCAGTGGCTATAGCCAGAGTTCCCTGGAAGTTGACCAGTTGAAGGCCCCAACCAAGACTTCCAATAAGGAGACCAATCAACGCATACACTAATATTCTACCAGAATGATAGACCACCAACTTAGCAAGCTGATTGCTCTGATCTGGACGTATTCCGGGCACGGCAAGAACAAGCGGTCCACACATGCTCATACAATGCAGACTGCCACCTATTCCCAACAAAAATGCCGTCCAGAAAAGCATAAGTAATTATTTGGCTGCGTGGTAGAATTCCAGCTCATCATAATAATCTCGTTCACTACACGACCATTTTACTTTAACCTTCCATCTGCCTACGAGAAGATTCTGGGTGGGTATGATGAATTTTCCCTCGCCATCTACCTGTAGATCATAGTATTGATCATATCGCTGACTCTCGGGACGGTAGAGCTGGACTTTGCCGCTTATTTCACCATCGAGTTCTCCAATAGGGAAGGAGATGAACCTGAGATTATCACTTTTATGTAAAGCCACCGATTGGATCAGGGATCGGCTATTGGCCCTTTGGTTTCTAATTTGTTGATAATTAATATCCTCTTCGTAGTAGTTATCC
>JBCBVN010000469.1:0-2844 GCA_039817625.1 Bacteroidota bacterium
ATGGTAATAATGGCGGTTGGCCAGTGCTATATAGTAATAACCCATTCTCTTCCAGCCAGCTTCTACTGGCTTTTGATGAAGATGTGGCCAATGATACGGAGCGCTCGCACACGACCGAGCAAGTCGCATACTTCGCTTTTGGTGCTTCCAGCGGTAGCCCAACGTGCAGCGATGGCATTCAGAATGGCAATGAGACTGGCGTAGATTGCGGCGGTCCTGACTGTGCGGCTTGTCCGACTTGTAATGACGGCATTCAGAATGGCAATGAGACGGGTGTAGACTGCGGTGGTCCTGATTGTGCACCATGTACCAGTTGTAACGACGGTATCCAGAACGGAGATGAAACTGGAGTCGACTGCGGTGGCAGCTGTCCAACAGCTTGTCCGACTTGTAGCGACGGTATCCAGAACGGCAATGAGACTGGCGTAGATTGCGGCGGCCCTGATTGTGCGGCTTGCCCGACTTGTAGTGATGGCATCCAGAATGGTAATGAGACGGGTGTGGATTGTGGTGGTCCCGATTGCCCGGCTTGTCCGCTCAACTACTGTGGATCCGCAGCTGCAAATACGACCTACGAGTATATTCAGTCAGTTGCTTTCAATGGTCAGACCAATACTTCGGGTAACAATGGTGGTTATGCAGACTTCACAGGATCGGTCACCTTTAGCGCAGATGCAGGCGGTAGCGCCAGTATCAGCCTGACGCCAGGATTCCCAGGTAGCTCTTACAACGAGTTCTGGAGTGTATACATCGACTACAACGCTGACGGTGACTTTACGGATGCAGGAGAATTGGTTTTCCAGAGTGCCGGAAATAATACCCGCACAGGAACCATCAATATTCCCGGTACGGCTTCGCTTGGTACAACGCGTATGCGCGTGCAAATGCAGTGGAACCAGTATAACAATAGCCCATGCCAAAACTTCACTTATGGTGAGGTCGAGGATTACAGTTTGAGTATTGGAGCTAGCAATCGTTTCGACTCAGATCAGGATATAGATCTGGCGCTGGTAGAGAAGGCCGATGCAGCCGAGGTGCCCGAATGGACACTATATCCAAATCCAGCTCGGGAATCCATCACGCTTCGCCTGGCCAATGATGCCAATGTAGCTACGGGTACAATAGTACAGTTGATGTCTGCTGATGGCCGCATACTGCAAGAGCACCGCCTAGAAGAAGTATACAGCGATGGAACAGCTGAACTTGATTTGAGTCAGCTCAAGCCAGGTATTTACATGGTATTAGTGCATGCAGAATCTGGGCAGCAAGTGCTGAGGTTTGTTCGCCAGCCATGATGATTATTGATTGATGAACGTATAGAGCGTTATTTGTGTAGCGTATGGCGACCATAACACGGGTTTGGTCGCTGTACGCTATACTTATTTCGCGGTTTATTTTTTAAGTACAGAATTTATTAATGATCTGGATTTGATTCCTAAAGTCTAAAACGACTGAAAAAGAATAAAACAATACCTATAATCTAGTACACACCTAATACCCAGGCTGAAATTTATTATATTTGGCCTCACATTTGTTTTTGTCAGTATTCACATGAAAAAAATTACGACCACCCAGCTCTTATTCTAGAGCTTTTCTTTTCATTCCTACTCGTGTTGATACTGATTTTTTTATTTTCTATTGCTTCTCTGTAAGCACTAGACTGCTATTCAAATTGTATCGCATGAAAAAGACGTTTACTAAATCCCTGGTGGGGGGAATTATCTGCTTATTGAGCTTGAATATGCTACAAGCAGAAATATATTTTCCCTGTTATACTACCCCTTCTGATTCTGATTTTGCTGCAGACAATCCTTCTTATTGGGGACGATCAGTTTATGTGTTGTCGGATCCTGGAATTTGGTTGGAGCAGGAAGATTCTGAAGAAATATCTACTTCTACGGTAATGGCCATCACGGTCAACGTCTTTAATGATTACAACAGCGATGGTACCGATAATGGGGCAGGCGAGCCTGGCATTCCTGGTCTTACCGTGACAGCCTTCGATGCCTCCAATACGCCTGCGGTTTTGGCCGATGGAGGTAATGGTTCTTATACCTTCACGCCGGGGAATTCCGATACCTATCGCATTGAAGTGACCGGATTGGGTGAGCTGGAGCCCAGTGTGGCCGGAACGACGACGGTCTTTTTTGCCAGTGCCAATGATGTAGTGAATGTAGGGGTGCACCGACCTGGAGAATACTTTCCCGATGATATTTTTATAGCAACCCCTTGCTATGTTGAAGGTGGGACAGATGGTCCCAATGCAGATGGAGATGTCATGGTCATTGTACCTGATAACAGCCTGACCCCTGGTCCTGGAAATGTCAACCCTACGGAGTATTTCGTTGCTAATCACGACGAGATAGGTGCCACATTTGGCACAACCTATTCGCGATCTTCCAATAGCCTTTTTGCGGCAGCCTTCATGAAGCGGCATACAGCTTTTGGACCTGGTGGTACCGGGGCGATCTACAAGATTGATCTAAACGGAGAGGTGCCTACAGCTCCGGTTAGCTCTACCGGAATCTCTACTTTTATTGATCTCAATTCGCTTTTTGGAGCGAATACGACAGGAATCAACCCTCATCCCAATGGCAGCAATTTTAATAGAGACTCTGACTCCTACGACGCAGTGGGTAAAAGAGGTCTGGGAGGTCTGACTATATCTGAATCGGACAATGTTCTCTGGACGATCAACCTGGCAGACCGAAGGCTTTATGAGATTCCCCTGGGCGGCACTCCTGAGAATCCAAGTCCGCCGGCTAGTATGGCTGCGGTCAGCAGGTGGCCTGCAACTGGCGATTTAACGGGCTTACCTGGTTTGACCGGAACAGCCTCCGATAT
>JBCBVN010000470.1:0-2844 GCA_039817625.1 Bacteroidota bacterium
ATAAAACCTTGTCTCCTGTTCTGTTTAAAATAGTTTTTATGCCTTTGGAGTCTGATATGATCGCGTAATATCCAAGCCCATATTTGTCATCTTCGTTATCGTAGCAAGTTTTGACTCCAGTCATAATAATATCTATTACAGCACCATTGGCTGGTTTTATATCAGCTATGAATTCTTCTAAATGGCTAATGACGAATATGGGTGTGTTGAAATTATCACCTCTTCCATTTGCCAAAGTGTCTTCCAAGTCATTCAGTTCGCACTTGCCGGGTTCAATTATATAATAAGACATTTTATTATTTTCTACAACCGCCCCTTCAGCCCCTCCCACTTCACTTGACTGCAAGGCACAACAGTGCCGCAGCTCAGCGTCAGGTCGTAGGGTCTGGCGTGGACGATTTGGTTAGTGTTGACGAGAAAACTTTTGTGGCAACGGAAGAAATTCCCGTAGTCGCGCAATTGCCGCTCGTATTCGATTAGATTTTTGGCTGAGCTCACCCGCCTGTCCGTGTTGGTGTGTACAATTACACAGCCATCGTGAGAGGCAAAATGGGTGATGTCAGCCAGATAGAGGAAGTGAAAACCCTCCGAATTGGATATGGTGATCCGGTCGGGAGGTCTCTGGGTTTGAATCTGCCGCATCAGGCGAAGCAGATCTTCGGAGCTTTCTTGGTAGGATCGCTCTTGTATGCGCTTGTTTGCGCGGACGATGGCAGCAGCTAAGGCATCGGCTTCAATTGGCTTAAGAATGTAGGCCATCGCTTCAAAGTCAAATGCCCGAACCGCGTATTGATTATGAGCCGTAGCAAATACGATGGCATATCGTCCGTAGTCTATTTGCTCTAATAGCTCGAAGCTGGTGCGATCATAGAGCTCGATATCTAAAAATAGTAGCTCTGGCTCCTGCTCTTGAATTAACTGTACCCCGGCATCTACGTGATTAGCCACTCCCACCAGCTCAATTTCCGGATGGTGGGCCGTCAATAAGTCGCGCAATTCATCCACGCAATGTGGCTCATCGTCGACAATTACCGATCGAATGGCAGTAGACATATAAGCTGGGGCTTATTTTAATTGCGGCCAATGTAGGGCAGAAATTTTAAAGTGTTAAAACACGGGCTAATAAATAACTTGAAAAGTGTAGATAAGTCCATTGTTATTCTACTAAATATGAATGGCAATGGTCCAAATACACATATCAGTGTATTTGAAATTTCTGGCGGTCGGATGACATTTGGCAGATCAAACAAATTGGCTTGCTATGAGACTATTTTCATTCTTCATTTGCTTCGTAATTTTCTCTTGCTATTCATGTGATGTGTTTGAAGAGGCCGCAAATGCCGTTATTGGCTGTCTCGACGAGCTTTCTTTTAACTACAATCCTGAGGCAACAGAATCGAGTGGTGACTGTGCAAGCATTTATGGATGCTTGAACTACCAGTCTAACTCGCCATACTCTGGAGACTTAACCAATACCTTTGGTGATCCATATTGGGATCAGTTGTTTTGGGAAGAAAATGCGATATGTCAACAGTTTTTCAATGATATATATGCCGATGTAAGGATTTTTCAGGAAGCTTCTCCCGATCACGCTAATGCATATGCAAGCTCAGATGGAAACATTAGATTTGGATATCATATGTTCTGGAGCAGACTATCCCAATTTGGAGGTTTATCTGTAGCTGGAATCTTGGCACACGAATGGGGACACCGTGCTCAACAGACTATAGGCTGGTACGATTATACCCATGACTTCTATAGAGAATTAGAAGCAGACGCATTATCTGGTTTCTATTTAGGATTAACCAAGCAAGTGACATGGGCCGATTTGCAAGGTTACCTAGCTTCAACTTTTTCCAGTGGAGATTATGCATTTAATAGTCCTGGACATCATGGAACACCCGATGAACGGTTTGAGAGTGCTTATCTGGGATTGATTCTTGCAGTTGATGCTTTACAGAATGGCACCCAGTATACTTATCAAGGAATACACGATATTATCCAACATGAGCTAAATACGCGAATTGCTGTTCGTTCAGCTGAGGAGAACTACGACTTTGAAGAGGTAAGTTATCCCGAGGGATTAACAGAGGCATATATACAGTCATTATTTCCGACAATTTAATGTGTACAACCACCCTTCACCTCAAATCTCCCAGCATCAGTTTTCTCCGCTTGCGGTCTTCGAGGCCATAAAGCAGCTTGAGTAGCAGCACACCGGTAATAAAGCAATCGCCCAGAGCGGTATGTCTGTCGCTGAGTGGGATATTGTGCTTGCGACACAAGTGATCGAGCTGATACTGATCGGGTCTGGGCGGATAACTATTTGGATAAAGCCGCTCAGCCAGCTTGGCGGTATCTACGATGGTATTCTGAAGCTTAGGAGCGTCCAGTCTCTCCAGTGAAGTATTGAGAATGGCAATGTCAAACCCCAAATGATGACCAACGAGTATGTCATTGCCAATAAAGTCGAGGAGCTTTCGAATGGCGTTTTCCTCCTCCAGGTATGATCTGTTCTTACTTCCGGGAAGCAGGCCGTGTATGGTGATGGCCCTGGTTTTCTTACGCCCTTCAGGCGGATCCAGATAGAGCTCGAGCGCATCTTCGAGTATGATCTTTCGGTCGTGTATGCGCAAGGCACCGATACTCAGCAGACGGTCCTGGCGGGTATTGAGCCCTGTCGTCTCAACATCCAGTATGGTAAATCGCAGCTGATCAACTGGGGTTTTGGGACCAGGTGGCGCCCGGTGTAGCCCACCATAGAATTGATACCAGGCCGGCGGTTCAGCCCTGGGTTTACCCAATAAGCGATTCAACCAATCCGATATGCCAGAACTCATCGAC
>JBCBVN010000471.1:0-2839 GCA_039817625.1 Bacteroidota bacterium
ATAACCAAATGGCAAAGTATGCCCGGCCACATCGATGATCTGGTAGGTTCCTTCCAAATTGGCCAATACCAGCATGTGGCTGAATTGATACCGAAGCGGATAGTACTCCATAGCATTTCCACGTCCTCTTCGTCCAACTAAGAGGGGATGAGCTTCTATGCCCAGCTGCTTCAAAGCATGCAGCATAACGGTATTGATCTCAGCAGAAGTGCCTTCTCCCCTACTCCACACCTGATTGGGCGAACGCTGAGGAATGAAGCGGTAATTCTGATCCCAGACTAATCGATTGTTCAGCAGTCGGTAGAGAATGGTCGCCCGCTCTGTATCGGTGGTGGCATCCGAGAGCAGCGGTTCTACTTCGTCCATGAAACGTCTGCCATGCGTGCGCTGGCTGGCGTAGCGACCTAAATTGGAGCCCCGAATATCATCTGCAAGGTCTTCCCAGCTTGTCATTTCCGGATCGTAGCTAAACCCTTGCCAGTTGATAAATTGCAATTGCTTGCGAATGCGAGGCATGTAGTCGTTGATGTTGTTGGTATAGGGCTCTACTTCCAAAGGCGGCACATCTTTCATAACATAGCGGTCATAACTGTAGGTAAAAGTCTGACCTCCGCTACCGGCTCCTCGGGAAAGAACATCTGACTCTTCGACATCAAACTCTGACATCGTGGCCAGGTCCACATAGAAAAAGCCATCGGGCTTGACCACGGAATACTCGGACCAACGACAAGGAATTCGCTCCTGAAAATAATACGTAGGCAGCTGATCTAAATTAAATTGCTCTGAACGCAATTCATAGGTATATTCGATTATGGCTCCTTCCGTCACCTGCGGGAAAGTAAATCGGGTTTCAAAAACACCATCCTCTACTTCATCTCGGTTAAAATCGGCATTTCTCAGCTTAACTTCGTCTCCATCCGGTAGGTGAATACTCGCTTTTAAGCTACCTATACTCGTACCTTCATAGAATCTGATAGCGACATCTGCCCGGTCAAAACTCGATTCTTTAAGCAATTTTACTCTGCGGTGAACGGTCTCCCGCAATTCGAGCTGACCTGTGGTAGCGGATATCATCATACTCACAGCCAGTCGATCAAATAAGGCATAAGCATCCGCGTCGGGGAAACCTGGCACCTCAGTCAGCTCCATTTCCTCATCGGATATTCGTCCAAATCTATAATTCTCGTATTGGGCATTACTCCACGTAATGCTGCCCAGAAGCAGGGCAATTAATAGGGTGTTTCGCATGTAAGTAAGTGGTTTAATTGCGGAGTCTAAGATACATACTTTTCTAAAATCTCTGCAACAACGAAGATACTTCCACCACCATAAACCAAGTCTTTGGGCCCGGCTTGCTCTAAAGCAAATTCCCATCCGTCAGCTACGCGGTCAAACGCTTGTCCATGTAGGCCGAATCCACCTGCGGAAGTCTGAATGATTTCACTTTTTTTGGCCCTAGGCAGGTCGGCTTTTACCCAGTAATAGTCGGCTTCCACAGGAAAAAGCGGAAGTATTTTTTCCAAATCTTTATCATCTGCAAATCCCAGGACGAGGTGTATTTTCTCGACCGGCAGACTTCTTATGCGATTCATTACTGCGTGTATGCCCGCCTCATTGTGGGCGCTATCGACCAGCACGAGTGGATTGGTTCCGAGTCGCTGCCAACGCCCCAAAAAATAGGTGCGATCGGATAATTCCACCCAGGCCTGGCTCAGCAATTCATAGCGCAAATCGATGGCTTGAATGGCCGCCAACTCGTGTAAGGCCGCCAGGCTCGTCAATACATTGTAAGCCTGATAAGGTCCCGTAATCTGCACGGGCAGCTTCAAGCGAAAAGGTATACCAGATTGCTCAATGGTGTACACAGTGAGACTTCCTTCATCGGCCTGAAAAGTAACCGTCCAGAGCTGGTCTGCAAATCGTATGGGTGCATTTTCCAGAGCCGCTTTTTTTCTGAATACTTCTCGTGTTTCAGAGTGTGTCTCGCCAATGATTACCGGCCGATGGGGCTTAATGATGCCTGCTTTTTCTGATGCTATTTTTGGCAGGGTATCACCGAGAAATTGCATGTGATCAAAACTAATGTTGGTAATGATCGATAAAACGGGGTCTATGACGTTGGTGCTGTCTAAGCGGCCACCTAGTCCGACTTCAATTACGGCCCAATCCACCTCTTGCTCAGCGAAATATTGAAAGGCCATAGCCACCGTAATTTCAAAAAAACTCGGCTGGACTTCCTCTATAAGTGTCTGGTTTGATGCCACAAAGTCTATAACCCACTGCTCAGAAACCAGCTCCCATCCTATTTTGATGCGCTCTCGAAAATCGAGATAATGCGGACTGGTGTACATCCCGATTCGGCTACCATCGGCACCTAGAGCGGCAGCCATCAGATGACAAACACTACCCTTGCCATTGGTTCCACCTACGTGTATGCATTTTAAATTTTTCTCCGGCCGCCCCAGGGCATCCAACAAGGCATGGATATTTGTGAGGTCTTTTTTATAGGCCACCTTACCCTGCCGTTGGTACATGGGCAAACGGCTGAAGAGATAATCCAGCGTGGTCTGATAAGTCATAGGGTAAAGGTAGGATGACTTTTGCCAGCGCCATCAAAAGTCATCCTACTTCTAGGCATTCAATTGTTTATTTGGAGTGAGCATCACTCCATTTTCGAGACCGTTCTGTATACGCTATCCCTATCTGCCATTAAGCGCAGGCGATAGATGCCCGCAGGCAGAGCGCTGATGTCAATGGCCGACTGTGGACTGGGAATCGACGACAAGACTCGCCCCAGATTATCGATGATGTCGACCTGATCCAGGGCGATCGATAGGCT
>JBCBVN010000472.1:0-2806 GCA_039817625.1 Bacteroidota bacterium
CCACACCAGAGCCATCTACAACACACCCGACTATGAAAATGCCCGGGTAGAATACCCCTGGGTGAAGCCTTTCAGCAATCGCAGACAATTTCAAGGAAGCGTGCACTTACTGATAGACCAGCATACCTTTTCGGCGGGAACTTGCTTTGCGGCCATGTTTCAGGATTTCAATATGGGCACCATCTACGGCCAGCCAAGTGGTAATCTGGCCTCCTTCCATGCCGATGCACTGCTCCGATCCAGCATGGAGCATAGTAACACCAGACTACACATCTCTACAAGCTACTGCGTTCGCCCAAATGGGGATGAAGGTCCTGGTCCGGTTCAGCCAGATGTATTGGTCGAGGGAGATGCATTGAACTTCTTACTGGATCGACTCAAAGGTGATTTGCCCTCATCCGGAGAAGAAGGGCTGACCAGATAAAAGAGCAAAACCCCATTAACCAAACACCTGATCCCTATTGACACTCCTACCTAACAACCGCTTTTAGGTCAGCCACTTACCAATGGCTCCAACCTTAAGTATTCCTTAACTCCTTTGCGCCAACGAGTGCATACCTAAAGGCGCTCTTAGCTTGTTGAAAACGAACATGATGCATCTGCATCTTTTTTATAATAACAAGCCCAAGTCTTATGAACCTTCGTCAGATCGTTTTTCTAGTCCTGGCGTTTTTATTCGCCCTGCCAGTATCTGCTCAATATTTTGGTCGCAACAAACCGCATTACGAAAGCTTTGAATTTCAACGCTACCAAAGTCCGCATTTTGAGCTGTATACCTACATCAACAACCAAGAGTGGCTGCTCGATTTCCTCAACGATGCAGAAGAGTGGTACACCGTGCACCAGTTCATTTTGCAAGACAGCATCGAGTTTCGCAATCCGCTCATCATTTATGGCAACCATCCGGATTTTCAGCAAACCAATACCATTTCGGGTGCCATAGGTACGGGCACAGGCGGCGTGACCGAAGCCTTCAAAAACCGGGTGATCATGCCAGTTGCCATGACCAGGCCCCAGACCCGCCATGTACTCGGTCACGAATTGGTACATGCCTTTCAGTACGACATGGTCATCAGGGGCGATAGCACCGATATTCGCAGTCTGGCCAACCTTCCCTTATGGATGGTAGAAGGTCTGGCTGAATACGTAAGTATTGGTGGTGTAGATCCATTTACCGCCATGTGGATGCGTGATGCGGTACTGAACGATAAAGTTCCCTCTATTCGGGACCTGAGTCGTGGAGATTATTTTCCGTATCGGTACGGTCAAGCTTTTTGGTCTTTTGTGACCGGCTTGAAAGGCGACGACATCATCAACCCATACTTCCGCTTATCTGCCCGAGTGGGCCTGGAAACAGCCACTCAGACGCTATTTGGCTACCCGCTAGATACGCTCAGTAGTCTTTGGCAGGGAGCCATTCGTCGTGATTTTGGCCAGTATGTGAATGACGAAAAAGAAGATCGCTTTGTGGGTCGCCCACTGGTAGAGCCTGGCGAAGGTGGTGGTCGCATCAATATAGCACCGGAGATCAGCCCCAATGGTCGCTACCTCATATTCTTATCCGAGCGAGACCTCTTCAGTATTGATCTTTTTCTGGCTGATGCGCGAACAGGAGAAATTATTCGCAAGATCAAAACCACTAGACGAGGTGGGCACGTAGACGACATCAATTATATCGAAAATAGTGGCACCTGGTCACCAAACGGAAGAGAGTTTGCCTACACCGTTGTCAGTCGAGGCGATAATAAACTCGTGATTGCCGATGTAGATCGAGGCCGCTCAGATCGAGAGATCAAACCAGCAGGCCTCCCCGCTTTCAGCAACCCAGCCTGGTCGCCCGATGGGCGTAGTATAGTTGTCGTAGGATTGGTAGAAGGTCAGACTGACCTATACAGCATCAATGTGCGAACTGGTGAGGTAACGCAGTTGACAGATGATGTCTACAGCGAAATACATCCCAGTTGGAGTGCCGATGGCTCTTCCCTATACTTTTCTACCGACCAGCTCGCCATGACCACCGGCAACCGCAGCCATGGTGCCAATCGCTTTAATCTGGCTAAACTCGACATCACGAGTGGTGCCATTGCAAATTGGGACATTTTCCTGGGAGCCGACAACCTCAACCCGATAGAGGCATCGGATGGAAGCATCCTCTTTTTGAGCAACAGAGATGGCTTTAGGAATATCTATCGCTATCGTCCGTATAGCGATGAAGTCACCCAATTGACCAACCTCATCACAGGCGTATCAGGAATTACCCACTATGCACCAGCCATCAGCATAGACCGGCGCAATGACCGCTTGCTCTATACCTACTTCAATCAGCGGGGCTACAAAATATATCAGGCCATGCCAGAAGACCTGCTGGATATACCCGTTAGCCCTGATGAGGTAGACCTGACACCAGCCACCCTGCCGCGGCTCAATCCTCGGGCTACTATGGCTGTTGATCCCATTTTGCAGGCCATGGACCAAGAACCCGTCTTGAGCCAAGGGGAGATTACAGAATTGCCATACGAGCCCAAATTCAAGTTGGACTATGTGGGTGGAGGTGTAGGAGCTGGTGTTGGCACCAACCAGATATTTGGTACTACAGCAGGAATTGCAGGAGGCGTTGACTTGCTTTTCAGCGATATACTGGGCAACTCTCAATTCTTCACCAGCTTACAGCTCAACGGTGAGATCACCGATTTCGGGGGTACCATCGCCTACATCAATCGAAAGAATCGGATTCAGTACGGTTTCAGTATTGGTCGTATTCCGTTTCGAAGTTTTGGCAACCTCCAGCCCTTTTTGGATTCCCTCG
>JBCBVN010000473.1:0-2792 GCA_039817625.1 Bacteroidota bacterium
CGCCCGCGCATCACCTTACCGTATTTCTCTTCATTTTGAGGTATGCGAAGAACCCACTCGAAATAGGTGTATCTCGGACAGTATACATGCTGGATAATATGAGACGGGGTGATGCTGATCATGGTGAATCTTCTGTAAGATAAAAGAGCTTCCATCCCGCAGCTCGGTCTACAGAATCTACGGGGAGGTCGAGATTCGGGGAATGCTTCTATCCCGCAGCTCGGCCTTCAAGACCTCGTGCGAGGATCGGAACCTTCGCGGAACGTTCCGACCTGCGGAAGTCTAAAAAAACAAGGCTTTTACTTGATCTGTGACTAATTTTTTATCGAATGCCTGCCCCAGTAAAATAGCCTGTTTAAGCTCTGCTTTGGTGAGTGTAAATAGATAGACTTTATCTGAATCAGTATCTATGAGCCCCTCTATTTCCAGTCGCAATTCGTCCCTTTCGGTAGCATTTATTTTACCGAGGAATACGCTGTATTGCACCCGATACAAACCGGCCTGTTTGCAGTGCTTGGCCACTAGAGTTCTCGCCTTATCTTCGGCTATGTCGTAGAGTACCCACAAGATCATATCTCTTTAATTTTCGGATCGGTGATTTTTTCTACCAATAATTTTTGTGCCAGCTGATGGGCTTCGGCGAGAATGATATTTCCCCGGCTGCGATTTCGGCGACCATGTCTGATTTTTTCGCCGTCTAGAAAAGTGTTGAGCGATTCGACCAGGAGCACTTTTCCCGGTTTATCGAGACTGAGTCCTCGCTCATCGCCCCGATAGTGATTGGTACGTACGTGCTTGCCTGAAAAAAGACGAAAAACCACCCGATCTATCCAGGGTCTGTAGGGTTCTATAAAGTCGAAAACCAGACTTTTCTGGTTGTAATCGTCGCGGTGCATAAACCCGACATATGGATCAAGTCCAGCCACCATGAGTGCCTTTTCCACCCGACCATACAGCACGCCGTACCCATAATTTAGAAAGGCATTGAATGGATCGCGCGCTGGCCTGAAGCTGCGACCATCGAATTGAAAATCAGGCAGCAGAAGTGTACTCAAGGTCTGAAAGTAAAGACGCCCGGCGGTACCTTCCAGCCCGCGCAGGGTTTCGGCTACTTCGTGTATCTGATTGGCAGAATCTATTACTGTGGCCAGCGACTGCGCCAAGGATTCTATACGCTCAGCCCGGTCATTTAATAAGTCATGATGATGCTTTCGATGCTTTTTTAGCTTGCGTAGTAACTGACCTTGTCGCTCTAGTTTTGTTCGAAGCCAATTACGTACGAAGCCGAGTCCGGTACGCCCCATTCCAGCTTCCAATTGCTTGCGCCTTATTTTAGTCGTACTGCCCAGCTTAGCGTGCCACCAGCGCCCCAGCGGCATACCCGAACGGTCGGCTATGATCAAATCAACATTATGCATCATCGCCAGCCGTATGGCGTCGCTACTCAGCGCACCAGCAGTGGTCAGCACGATAGATTTCACTTTCCGTGCCGCAATGTGGTGGATATGGGCACCATCCTTATCAGGCACCCGTATCTCGAACATGGCATCCTTTACATGCAAGTAAGTACCGAAGCTGTTGAGGTAAACATACATACAGCAAAGGTGGGCTGAAGCAGTGTAAATAAGCGTGATTCGGTTTTTGCACTTCCGCAGGTCGGAGACTCTCGCTTGGGCGGAGTGGACACTTATTCCATGAACGGCGGTACGCTACGCCTTTTGTATTTAAGGTAAATTAGTCTGTTAGATTTGAAGTTATCTCCGCTCTGAAATTGGGAATCTTTTGATAAGTAATTCTCTATTATTAGTGTAGGTGGAAAGTATTTTAGGCCATGCTAGGGTGTACATGCCAGCATGGCCTAGCAGACGAACAGACTAATTCCACAGATATCAAGAGCTAAGGGTCATTCCATATCCAGATTCCCAACCTAAAACTAAATCCACAAATTTTCTAACAGACTAATCTCCCAAACACCAAGAGCAGAGAGCCATCCCATATCTAGCTTCCCAATCCGAAACTATATCCACGAAATTCTTAACAGACTACAACCGTTCCAAATCCCCGACTTGTAGATTTTCCGAGCCCGAGTAAACTCGGCACCTTCACGTTGGTCATAAATTCTCCCCAGAACATCTGCATTTGTTGTCCGCGGAAATAGGCCTTGGCCGGACGCCAGTGGCCTTTGGCCAAGATGGTTTTTTCTTTAGTGTCGGGATAGCCCAAGCCTTCTAAAAGTGCAATGAGCTGAGAACGCAATATTTTATCTAAAAACGCTGGCCTATCCGCGTCTTTAGTTTCGCGATATTGCGCATAGTTTTCCTGATTGAGCGCAAACCAGGGTGTGAGGAATTTATATGCATACAGCTCATCGTCTATGACCAACTCAACCTGGTCCATAGCCAGCTCTTTGGTATTGACCATCAGCGTCTGCTCACCCAACACGAGCTTATCTACATCTCCGAATACCTGAAGCAACAGTTTTGATCCTGACCCTATGCCCACCACCGTCGCCACACCATCGATGACTTTATACTGAATTTCCGAATAGTTATACCGATACCCCTCCGGCGTATGGTTGTGGAAGAGTACCGAGTCTTGTCCGAAGGTATCGGCAAAATAGCCCCGTAGGTTAGAGGCCTCTCGGCGCGGCAAGCGGAAGTCGGGGAAAGTGAGAGTGGTGAGGGGGAGGTGCATGGGGGTTAGAATTAACAAGAAAATGAGATCAGTTCACCATCTTCTGGCTTGAAATAACCCTTATTTATATCATAAAAGGAAGAAAAATCGAAAATTCC
>JBCBVN010000474.1:0-2791 GCA_039817625.1 Bacteroidota bacterium
CTGCTTTTTAAGCCCCTCTATATCTTCTCTTTTGATACCTTTAGTTATAGTCAAAATATCATCATCACTATAATTCTCTATTGAATTTGAAATCTGATTTATAACTAGCTTTTTAGGCAAATCCCCTAGCCCACTTTCTAAAGACCACTCTTTTATGTTCATCAATAAAATATTTAGGATTTTAAGATAACAAAATGTCTGTTATTCTAGAAACGAAACTTGGTGCAAGTCAATAAGTATAAAGTTATGCCTTTTCACACAAAAATGAAAGCAAATTCAATTTGAAACCAACAAGGCAGCTTTGTAAATCCAATTAACTACAGAAAAGAACACTTTTTAATATTCCGCTCAATCCAAAAGCTCCAAATCCCTATCCAAAACCATCAGCTCACCTCCAATATCGGAAACCACTAAGCGGCTACCATTTGCATTCCAATCTACGCCCCAGAGCAAGTTGGCACTAAGCTTTTCAGCCATCAGTTCACCATCCTTATTCCACAGACTAATCTTTTCAATGGTGCTCGCTAGTCGCTCTCCGTCATTAGACCAAGATAGGTTTCGATACTCGGCCTCGCTGTCTTCAATGGACTTGATGAGCTGACCATGAGCGGTCCAGTACTGGAGTAATGGTGAATAGTGGTATTGAAAGTCTCCATAGTCGCCCGTGACAAAGAATCCACCAGCTGGATGCCAAGCCACAGCGAGCATCAATATGTCTTCTGTCCGGTCTTCAATGGTTGCCAGACTATCTGTTTCATAATCATACCAGCTGATGCCCTCTCCTACCCCTACAATTACGTTATCAGTCGGATGCCAATCCAGATCAATGATTGACTTTTGTCCTGTATTCACTCTTCTCAACAGCTTTCCCGTCTCGTTGAATAGGGAAAGAACCCCTTCATAATCCGCAACCGCCAGCAAATCACCATAGTGATTCCAGCCAATGGCTCTTGCACCTTCGGCGCTTACACTGTCCAAGGCGGTCTGCTGATCAGTATTAAGATTAAGGATGCATGGATCCGACTTCCCATCTTGTACTGCTATGGCCAACACGTTCTGACTGGGGTGCCATTTTACTTTAGTGATGGTTCCGGCATAGGGATAACTTTTGATTTCCTCAAAATCGATTGCAGACAGTATTCGCAAAGTATCATTACTGCCTCCTACGGCAAACTGTTCCTTTTCAGGATGCCAATCTACCGCCCAGAAAAACGGCTGCCCTCTCTCCTGATTCTGCGGTGTACTTTCTTGCTGACTTTGCTGGCAAGCAGACACGGCGCAAATAAGCAGAACCGAGTAGATGGTTTTCAATTCGGCTCCGATCAAAATCCAAACTGTGATTTCTGCATATCGAAGTACTCTTCGTCAGTCATGTTATCACGAGCGGCTAGTAGCTGCTCTGCATCGGCTCCTGCTCGATATCGTAGCGTATTAGTGCCATCGGTAGCTGCGGTGTAGATAACTGCCGCTATTTGGTCCGCTGTACTCATATTACTGGGGTCCATGGCGGTTTGCATCGCCTGCATGAACGTACCAACAAAGGCATTGTATTCGGTGAGTTGCTCATCATGCTGCATATCCAAGGAACGACCACCAAAATCCGTTGCTACACCTCCGGGCTCTACGATCTTTACCTGCACGCCTATTTGGGCAAGCTCCCAGCGCAGCGACTCACTAAAGCCTTCGACGGCCCATTTGGTTGCGTGGTAGAGCGGCATTAATGGGAAAGTCATTCTACCTCCAATAGAGGAAATATTGATGAACATTCCGTTCTTGTTTTCTCTGAAATGGGGCAAGACTTTCTGCGTAACATCAAACAGCCCCTGGACATTGACGCCAAACTGCCTGATGATGCTTTCCCGCTTGGCCGACTCAAATGTCCCCATCAGTCCATAGCCTGCATTGTTGAGGACAACATCTATCTGGCCAAACTTGTCAATTCCCTCGGCAATGGCACTTTCAATGCTATCCAAATCAAGCACATCAAGACGAGTAACCAGCACGCGATCTAGCTGATTAAGTTCTTCTTCCTTCTCAGGGGTGCGCATGGTGGCGATGACATTCCAGCCATTTTCCTGGAATAATTTGGCACTGGCTTTCCCGATTCCTGAACTGGAGCCTGTGATTAAGATGGTTTTGCTCATTTTGATTGATTTGGATAGAGAGTTCAATTGATGTAAGGCATCAAGCTTGCTCGTGGTTAAGATTATAGTAAAATCACCTGGCAAGCTTTAGATGATGAAATATAGCTAGATAGTCTTGATACGAGCAAGCTAAAGCACAATTTGTCTATTAGGTTTGGGGAACAATAGCTACAATTATTGAACAGCTGGCAGGATATACTTTTCCAATATCTCAAAAGGTGCCTGCTCCATCTGTGGGAATAAATTATAGTGGCCTCCAGTAAAGGTGATGGTCATGTCAACCTCGGGAATAACAATCAGGAACTGCCCTCCATTTCCCCAGGCTTCTATGGTGCGCATCTGTCTACCACCTACCTTTCTTTCCAATAAGCGCCACAAGTATCCATAATCTGAATCTACCGGATAATCCCCTTTAATCTGTGGACTCGTAGACTCTTCAATCCAGGATGCAGGGATCAGTTGCTCTCCATTCCAGTTCCCTTTGTTCAAAATTAGCAGTCCAAATTTTGTAAAGTCAATAGGGCGCAAATAGAAGTTACCAGCCAGATAGCCACGTCCTGCTGGGGAGGTTAGCATTTGAAACTTTTCGATCCCCATGGGCTGCAGTATTTCTTCAAAAAGATAGAGAGGTAAATATCTATTGGCCG
>JBCBVN010000475.1:0-2781 GCA_039817625.1 Bacteroidota bacterium
GATCGTGTTCAGCATTCAACTGATTTACTACAAGATCGGCACGGATGCCTGGTGGCGCAATGGCTATGCAGGCCTGGGTTTTGATTGGCTGTCCCCTCACCTTTACGAGGGATTCTTCAGCTATCGTCAGGGCTGGCTCGTTTATACCCCGCTCATTGCCCTGGCTCTTCTGGGCATTGGTTGGCTGCGCAGGGGATGGTTGCTTCCCATTTTAATCTTTACCCTGGCCAATTGTTATCTACTCTTCAGTTGGCACATTTGGTGGTACGGCAACACCTTTGGCAGTCGGCCGGTCGTGCAGAGCTATGCCGTACTCGCTTTGCCGTTGGCGATGCTGGTTGCCTGGTTTCTTGGAGAACAGAAAGGAAAAAAGGATGAAGAGGGTAAGGTCCACGATCATTCTCAGGTAAGGACAAAACTAAACCGCCTAATCCCTCTAAGTCTCCTCGTTGGCTTTTTCATTCTTTTGAACCTCTTCCAGCACTGGCAGTATAACCAGCGTATTCTACCCCTTGACTTCGTCAATAAGACTTACTACTGGCACGTCTTTGGCAAAACCACTCTTGATAAAAAGGACTACGTCTACCTAGATACCGACGAAAAACCGCCCCGACAAACGCCTACCACAGCCTTGTCTCTCGGACAGCTGGACACCCCTACGCCAGTGTCACCTCAAGCTAGTCAGGAGTTTACCAACCTTCTTAACCATCGCCTGGAAACAATTCCTCGAGGCGAAGCCTGGTTACACACCTCCTTCGACTATGCTTACTTCGGTGATAGCTTCGATAAATGGAAATTCCCAAGCTTAGTCACGGAGGTCCATCGTGAGGATGAAATCCTTAAATGGTTTCAGGTCAACATTCCTCGCACGATGGATAATCCAGAAGGAGATAGCCTTTCTTTTACCATTTCTATGCCACCGCTGGAGTCAGGCGATGAAATCAAGCAGTACGTTTGGAATCTGAGTCAGGATAGCATGCTGATCCAAAGCTATGAGAGTGAAGTATGGGGATTCTGACTCAGCGGTTGTAAACAGCGCATGCAACTATCCCCTTATTGGCTATACCCATTAAATCGCCACAGCTGCCGAAAGCGTGCTTACGGTTGCATGATCATTCCCTCTTGCCGGCTCTACCGTTACATTAAGAGATTCGGCATGATCCAGGTAAGCCATGGTGACTAGTTGGTCCCGAGCAGCCTGGTGGTCAAAGATGCCGAGGCTATTCATTTCTCCATCGATATCAGCCCAGAGTTGGTAGGTTTTATCTGCGGGGATGTCGGGCAGATCTGCCACGCGAAGCAGGCAAGCTTTCTCGGTGGGATTCCAGTATACGATGACTGAGCTAGTAGGTGCATAGTCTGTGCCGGTGAGGATCATCGGTCTGGTGTCTGGTGCATTGATGAGCGCCAGTTCGCGATTCGTTTTCAGGCATTCCGCTTCAATTTGAGCAATCTGTGCCGTGTAGGTATTCGCCTGGTCTTTCAGTTCATTGATGCGCTGCTGCTGCCAAAACCAGGTGCCGCCTGCGATAAGTAGTAAGCTAGCTGCATAGCCCAACCAGGAAAAGCTCGTTCGACTCGCTCTAAGCTGCGGCTCAGTAGGGTATTTCTGTGAAAGGACTTTACTCCGCAAGCCGGGGGGCTGTGGTATCTGCTCCTCAAGTGCGATCTGTTCCAGGGTTTTTTCCAGCTCGTCTAAAGCCTCCTTGATTTCGGGCGATGAGCGGCGTAGTTCTAGCACCCTGGCCTTCTCCTGCTCGTTTACATCACCCAGCAGGTAGCGCAGCAGTAAGTCAGATTGCAATATGTCCCTCAGTTCCTTATTCATGTTTTTAGTCTACAAATGCGAAGGCGGATAAAAGAGCGGCGGTGGTGTCAAAATCATACCATTTCCTAAGTTCCCGTAAGCCTATTTTGACCCGAGATTTAACCGTACCTAGGGGTATCTGCAGGCGGTCACTCACTTCTTGCTGGGTATAACCCTGTAGGTACAATAAGCTAATGACCATCTGGTATTTTTTATCAATCTTTTGAAGCATCCCTTTTACATCTACGGTCTCGGGCACCGTTCCGCGCGACTCATCAGATAGATATACCAGTTTTTCGTCCGTTTGGACGTCGGTATGTTGACGAAAGCCTTTGGAGTTGCGTCGATTGATGGCCAGATTACGTGCGATGTTGACCATCCAGGTGAACAATCGACCCCGTTCGGGATCGTAGTTAGCTCCGTTTTTCCAGATCTTCACAAAGGTGTCTTGCAGGACCTCGGCGGCATCTTCTTCCCGCCCTACGATCCGGTAGATGATGCCATAGAGGGCATCCCCATAGTTGTCGTAGATGAGTGGGATACACGCTTGATCACGGGCCTGCAGTTGATCACATATGCGTTGATAAGCCTGTTTAGAGAGCATAGACCTTTAACTCCAAGGGTATGCTTTTGTTCATAAGCGCTGAATGGCAACTATAGATTATAGGTATAGGATTGAGTGAAAAAGCCATTCGAATAAAAAAATGAAAAAAAATACCCCTCAAAAAATCCAAGGAGATTTTTTCCCTGTAGATATCCATGTCAACCGATTTTATCACGGGAGTTTAATCTTCCAAATAAAACCAAATTAGAAATGAAAAAAATGCTGTTCATCGCCTTCTTGAGCCTATGTGTATCTGCTCAATCTGCTTTCGCCCAATGTGGCAGCAGCCATAGAACCGTAACCAACGTATCCTATCAGCACGAAAGGGATATTGTAGACATTGCCGCATCCGCTGATGATTTTAGCACCC
>JBCBVN010000476.1:0-2771 GCA_039817625.1 Bacteroidota bacterium
CTAGGTCGGGGTAAAGGCCATACACCTCGCCACCGTTTACGGCACCACCGACGATCATAGCATTACCACCCCATCCATGGTCTGAGCCATTGCCATTTGAGGTCAGTGTACGGGCAAAATCCGAAATGGTGAAGGTGGTTACACAATCTGTTGTGCCTAGCTCATTCATGGCATTTTGAAACTCACCTATCGCCTGACTGACTTCACCCAACATCTGGTTTTGGATGTTGATTACTTCGTCGTGGTGATCCCAGCCTCCGACCACGACAAAGAAAACCTGACGCCTGAATTGTAGCTCCTCTCTGGCAGCAATAGTCCTGGCAATTAGAGATAGATCGACTGACAGACGGTTGCCGGGGGTAAAGCTGGTGGTGAGAGGCGGAAGATTTTGTAGCGCTTCGGCATATTGTGAGTTAGCTTGTTGACCGACATTGATGGTGTTGACATAGCTCTGCTCAAACAGGTTTTGGTACTCTTGCTCTAGTAAATTGTTGATGGCTGCCGTTCTTATTTGTTCGAATGGACTTGGGTCTCCAAAACCAAATAGTGTTTCTGCTCCTCCCTGAGGCCCACTCACAGAATACGCGATGGTCTCATTGCCGGCTTGAAAGACGTTGTTTCCGGCCAGTGAGATGTTCATGGATATGTTTTCATTCTCGTTGCCGGCAGCGAGCAGATCGGCCATTTTACCACCCCATCCAATGGCAGCCCGACTTTGCGGAACAGAGGTTTGCCATTGCATAATCTGGTCTGAGTGGCTAAATAGACCGACGGGGACTCGGACTTCAAAGTTGGCAATTTGCTCGGCAGTGGTTGGCTCGATTAGGGTACCCACATTGGACAAAAAGGCGGCTTGGCCAGCATCGTACAGACTCTGTATTTCGGGCATAGCCGGGTGAAGCCCCAAGTCAAGCCCGGTTTGTAGCGTCTGATTGAGGGGAAGGAGCCCGACCTGCGGAAGTGCTAAATTAGATCTGGAGTTCGCATAAGCTGCATACTCGGCATCACCTCGCGGGACCAGCATATTAAAGCTGTCGTTGCCGCCGGCAAGTAGAATGCAGACGAGCGCTCGGTAATCTTGGTCACCATCTGTGTAAGCATTACTGCGGGCTGCAGCATTGAGCTTGCTGAGGCTGTGCCAGGAAGAGAAAAAAGGCAATAGGCCCATTCCGGCACAGCTAGAGGTTTTTAGAAAATTTCTGCGATTCATTTGGGTGTTTTTTAGCGTAATACAGTGTAGTCTGGTGACATCATAATGAGGTAGACGGCCAGGCCAACGCGCAGCTCTGGGATAGCACCAAAGGTGTCGTCGAGTTGGTCTAGAGCAGTTTGTACGATAGCACGTGTCGAGTTGGAGAGTCGGCCGTGGCATAGGACCAGGTTTAACTCATCTAATAGGACTTCGGTGTTTTCCCACCCCAGCAAGTCGCCTATCTGAGGCCTGATGAGTTCCTCTTCAGGCAACTCTTCACCAATGCTCTCGTAGACGAAGCCGTTGTCCATGATGAAGCCCCCGAAGGTCCAGAAATTGAGGATGTTGATATAGCTGATGGATGTAGCCGTATTGTGCAGCTGAAATTCAGGCGCTACCAAGTCTGCTTCTGCAATAGGACCGTTGGGTTGGAAATCCGGTAGATAAAAGTTGAATACACTCGGCGCCCAAAGTGGAAGCTGCTGCTGCAATCCTAAAAACCAGAAGGGGTCATTGTAGTAGCGATTGGTTTCGTTGCTGTATCGGAAAGCCTTAAGTATGTGTGTATACCTTCCGATCGGCTCTCGAAGCTTACCATTTTGCATCTCTTCCAGCCAGCTGCAATCTCGAGCTTCGGGATCGAGTAGAATAGCTTTAACTACAGCCCCCAAATCACCACGTACACCCTGGCCATTATCAGCGAAAACGCTGGAAATACGTTCGATGTATGCCGGACTGGGATTAGATTTAACTAGATGCTGAATCAGTCTATGACAAATAAATGGACCTGTATTTGGATGATGTGTCAGGTGGTTGATGGCCATCGCTATATCTTGCATGCCTGACTGGCCGGCAGGAACTACAAAGTCGTTGAGCAGATATTTTGGCCCCGGCTCATGCCAAAACTCGTACATGCGCATCGGGCGCATAAAGTCTACTAAAAAAGGACTGGGAGGTGTGCCGAAATCCCCATCGGGTGCACCATTGCCAAGGCCGGTAAAAACTTTGGCAAATTCTTTGATGTCATCATTGTCGTAGGTGGGGATGAAATTGCCTTCATTATCCAGCTTTTTGCTTCCGTCGGGATTGAGTTCGAATAGACCGATAGAAAAAAGCTGCATGACTTCCCTGGCATAATTCTCGTCTGGCCGAATATTTTCCTCTGGTAGCGTACGGGGATTGTTAAAGTGAGTCAGATAAACGCCCATAATTGGGTGTAGGGTAATGGCCATTAGCAGGTCTTCGTAATTGCCCAGACCGTGCTCCATAAATATGTCATAGTAGTCAGAAAGTGGAAAAGCGAAGTGATTGGTGCCAAATGGCAAGCCCGATACGACGAAGATCTGACTCAGGGCAAAGGCAATGCGTTGTCGAAGAATATCTGGTGCAATCATGTGCGCTTGCCACCAGGCAGCCTGGAAGTATTGGGCAGCACCGTTTTCCAGTCCGTCGCATATGTTAAAAGGTCCATTTCCATCGTAGCACAATTGACTTAGATGCGCCATGGCAATCTCTAGTTCGGGTAGTAGATAAGTGGGCTCCATCTCGATTTGCTCGTCTATCCAGGCTTCAAAGCCTT
>JBCBVN010000477.1:0-2770 GCA_039817625.1 Bacteroidota bacterium
TTCGACATGCGCAGTCTGCTATAATCACATGCATGGCTAGCTGACTGCATCATGTCAAATAGTGGGGAAAATTGAAGGAAGGCTTCTTGCGCGGCCACATGCCCTGTAAGGCAGCTACGTCTCTACTGCTGGCGGATATAAATATCGTCGTAAGTAGACTGCAGGCTGATCAGCGAGCCCCCACCATTGATGGTGGCATTGAGCTTACCATGATTATTACTGCCATCACCATTCACATTCAGGTCGAAATCGGTATACATATCGCCATAGGAGGTCGACAAAGTCAAATTGGCAGCTGTAGATGCTGGTAGCGTCAAATCTACATCAGCATAGGTAGCATGTAGACGTACAGCGCCACTGGGTGGGCGTTCTATATATTCCGCAATAATTTCACCGTAGACGCAGTTGACCGCCACATGCCCGGACACATCAAACAAATACACTTTGTGATACATCATCGTAACGTCTACCTCACCATCGAAAGACTCGATGCGCAAATGACTGCCATTAGTGCCTGACTGGGTGAATTGGACCGCTGCCGAATGGGGAACTTTTATGATATAATCATCATTTTTCTGCCCGACCTGCGATATCGTTATGGTATTGCCTTCTTCAACTACTGACAATCCCCATCCGGTATTGTCCTGCAACCCACTTGCGGAGATCAATCTCAGGCCTTGAGCGCGTTCGTCTCTCTCCTGAGACCCATCGCTGGTGATGGATAGATTTTGGTTGTCTGTGCCAATGATTTTGAGGTGGCCGATTTCAGAAAACACGACGGTTTTATTCGCGGCATTTATGGTGTATGCCTCTGAGTCTTGGGCTGCTAAAGGTGTATAAAAAGCACCGATGAGCAGTAAGCTAAGTATGGAAAGTTTGTGCATTTGATTTAAATTTTATCGAGCTTGAAGCGGCCTAACTCGGCCGCATCGCGCAAATATTGGGGTAATGAGAGGTCTTGACTCCAATCGCGGAGTCTGGGTAAAATTTGGGTTTCTTCGAGTGCGATCAAGGTTTCGATCAGTTGAATTTGGACTGCCGCAGGTCCATTGGGTTCCAGAGATCTGATCATTTGCTCGCGAGCATTGGGGTCGTGTCCTAAAGAAGCCAAAGCCTCTAAAGCAGCGAGCCTGACATTGGGGCTCGGATCTTCCCGTAAGAGAGTCCCCAGCCTGCTAACCAGCTCAAAGTCTACACTAGTCTGGTCGGCGATCAGTCTTGCTGCTTCTATGCGGTGACTGCTTCGTTCGCCATCTAGCAGCTCTTCCCATTGGTTCGCTTGCACTTGGGAATTGGGCTCCAAAAAGCTTCTTCCCATCCACCAGCCTAAGCTGAAAATCAGCAAAACGCTGGCGGCCAAAGCCATTAGCCGGAATCGACTTACTCTTACAGGCCTGAGGACCTTGAACGTTTCTCCCATGTCTTTCTCCGCCTTCTTCAGAAAAGCATCTGTAGAATAGGCAGAAGTAGGCGCATCCAGATTCTCCATCCACTGCTGGACATCTCGGTACTCGCTGAGCTTCTGAAGAAGGGTTTCGTCTGATCTCAGGGCCTTTTCCAGGACCTCTGCTTGCGAGGAATCCAATTCGCCGCTCAGATAGTCGATTAGGTCAGCATCTGTGAAGTTGGGAGTCATGATTCCAGTTCGTGATAATTGGCTTTCAATTGTTTGCAAGCTCTGTGCATACGCACTTTAACATTAGCGACAGAGAGCCCGAGGACTTCAGCTATTTCGGCATACTTCAGTCCTTGACTCCAGGCCAGGTCTACTACCTCGCGATATTTGCCAGGCAGTGCTTTCCAGGCTTCTCGCCTTTGATCGGCTTCTTCGGTAGCAATCATTCGGTTGAGGGAATGGTCGCCGACCTGCGGAAGTCCAAAAGCTGCATCCGACTCCGTTTTTGATCTCAGTTGCTGACGCTTTACTCGATCCTGATGACAGTTTCGAGCGATGGTAAACACCCACGATCGAAAGCTATATCCAGACCTAAAGCCATGGCGATACTTGATGACTCGCTCGAAGCAATCTTGCAAGACATCTTCGGCCAGCTGTCGGTTTCCCAGGCAACGCCGATACAAGTACCCGAAAATCGGGTCTCGGTACCGCCGGAACAACTCAGCGGCTGCAGACAGCCTATCGGCTGCAAGTTGCTGCATAAGTTCTTCGTCACTGGGGTCCAAAAGCGGGGTCGTTTGGAGGGATTACTGGCCTAGGAACGAAAGGTTACAAAAAAGATGAAGAAAAATTCAAATGCCCTAATGAACGATCCGAAAAAGTCTGGAGCCCTCGGCTACCGACACCTCTAATACATATACACCCGAGGGAAACTGACCCATCGGAAATTCGGCCACACCAGAACGCTCGGCCAGTATCGAACCATCGAGCGACCTTAGCTTCATGTCTGCACCACTAGCCGGTAAGCCCGAAACTCGGACTATCTCTATGGCAGGATTTGGGAAAACGGCCACTCCTTCCAGTTGAGCATCAGTCGTAGAGTTGGGTGCCTCATCCAGTAGAGCGATGAGCTCCCATATCTGATTATGAAAAAAAATAGGCGCCAAAGACAAATCATCGAGAGTCCCCTGTCGGATCATAATTAGTCCCTCTTCTTTAGAAATACTGATAAACTGTCCAAAGGCTCCAGCTGCCATCACCATATCCTGAGGGGCTGCTACCGATAGAGGCCCATTTATGCTAAAACCAAAGCCCGGTGGAATGTAACTTTCCTGCCCATTCAACCACCACAAGATGCCATAGCTTGGGTTCATT
>JBCBVN010000478.1:0-2758 GCA_039817625.1 Bacteroidota bacterium
TCATAGATGTTACTTTGTCGCGATTTTGGGATACTTCAAATCAAAGCCCGTCATCCTAGATATCGCTTACTCGCAGGTTTCTAAGGATTTAATGTTCATCAGTAAAGAGCTGCTTGGCGGCAAGGGGCTCAGACCATTCACTCCCTCACAAAAACAAAAAGATCGACTCTACGCAAAAGTATTAGACCTTGCTGGTTATCACAAATGGGACGAAAGTCAGCACTTCAATTCTCTTTTCGACCACCTTGTTCAGGTGGGCAATGCCTGGCTGGAGCCGCGTTACCTCTTTGATACTGCTATTGAATTCCTAACCAGTCACAGCATTGCTATCCCTAGGTACACCGTACTCCAGAGACTGATAAGCAGAGCGATGCAGCAGGTCAGAAAAGACCTGGCGCACCAACTTAATCAACTCACCAGTCCTGAACTTCACGTCTTTCTGGACAGCATAACAGCCATTGATGACGGACTAAGCCTGAACCAGCTCAGAGGCGGTGCAAAAAGTCTGACCGTACCTGAACTTAAAAAAGAGCTTGCCCTTTATCATCAGTTAGCGCCATGGCGCACGCAAATCAATGGCGTTATCGATGGGCTTAATCTGTCTCTTAAAAATCGACAACACTTCGGTGAGCTCATCAACTATTACGGTAGTAAACTCAAACGATTCAAACGCGCACAGCAGCATCTATGGTTGCTATGTCACCTGACAGAGCGGATACAACTGGCACTGGAACGGTTAACTGATGGGTTCATTTACCATATCCGCAAGCAACAAGAAGCTGCCAACACCTTTGCACAACAAGCAGTGTTCCTGTCCTGGCAGTCAGCCGCGGACAATGTCACGAAAGCGGCAGAGTTACTGCATCTGTTTGTGGATGAGAACATTGATGATAATCAACCCTTCTCAGTAGTCAGACAACAGGCATTGAAGGTCATGAATGACAGGGATATCCAGACCCTCTGCCTTTACCTGAAAAAACAGAAACGGACCGTGGAAGAGTACCAGTGGCAACATTACGATGAACAATGCAATCTCCTGGAGCAACTGTTAAGGCAGGTGTTCTTGTGCCTTGAATGTGAGGCCGGTAAAGGCTCAGAAGCCGTCGTCGCCCAACTTCAACAGATGCAGACGGAAATCGCATTCGGTGGACCACTGAAGACGATGGATACGTCGCTCATCCCGAAAAAGCACCTCCCATGGTTGGTTAAACAGGATAACGTTAACCCGCAACGTTACGAATGGCTGCTCTACCGGCAGTTAACCTCACGACTGAATGGACGCATTTATTTGCCAAATGTTACCAAATACCGCGCACTGGAAGACGACCTGATCCCCCAGACATCGCAGGATACCTTGCTGGCCTCATCAACACTGGACAGACTAAAACAGCCCGCAGAGTTATTGTTACAGGAGAAACAACACCGGCTGGAAAGTGCACTCAAAGACGTTGCTCTCCATATTGATGAGGGAGACAATCGAAATGTGATCATGAAAAATCGTACCGGTACCCGCTGGCGTCTGCCGACCAAAAGCGCTACATCTCTGGTCAACAATCCCTTTTTTAAGCGAATGCAACCGGTCGGTATCGCGGATGTACTGCGGTATGTAGAGCGCGAAACCGGGTTCATGAAATGTCTGACTCATGTACTTCCGATACAAAAACAAGGGTTCACTCATCAGGATGATTTACTGGCCATTCTGATTGCCAACGCCACTCACCGTGGTGTGTATGGCATGGCGCAGATCTCCGATCGAAGCTATGAACACCTGAGTACGGTGCAGGCCAACTATATCCGGCCTGAAACGCTGCATGACGCCAGCGACGTGATCAATAATGCGGTTGCAGCGCTACCCATCTTCCGCCACTACCATATTCAGGAGGACCAGCTGCATGCCAGTGCGGATGGTCAGAAATTCGAAACCCATCTGGAAACCTTTAAAACCCGGTACTCCTCTAAGTATTTCGGCACCAACAAAGGGATCACGGCCATGACACTGGTGGCCAACCACAGCGCCCTCAATGCTCGGATCATCGGTTCCAACGAGCACGAATCACACTATATTTATGACCTGTTACAATCCAACAGCAGTGAAATCAAACCTGACGTACTCTCGACAGATACACACGGTGTCAATCATGTTAACTTCGCCTTACTGGATCTATGCGGTTACAGTTTTGCACCGCGATACGCGCAGTTCAGTAGTGTCATCAATGATCTGTTTGACGTAACTGAAAATGAACACGGCGGCACCAACCTTGCCCTGAAAAAGCCCATCAGGACGAATGTCATCGAAACGGGATGGCAGGATATTAGGCGCATTGTTCTGTCACTTCAGACAAAGCGAACGACACAGGCAATGCTGGTAAGAAAGTTGTCTGGTTATCCTTCGGGGCACCCGACATTACAGGCGCTGACGGAGTATAATCGACTGGTCAAAGCGCAATATTTACTGGATTACATAGACAATGCCAGTTTGCGGCAGTACGTTCAGCGTGCCCTTAACCGGGGAGAAGCGTGGCACTTCCTGAGACGGGCTATTGCGTCGGTGAATGGCGATCAGTTCCGAGGCAAAAACGAGAGTGAAATCGCTATCTGGAATGAATGTGCAAGATTGCTTGCCAACGCGATCATCTACTTCAACTCCGCGATACTGAGTCATCTGCTGGGACACTTTGAAGCGAGAGGAGATGAAGAGAAAGCGGGTATCACTCGTGCTGTTTCGCCCGTTGCGTGGCAAAATATCAACTTAAGCGGA
>JBCBVN010000479.1:0-2758 GCA_039817625.1 Bacteroidota bacterium
CAACTTTACCTTCAGTTGGACTTCCGCAGGTGGGAGCATCGACGGTCCTGCCGATGGCCCGAATGTACTGGTTAGTAACTCTGGCACCTATCAGCTGGTTGTGTTTGATCAGGCCAACGGCTGTGAAGCGATTGATGAAGTTGTGGTCGATATTGATCGAGAATTGCCCGCAGTCGATGCGGGTCCCGACTTCACGCTCACCTGTGCAGAAACGACCTTTAGCCCCAGCGCTACAGCATCTGGCGGGCCACAGTTCAGCTATAGCTGGACCACGACCGACGGCGGACTTGCTGGCCCCGATGATCAATTGGTGACCAGCCTGGATGAGCCGGGCACCTACCAGCTGACCGTATTCAATGCCGATAACTTTTGCCAGTCTATGGATCAGATCACGGTAGACCAAGACACGGTTTCGCCTACAGTGGCTATCGCTATGCCTGCTCAGTTAGACTGGCAAAAGTTGTATCGTCATAGATGGCTCAGCTTCTAGCTCTGGTCCCATATATAGTTACCAGTGGAGCACCGTCGATGGAAACCTGGTCAGCGGAAGTGCCAGTAATTCACCTACTGTAGATACAGAGGGAACGTATGAGCTACTGGTCGCGAATACGGATAATGGTTGCATGGCCTCAATGACTATAGACGTAGTAGAGGATGTCGTACCGCCTATGGTCGAGATTCTACCTGCGGAAGTCCTAAACTGCAGGATAACGGAAGTCGGGCTAGATGCATCCGGCAGTAGCCAGGGAGTTGATTTTAATATCAGTTGGTCGACGGCTGATGGCAATTTCACGGCTGGGACCAACGGTCTACAACCCCAGGTCGATGCACCGGGAACCTATACCTTGACGGTGGTAAATGTACAGAACAGTTGTAGCTCAACCGCTAGCCAATCTGTACTTCAAGACATTGAGCCGCCAGTAGTAGATGCTGGAATTGATGTTGTGCAAAACTGCGTGGCAGAGCCCGCTAATCTGATGGGTACAGCTCTGGGTGGAGGTCCTTTTACCTACGGTTGGAGCAGCACTGGGGGGCAATTTCTTTCTGGCTCTGATGGCCCCAGTCCAGTCGTAGAAGGGGAGGGGACGTATAGGCTCGTGGTTGTCGATGAAAGCAATGGTTGCCTGGCAGAAGACGAGCTCAGCCTGAGCCAAAACCTGCTGCTCGATTTTGAACTTAGTCAGATTGAAGCTACCTGTGCCGTTCCAACAGGACTCATTCAGATCGGAGACGTGCTGGGTGATAGTCCGCCCTATATTTATTCAGTCGATGGGGGAGGTAGCTTCCAGTCTGCTTCTGTGTTTGGTGGCCTTTCTGCGGGGAGCTATACGGTAGTTGTACAAGATTTGAATGGCTGTGAACTCAGTCAAAATATTGTGTTGACCCCACCCGATGAGTTGGGGTTGTTTCTGACCGATCAGGTCGAAATACAGCTGGGCGATAGCCTGCAGCTTTTTCCGCAACTCACCGTCAGTGACAACGAAATCGATACCTTGATCTGGAGTCCGGCTGGAGGCTTGAGTTGCGCAGATTGTCTGACGCCATTTGTAAGTGCCACAGAAACGCGTCTGTACAGACTGGTCGTGCGCGATATAAACGGATGCGAAGCTGCTGGAAACATTACGGTATTGGTCGATCGGCAGCGGCCGATATATTTCCCATCGGGTTTCAGCCCCAATGGCGATGGCACAAATGATCTCTTTTACCCGTTTGCACGCAATGCTGCGGTCGTAGAGGTTAGGCGTTTTTTGATTGCCAACCGATGGGGGGAGACGGTCTTCAGCGCTCAAAACTTTCAACCCAATGATCCGGCTTTCGGATGGGATGGAACGCATCGTGGAGAGACCCTCAATCCAGCTGTATTCGTTTATCAGGCGGAAATTGAATTTGCCGATGGGGTCGTAGAGCTGTTCAAGGGAGATGTGACCTTGGTGAGATGATAATCATCCATTAGCCTACAAGTTCCATCCATTCCATTTCCTTCTCTTCGATTTGCGCTTCTAGCTCATTTAGTTCTTTGCCGAGCTCGGCTATGTCTTCCGGGCTTAGATTTTCCATATCAGCGAACCGCTGATTAATCTCGGCCTTGCGCTTTTCCAGCTTGGCGATCTGGTTTTCTACTCGCCTGATGGCTTTGCGGTCTTCGCGCGTCAGACCGGCATCGTCAGTTTTAGCTTCCGTTGGCGGAGGTGGGTCAGCCTTGGCTTTTTGGTTTTCGGTCGACTCTGCTGTAATTGTCTTTTCCTGAGCACGCCATTCGGTATAAGTACCGTTCCAGTCCTTGATTTTGCCGGCTCCTTTGAAGACAAAAAGGTGGTCGCATAGTTTGTCGAGAAAGAATCGATCGTGACTCACGATAAGAATGACCCCGGGGAAGTCCATCAGGAAATCTTCGAGCACATTGATGGTCATGATATCGAGATCGTTGGTCGGCTCGTCGAGTATGAGGAAGTTGGGGTTTTGCATGAGTACAGTCAGCAAAAACAGCCTTCTTCGCTCCCCGCCACTGAGTTGACTCACATAGACCTGCTGCTGTTTCCGACTAAAGAGGAATTTTTCCAGCAGGGAGGCTGCCGTTAGCTTCAACCCTTTTTCCAGAGGTATGAACTCGGCAATCTCTCTGACGACCTCTATCACTCTTTTGTCTTCGCTCAGCTGCATGCCCGATTGGGTGTAATACCCAAAGGCGGTATTGTCGCCTATGACGACTTTACCCGTATATACGGGTAAAGTCGTCATAGGCGACAATACCGCCTTT
>JBCBVN010000480.1:0-2756 GCA_039817625.1 Bacteroidota bacterium
GAGGCGTTCTTTTACCTCTTCCTCCTCTTTCTTCTGCTCCTCAAAGATGAAGTTCACGATACCTCCAAGTCCACCACCGATTAAGACCGTTGTCAGAATGGTCTCTGCTGCCGTACTCAGAAACTCTGCTACTTCAAACCAGTAGGTTTCTTTAGCATCTCCTTCAAGGTAATAGTAAATCCACAGGGAAGAACCTAGACACAAGACGAAGGCAACCGCCCCCATCCACAAAATGTACTGGTATTGTTTAATGAGTTTGACGAGCTTGGCAAGGCTATTTTGCGCCATGATGAATATGGTGTGGTGATGCAGTGAAAATACGGTAAAAGTTGGAAGTGACACGAAATTCGCAATGATCCGGCCCCAACCGAGCATACGAGGAACAAAACTGGGCCATTCCCCCACAAAATTGTGGGCAACCCACTTTCAGAAAATAAGTGGTGACAGATCTAAGTTATCAAGCTTGGCTAGGCGCCGCTTTTGTTCTATTTTGGAGCGTAGGCCTGACAATACTTCAACATGAAAAACTTCAAAGACAAAGTCATCGCAATCACCGGTGCCGGTTCCGGTATTGGCCGGGCCCTGGCCTTAGACTTCGGAACACGTGGAGCCAAGCTCGCGCTTAACGATTGGTCAGCAGAGGGCCTTGCGAAAACTGTTTTCACCCTTCGAGAACAAGGGACCAATGACGTACTCTCAAAATCCTTTGACGTTTCCGACGAAGCGGCAGTCTACGCCTTTGCCGAAGAAGTAAAACAGCACTTTGGCAACGCACACATGATCATCAATAATGCGGGTATTGCGGGTTCGGCAGAACCGGTTTATCATACTCCCAACTCCACCTACCGGCGGGTGATGGAAATCAATTACTTTGGAGTAGTCTATGGTACCAGAGCATTTTTACCCCAGTTGGTGGAAAACAATGAAGGCGCAGTTGTGAATATTTCGAGCGTCATGGGCTTCTTCGGACCTCCTAGCAATAGTGATTATGCCGCCAGCAAATTTGCGGTACGCGGCTTTACGGAAGCCCTTTCCGTTGAGTTTCACAAGTCACCGATCAGTATTCATTGTGTGCATCCGGGTGGAATTGACACCAACATTGCCTCCTCTACCATCGGTGATAAGGACCTAGACGGTTTTGATTCTTCGATCTTGATCACGCCTCCCGAAAAGTTGGCTCAGAAGATCATCAAAGGTATAATGAGAAAGGACCCTCGCATCATCTACGGCAACCAATCGCTCCAGGTTTGGCTGGGCAATAAGCTTTTATCAAAACGTGTAGCGGATTGGGTGATTTGGAATAAACTGAGTAAGATGATGCCGCTGGATGGGTACCGGGCGTTTATTAAAGGGCTTTAGCTCGCGTTGCTCGCGGGGGAAGCTCACTAGCGTTCGCGGATTATGCTCGCAAGGCTCGCGGGGGGAAGCTCACTAGCGTTCGCGGGTGTAGCTCGCAAAGCTCGCGGGGGAAGCTCACTGCGTTCGCGGAGGTAAGCTCGCACGGCTCGCGGTTAAGGCGTATATTTTGAGATAGCTGGTAGATAAACTTCACTTTGGCGGAAAAGTCCGACCTTGAAGGTATTAGAACTAGCACAACAAATAAACCAGTTCGCATCAAAAGAAGCCCCCGCGAACGTAGTGAGCCCTAAACGCAGCCCCTCCGTGAGCCGCAGGCGAACTCTCCCGCGAGCCCTGCAAGCTTAGCCCGTGAGCCGCAGGCGAACTTCAACCGCGAACGCAAGTGAGCACAACCGTGAGCCAGAGGCGAACTCTACCCGCGAGTGAACCGAGCCTCCCCAAGACTAGTCGAGAAACTAAATTAACAAGAATTAACGCCCGCCGTACATAACCCATCACCATGCAAAAGAAGAAATTTGACGTCATCATCGTAGGAGCTGGTATCTCGGGGATTGGCATGGCCTATTGGCTGCAAAAGAAATGTCCAAATAAGAGCTTCGCAGTTCTGGAAGCGCGGGAGACAATCGGTGGTACTTGGTCCTTGTTTCAATACCCGGGTATTCGGTCCGATTCGGACATGTTCACCTTTGGGTACCGATTTAAACCCTGGACAAACCCGCAATCGCTTTCGGCGGGGCAGGATATTCTGGCGTACCTACAAGACACCATTGCTGAGCACAAGCTAGACCAATATATCCGCTACCAGCACAAGATGATGAGTGCCAACTGGTCGGATAATACGCAAAGCTGGGCCTTGCAGGTGAATACACCCGCCGGTGAAGAACATTGGGAATGTAACTTCCTGAGTATTTGCACTGGTTATTACAACTACAAGGAGGCCTACCGCCCCAGCTTCGCGGGTGAGGAGCAGTTTAAAGGCCAGATTGTGCAACCCCAATTTTGGCCGCAGGATTTGGATTATCATGACAAGAAAGTAGTGGTGGTAGGAAGTGGTGCCACGGCAGTAACCCTCGTACCCGCTATGGCGGAAAAAGGGGCTGCTCAAGTGACCATGCTGCAACGCTCGCCTACCTACATCATGAACCTTCCTAACCGGAATCAACTGTTTATCTGGTTCAAGAAGGTGCTACCTATCTCTTGGGCTTACCGGCTAGCGCGTTGGCAAAACATCACGCTACAAATGGTGTCCTTTGGGTTATCTAAGCTGTTTCCCAAATTCATGAAATCCGTTATCATGAAAGAGGCGGCGAAGCAGTTACCAGAAGGCTATCCTGTAGAAAAGCACTTCAACCCTAAGTACAACCCTTGGGATCAACGCCTCTGTGTGGTGCCGGACG
>JBCBVN010000481.1:0-2755 GCA_039817625.1 Bacteroidota bacterium
AAGTCCGTTATAGATATGCTGATGGAAGTAAAGGATCTCGAGCGCTTAGATCAGCAAAACCTGGCTATGGAAAAGCTGGGGTATGAGGTGATGGGGGAGTACGGTATTGCGGGGCGTCGCTACTTTAGAAAAGGCCACCCTTTGCGTACTCATCACTTGCACGCTTTTGCATCCGGAGATTCCAATATCCTTCGGCATATCGCTTTCAGAGACTACCTCGTAGCCCATTCAGAAATTGCCCGCGCATATGCAGATTTAAAGCGAGATGTGGCCAAGCATTGTAATGGAGATATGGGGGAATATTGTGAAGGGAAAGAGGCCTTTATCAAACACTATGAGGCCGTGGCGATAAATTGGTACTCCAAGCTCAATAAATAAATGACCTTCTCTAGGCTATTGCTTGTACTTTCAGGTTTACTGCTTGTAGCTGTGAATACAAAGGGGTGGTATGAGATATGTATTGGCTTCTGGGACATCCCGCTCGTGATATTCCTATTTTTTCTTTTTGTTGCGCTATCTATAATTTGCTTCTTTCAGGTCACTATATTTTTTATTGAACGGTTTAGGAATAAGGTTAGGATCTTTAATATTTCATTGTCTATCCTCTGTCTACTCATCTGTTATTTTTACCCATTGGGCTTAATCGATTTTGATCCAGTTCCTGGTGATCCGCTTTTGGTTGGCTACAGTCACGGGTCTATTGACTGCTCGACTACTTTCCAGATAAAATCTGATAATCGATTCATTGAGGGAAGTGTCTGCTTTGGCATTCGAGAGTTTTACGGTACTTACGACATTCAGAATGACACCATTTTCTTTCGCGATGTTCAGACTTGCTCTGGGGAGAACTACTTTGAGTTTGCCACCGTACAGCAGGAACTTAACACGGGAAAAGAGGTGTTGGTCCGGTATCGAAATCTTCAAGATACCGTTGGGTCAGCATTGGAGATTGTAGAAGGTACATGGTATGGTGAATGATAAATTTGGTGAAGTGATGGTTGAGGATAAAATATTGGAATACTTAAAGGGCATTGAGGAAAAGAGTAATGTCCGTATTTTATATGCTTGCGAGTCTGGCTCAAGGGCATGGGGGTTTCCTTCGCCAGATAGTGACTTTGACATACGCTTTATCTATGTGCATTCGGTAGATTGGTATTTATCCATCGACGAGAGAAAGGATGCCATGGATTATATGTTTGAAAATGGTGATATTGATCTATCTGGCTGGGAACTGCGAAAAGCTCTCCGACTGCTAAAGGGATCAAATATGTCACTTTTAGAGTGGCCAAAATCTCCAATAGTGTACAGGGCAAACACTCAATTTCTGACAGATGTACAATTTCTGGGTGAGCAATTTTATTCGCGTATCAAGGGCCTCCATCACTACCTAAGTCTGGCTCGAAAAATGACCGAATCCCTAGTTGCGGAAAGAAGTTTCAAGTTGAAAAAAATGCTTTATGCACTTAGGGCTGCGACTAATTGCAGGTGGATTTTAGATCGCAGTGATCCTCCTCCTGTTGAGTTTAAAGACACTTATAGTGATTTGGGATTATCATCTGAACTTACTGAGCGTATAGATGAGCTGATCGAGTTTAAGCAAACAAAAAACGAATCTTATCTACACACTGGTGAGCAGTTGTTGGTCAAATATATTTTAGACTGCATAGATCTCGCAGACACAGGGGGGCGACTGCTTCCTTCGGCAAATGGGAAGGTCGAAGATCTCAACCGCGTACTGAGAAAATATATCTACGAGAATGACCATAGCTGACCTAAGGGTTCAAGAACTTATATTAATGGAATGCGTGAGTGGTAGTCAGGCGTATGGGTTGTCTACACCAGCATCTGATTTGGATATCAAAGGTGTGTTCTTGCTGCCCAAGAAAAATTTTTATAGCCTGAAATATGTTAAACAGCTTGCTAATCCTACTAATGATATTGTTTTTTACGAACTAGGTAGATTTCTAGAGTTACTCGCGGTTAATAATCCCAATATTCTGGAATTGCTGAATACGCCTAGTGACAGCGTTATTCATAAATTGCCAATTCTAGAACAGATTGATAACCAAAAAATACTATCAAAAAAATGTAAAGATAGTTTTGGGAAATTTGCGTTGTCCCAAATCCGAAAAGCTAAAGGGCTCAATAAGAAAATTGTCAATCCGGTAGGTAAAGACCGAAAGTCACCATTAGATTTTTGCTATGTTAACTTTCGATCTGGGTCTCTGTCGCTCACATCATTTCTTGAGCATAAGGGCTGGTCACAAATGGACTGTGGCTTGGTGAATATTCCTTACATGCAGGATGTTTATGGTCTTTATCACAGCAGGACAATCCCTTATGCAGGGATCATCAAAAATGATCGTTCAAATGAACTTTCCTTGAGTTCTATCCCCAAGGGTGAGTCTCAGGTAGCTCTCCTTTACTTTAACAAGAATGGTTATTCTAAATATTGTAAAGACTATAGAGCGTATTGGGAATGGGTAGATAATCGAAATGAAGATCGTTATCAGAATACCAAAAGTCACGGTAAGAACTACGATTCAAAGAATATGATGCATACTTTTCGTTTGCTAAATATGGCCATCGAAATTGCGCGTGATCACCAAGTAAACGTATATCGGGAGGATCGCGACTTTCTCATGGATATTCGTTCTGGAATGTACGAATATGAAGAGCTCCTCAAATTAGCTGAAGAGAAGCAGCGAGCAATGGAGGAGGCTTTTTCAAACTCTAGCCTAAGAGATCAACCAGA
>JBCBVN010000482.1:0-2749 GCA_039817625.1 Bacteroidota bacterium
AGGGTATTGTATTTGCCTGTTTGAATGGGGCATTTTTGTAATCAAATAATAAATACAATATCATGGGTGGTAATTCAACAGAGCACATTAATAATACAATGAATGAGTCGGTCGCTTCTAAGGTGAAAGCTCCTGCAATAGCAGAGGCGGAAAGACTATTGGAGATTCAAAGGAATCAAATTTTTATTGAGGATGATGCTTTTATAGGCAATCCTTATTCACTTCTTGGCAGAGTATTAGAGGTGAGAAGCAAAACCAAGAATTGTACATCGAATGTAGATGATGGATTTGCTGAATTTTCTGTATTCCCAATACCAGGAGTTGTGATCGATAAAAAGTCTCCCATTAAGCAGCCATTAAAGGTGAAGTCCTTGATTGTTGATAAAAAATTGAGCTTAAAAGTTCAATTTCTAAATTTTCTTGATGCCGAGTTGGACAGTGAATCTCTGTTTAGTGTAATCGTGAATAATCAGGCAGTTGGATTGCTAGATATACATGATGCTAGCTACCTAAATGGAATGAGAATGTGGATAAAGGATAACCAAAATGTTATAAAGGATCCGAATATTTGTCATTTGCTAGTTGTGACAGGAATTGTTCAGAAAAATATAATCAAGAAGAAATATAAAAAATTTGATGTGAAGAAAAAAGGTGGAGCTTTCGGACTTAATGTCAACGGAAGTCTGTATACAAGTGTTGAAGATTTTTCAATGGATGTTAGGTTTGGGTTGTCTTATCAGCGTATACCAATTCCAAATAAAACAAAACTAGCTAAAGCAAAAACAGTAAAAATCGCATCAAATAGGGTAGGTATAAATGAGCTGAACTCATACATCGCTATGGAAAAGCCAACAATAAAGGGGCTTAAAACCCCACTGCGGGAAGTCCAAAATGAAATTATTGAAAAACTTTTTGTTCCCTCGGCAGATGAGGTTGCTATGTTAAGTAATGTTGAATATCGCAGCTAATTAAAAATTGAGCGGGATCTAAATGTGCCACAATTTAGATCCCGCTCTCTTCCCCTCACTTCCCGCCGTCAAACTATCATTTCCCGCCTTTAAATCCCCGTTACCGGGATGAGCGGTAGTTGCATACACGTTTAGGTGCAGATTCGCACCATGACTCAGCAACAATACCCCCTCATTCGTGCTGTAGGGCAGCCTTTGCGCTTGCCGCAGCCCGCGGACGATCATCGTTCCGCAACTCATACCACAGATGATGATATGTCGTTTGTGCCACCCGAAGAGCCGATGAAAATTGGCACCAATGCCGATAAGTTGGTTTATGTTTCAGAGGCCAAGTACCAACGTCTTTTGGCAGAGGTCGAATTCGTTCGGCAAATGCGATCTGCCTTCGATAAGTTAACCGCCTCGGAGCGAGAAATTCTCTGCTTTATTAGCCAGGGCATGAGTGCTAAGCAAATCGGATATCGCCGCTACGTGGCCGAAAGTACAGTCTGTAAGCACCGATCAAATTTGTACAAAAAGCTAGGTATCGGTAAAACGGTCGAAGCGATGTGGTTTGCTCAAACTTTTGACCTGCCCTTAGCCTGGCCGGTTGATCTGATGGAGCGATAACGCATTGAAATAGGCCGCGTCCAACTCGAAATGCACCAAAGTTCCCCTGGAATCACCAGCCTTATTGACCAGGTCTTCAATCGCAAAACTCGCTACCTGCCGACGCGCAATCTGATTCATTAATTTGATGCGCCTGCGGGTAGTCGGTGTCGCTACCCCGTTGTGATTATGAGCCTCTGCCTGACTCTTTTGTTGGGTGGAGGCTCGACCTGCACCATTATCGGAAATTCGGATATGCAGAATAGGACCAAGTTGCTCAAAATTCATTCGTATGAGCCCATCGTGTCCAAGTCCTTTTACGCCATGCACGACGGCATTCTCTACAAAGGGCTGCAGCAATAGAACAGGAACTTGATAGTCGAACGGATCAAAGCCATCGGGCATGATGATCTCATATCTGAACCTGTTTTTCTCAGACATGCGCAGCTGCTCGATTTTCAGATAATCTTCGAGTAGCCCGATCTCATCGTCCAGGCCGATCAGCTCTCTGCGACTGTTCTGCATCAAGTTGCGCATGTAGCCCGTAAAGCGCCCGAGGTAGCTGACGGCTTCTCTGGATTGACCTTGTCCGATCAACCTTTTTGTGGCAGCAAGCCCGTTGAATAAAACGTGTGGATTCAGGATCAGTCTTTCCAATGAAGTTTTGATGTTGGCTATTTCGATGAGTTGTTTCGCTCGCCTTCGTCGCAGCCAATCGACCAGCGCAAGTACAAAAAGACCAATCAGTCCAACGAACCACCATCGGGCGTATACCGGTGGCCGGATGCGCAGGTAGAGGGTATGCGCTTGTTCAGACCATATGCCCTCGGAATTGGTGGCTTTAACCAGGAGTTTGTAGTTGCCATAGGCTAGGTTGGGGAGGCTAATGGTTGGCTCATTGCCCAGCTCCACCCAATCGGCATTTCGACTGCCTTCCAGCAGGTACTTGAACTGGCAATCAGCCGGGGCGCTATATTCTCTGGCGCTCAGATGAAGCTCAATGCTACCAACTCCAGGCGGTAGAACCAGCCTTTGGCTATCAAGCGTATTTCGAGACCCTCCGCCGTTGTACTGCCAGAATAGCTCTGGGTCTCCATCGATGATGATACCCGTGATACCTGGCCTGGGCAGCGGCATTTTTGGATAGACTTCCGCAGGTCGGAACACATTCACGCCCCGGGTACCACCGAAGT
>JBCBVN010000483.1:0-2744 GCA_039817625.1 Bacteroidota bacterium
AAGGAATCGTATAGTCATGATTTGTTTGTGTATGTTGATGATGTTTTACGCGAAGCTGTTAGGAGCTACGGTGAGTGTCGACAATAAAATTTAAGGGGAGTGCTAAATATGAGAGTCAACGCCTGAACTCAAAATGGCCAATCTGACATTTGATTATCATTAAAGTGGCACAACACAACATGGTATTGAAACTGATCGCTGGGAAGCGTTTTGATCGATTGTACCGTTAGAAAGGCATTGGATAGGCAAGACTTATACTTTCTATATCGAAAGCCTGTTTTCAGCTGGAAGATCAAGAGTAAGCCGATTGGTCAGGCGATCAAAATCCTATTCCAAGAAACTTGAAAACCATGAGACGGCTATTCGATATTTCTTTTGGCAATGAAATTTATCGCGCTAGCTTTGCATATGATGTATTTCCACTTTATTCATGTTGTACTTTACATGGCTATGATCTGTTAGGCCGTAATATTTTTTCGAAATCGGTTTCTGGTACAGATGGAATTAACAATAAGGTTGTTCAAATTTCAATTGAGCAGAACGGAATTTTTAACCTTATATTTGAACCCAATGATTCTAAAGGTCAGATTTTATCTGAACGTATTATCGTTCATGAATAATTCTTAACTGTAAGTAAATGAAGGTTAATATCTGCTTCTTATTTGTTTTTGGAATAATAATTCCGCATTCTTGGACGCAAAATGAATTACAAGAAGCGAATGTGATATTTTCTGTTCCAGATTATGGCCGATTTTGGAGAAACCAAGTTGGGATAATTGATTTTTCAGTCGTTCCCCCAGCGTTATTGGGAGAGTCTTACGATGCAAATACTTCAGATACGCATAGTGGTATATTTGATGCAGATTCAGACGTTTTTTATTTTTCAAACGGTAGTTATGTGTTTACTGAACCAGGTGATACTATACCGGGCAGTGATAGTTTAGGGTGGCACCCCTCCTATGCTGCTAATGGAACGCTAACAAGCGGTTTGCCAAGTCCTGACATGGTTTTGGCACTTCCCGGGTTTCGAGAAAAAGAGATCAGCTTTTTTCATCAATCAACCAGGTGGAGTTTTGTTGATTCTTTGGGGGGCGTTATTGGTGCGATAGATCATTTATACTTGACGCAGATCAATACGACGGCAACGTTTCCGTATGCAGGGGTGACACTAAGGGATAGTATCGTTTATACAGATACTTTAGATCCCAATATTGCGGCTGTCAGGCACGGGAATGGTCGAGATTGGTGGTTGATTATTGGGAGTCGAAGTGGTCGAAACAAGCATAATGTTTTGCTCTACGATTCAATGGGTATACATCCGCTGGAACCTCAAATTTTTGAGCCCGATGGGTTCATTTCAGCTATCAGTCAATCCTTATTTTCACCAGATGGTAAGTATTATGCTCGAGCTAAAGTTGTCCTTCCGAGAGATGATCCAAAGGTTACTATATTTCTATATGAGTTTGATCGATGTACTGGGGAGCTTAAAAATCAAATATATTTTGATTCACCCCTAGATTGGGGTGGTCCCCGCTTTGGACTGGCTTTTTCACCGAATAGCCGATTTCTATATTTATCTCAGGCAAGTGAAGTCCTTCAGTTTGATTTGGAATCTACGGATATCGAATCGTCATACATCGTTCTTTTTGATTATACAGAATATTCTGACTCTATAATTGCTTTAAATAGCTTTCCGTATTCTGCTGCATTAGCTCCAGATGGTAAGATTTACTTTGGCCCTCTAGGTGGTAGACCGCATTACCATAGTATAAAGTTTCCCAATCTACGTGGCCAAGCTTCTCAATTCCAATATCCTGATCCTGATATGATGTTCCCTGGTTTTGTCTCATCAGGTCTCCCCAACTTTCCACCTTACGGCCTCGGTCCATTAGATGGATCACCCTGCGATACTTTAGGCATTAGTCATCCTGCTCCGGTAGCGGGTTTTGACCAGATTTCTTCAGATTCATCGACCTTCGTCGAGTTTTTTGATGAGTCCTCGGTCTACACCATAGGCTGGTTTTGGGAATTTGGCGACGGGGAAACAAGCACAGATCGGTTTCCGGTATATGATTTTGAAGTGCCTGGTACGTATTATACCTGCCTGACGGCCACCTCGTTAAATGGCAGCAATACGTATTGTGATAGTATTCGGGTGGGTGTACCTGCTCCCAATAGTTTGACCGAGGTAGGTGATTTTGAAAATTTAGCTTTGTTTCCTAATCCTACAACTGGGCGCGTTAATGTTGCAATTTCAGGTTTGGGGCATCTTCGTGTATTCAGTTCAGATGGCAAATTGGTCCTTAATCAAGTCGTTGCTGCCTATCAGGACCAATTGAATATAGATCTCTCCCGGAATGCAGTAGGCTTGTATACTCTAGTGTTCATAAGAGATGATGGGCAGATTTTTAGAGGAAGAGTGGTGCTAGATCGGTAAAGTCTAGCCTAAGTATGGGATAAGTTGACCTTGTAGTAACTCCCTGCAAACGTATATTGCACCCTTATCCATGTATGCAGCAGATATGACTATCGTGCTCTTGAAAGGAAGACGCAGCAAATATCCTTTCGCGCCAAGAAATAGCAGATATATATGCAAGCTGGGACAACTACGTCTATATCGCTGAGGCGTTTGGTTATAGTATCTATCCGCTCAACCTTCATTACATCATGCTATGTGACGGTAGTCGTGTTTTAATCCCGGGAGACAATTTCTTGAATTTTATATCCGGTGGCTACTACATACT
>JBCBVN010000484.1:0-2744 GCA_039817625.1 Bacteroidota bacterium
GATACCGGTCACATTTAGTGTGCCTGAACGCATACCGCGCTCGTGGCCACCGCCGTCCATTTGACTCGTCACCTTTACTCTGGGGCTCTTGCGACTTACGTAAAGTGCGCCTACTCCCTTTGGACCATACATTTTGTGGCTGGTGAATGCCAAAATATGGACACCCGTAGCACGAGGGTCAACTGGAATCTTACCCACCGCCTGGGTTGCGTCACTCATGAAAAGCACACCGTGCTTAGCGCAGATATCACCAATTTCCTTCATGGGTTGAATGACTCCAGTCTCGTTATTAGCCCACATGATGGAGACCAAGATGGTCTTGTCTGTAATTGCGGCTTCGAGCTCTTCCAGATTAATGAGGCCTTCCCGATCTACATCGAGATAAGTCACCTCTCCACCCATCTTCTCGATCTTGTCACAAGTATCGAGCACAGCTTTGTGTTCTGTCTTTGCGGTGATGATGTGATTTCCCTTTCTGGAATACATCTCAAAGACACCCTTTATACCCAGGTTATCTCCTTCTGTCGCACCACTGGTAAAGATAATTTCCCGAGAATCTGCATTGATTAAGGCGGCTATCTGCTCGCGTGCATAATCAACGGCCTCTTCTGCTTTCCAACCTGCAGGGTGGTTGCGGCTGGCTGCATTTCCAGGTATCTCATAGAAGTATGGCAACATGGCATCTACCACACGCGGATCAGTTGGCGTAGTGGCATTATTATCGAGGTAGATTAGGTTTTGATTCTTGCCCATAGGTCAAGAAAAATTTTAGCTGTTTTGGGGGCGCAAGATTGCGTTCAATAGTAACACACTTTTTTCAGCTTGGTTTAGTCCTGTTTATGGACTTCTTCGAGTTAGAACAATTTTTCTTGCAAAGCGAAGCTTTTGGGGTTTTCTAAGGCCAGAAGACGGCGCTTAAAATCGAGGCCATAAAAGTAGCCCTGAAGGTCCCCATTTTTAGCAATCACTCTATGGCATGGAACAATGATAGCCAGCGGGTTATGCTTATTCGCCTGCCCTACAGCGCGTATGGCATTTTTATCTCCCAGCTTCTCGGCAATGGCTTGATAACTGGTCGTATGACCATATGGTATTTGGGTCAGCTCGCGCCAAACGGCCTGATAAAAATCAGTAGACCCGGCCCAATCCAATGTCAATTCGAAGTCCTTACGTTGTCCTGCGAAGTATTCTTCTAGTTGGTGCCTGGCGTGATTGAGGTGCTCGTTCTTAGGAATGGGAAGCTCGGCGGGCACTTGGATATCTGTCAAGCGAACCGACCGTAGCCCTAACTCACTAGCCGTGAGTTGAAAGGTGCCAAAATCGGTCTGCAACCATGTAGTTTCCATTTGATAAAAATAATTAAAAATTCAATGAAATAAGGCTCTAATTCGAGAAGCAACACATGATCGCCAATTTGTTTTCTGCATCCCTTACACAAATGCAAAGCACTAGACTAAAAATCTAAATTATCGCAACTTAGTTGCATTAACAAGAGTAGCTTACTTATCTTTGCCGCGTTTTACCATTTTTAGCTAGATCAAATAAAAAGTCGGGCAAGTCAATGACCAATTCGTTTGACGGCTCCACATGCAATCCTGCCGCTTTAGAAATTGAATCTCTAAAGCCCATCAAAGGCTATCCTGTCTAATGCAAAACTTCATTTTACATGGCATCTGACTATTGGATTTCCTTGCTTACCTAATTTGATATCTACCTGGATGAAACAGCTGCTGCTTCTACTCACCATATTTCTACACGGAGCAACTATACTTGCCCAAAGTGCAAGTTCTTGCGACTACGAGCTGAAAGGCATCATTCTAGATGCTGAGACCAAAGAGGTATTGCCTTTTGTGCAAGTAGCTATTAGCGGTACTCAGCTTGTAGCTTTAACAGATATCAACGGAGAATTTCATCTAACCGATCTCTGCGAGGAGTCACATAGCCTCTCCATCTCTTGCCTAGGTTACTGTGACACGACTTGCCACATGCACCACCACGTCAGCGAAACGCCTTATATCTATCTTAAGCAACAAGCTAGTGTGCTGGATGCAGTTACTATTTCCGCAGAAAGAGCAAGAGAAGAGGGCACTGAGTCTATAGCTCAGCTTAGCTTGGGGAAAGATGAATTGTCTGCCAATGTTACCCAAAGCCTGGCCTCTGCACTATCAGATATAGACGGGGTGACATTCACCTCAGTTGGAAGTAATGTACAGCTACCCGTAATCCATGGCTTATATGGAAACAGAGTTCTAATTCTGAATAACGGCATCAAACATGGATTTCAAAACTGGGGTACAGACCATGCGCCTGAAATCGATATCGCAACAGCCAATAGAATAACCGTTCTGAAAGGAGCTGCCGGAGTCCGGTATGGTCCCGAAGCAATAGGTGGTGCCATTGTTGTAGAAGCTGATCCACTTAACTTCAACCAACCATTTAGCGCAAATATTGGTACTGGTTATCAAACAAACGGAAGAGGATACTTCGTAAACGCGGGACTTGCTCATGGAGGCGAAAGATTGAGCTATCACTTGGGGGCTAATTACACACGCATCGGCGACAGAAACACTCCAGACTACTCCCTGACCAACTCGGGCAAAGAAGAAAGATCTATCAATGGAGGGCTTAGATATCGGTTGAATGATAATTTGGACATCAAAGTATACTACAGCTACTTAAGTCAAAATCTTGGCATTTTGCGTTCATCTATTGCAGAGACTGGTGAGTCTTTAACTCGTGCCTTG
>JBCBVN010000485.1:0-2735 GCA_039817625.1 Bacteroidota bacterium
ATAGCTCGGTAATTGATAATTATAAACAGTGCCGCCTCTGGCTATAGCTATGCTCGTAGGGATTTGAATGCCCATTAAATCGATGCCGAGACCCGCTTGTAATCTGGCATTGAAGCCAGGCCGTCTTTGCACGATTCCAGAGATGCTATTGTAGTCGAACTGGCCCGTCGCCTGACCCGTAATCCGAAGAATATCCCCTTGCTCGATACGATTTCTGATATCTGAGAAAAAACCGTCTACAGATTGAGCAAAACTCAGATGTGTAATAGATATGAAAATAATGAAAAATAAGTGTCGCATAGGGAGGTGTCCTCATAAATAAACCTCCGCAATATACACTTACTCCACCACAATCTTTCTAACGCCGGTCCAGTCCGATCCGCTAATTTTCAGGGCGTAAACCCCACGAGGAAGATCGGGTAAGGACAGTGGTCTATTGGCTATTAAACTATCTGCGGAATCTGACCAAGTACGGAGCGAACGACCATTGAGGTCGAATAATTCCACCTGCGTAAGTCCTGAAATATCACCCCGCAGCCAAATGGTTGAGGTCGCCGGATTGGGATAAACCGATATGTCGGCTGATCGATCTGCCACTTCGTTGGTGCTGACGATAGTGGGATCGATAATATTGGAATTAAAATATGATACTCCGCCACGAAGACTACCCAGCACGACCTCCATTTCTGGGTCATCGTCGAAATTGGCCATCAGCAGGGTGCCTTGCTCGCCTATATCTATATTGCTGACCTGAGCATCGAGGGTGTCGGCTATGGCGTTGAGGTTGGTGTATGGTAATCTATAAGCAGACATTTTACCGTCAATATTCATATTGAAAATTAACCAGTCATCGCCATCCTGTATAAAGCTTGGCGAAGCATATCCAGAAAGAAAGTCAGGCTCTCGAGAATCTATATCGCCAAGTTCCGTAATATTTCCTTCCGCTTCAATATCTGGATTAAACTGAGGATTGCCCTCGCTGCCGATATTTCGGAAAAATTCAATGGTCCCCCTCCGAGTTCCCAAAGCCAAATCGGGCAGGCCATCGCGATCCAGGTCCACGATGCGCGGCTGAATAAATCTGTCTACAACCAGATCTTGCCACCCATAAACGGGGGTTGCCCACTCGGGTGGGTTGCCTGGGCCGGCAGTATTCTCGATATAAAACAAACGACCGGTATTATCGCCGATCAGGGCGTCTGTATCTCCATCCTGATCTATGTCGCCGAAGGTAGGCGCAAAAGCAAAAGAGGTCGTGGCATTAAATACACTCATACCGAGATAATCTTCGTCGGCAGGCTGGAAAACGGGCGATTGAGGGGTTCCGATATTGCGAAATAACTGCAAGCGACTATTCGTATTTAAGTCTGGTGTGTAGTAATCAATATTGCTGACGACCAGATCTAAATCGCCATCGGCATCCACATCCAGGGCAGCGGGAAAGCTGCCGGAACCAACATCGATCATTTCGTCGATTATTGCCTGATCGTTGCGGAAGCTAAATACAGGCGCGTCATCGGTACCCACATTTTCATAGTACCATAAACTGAATCGATCTTCTGAGTTGCGCTCCTCGTTGGGTGCGGCCATGAGGTCGCGGAGGCCATCTTGATTGAAGTCGAGGTAAAAACCAGCTGGAAAAAAATTGATGGTAGCAGATACGTCATAGTCTGGATAAAACTGATGCTGGTCGCTAAACCAGGCCTGGTCACAGCTGCCGCCATTGGTCAGCACATTGAGATCAAAAAAGGACACATCGCCCAGCATGAGCTCCAGATCGCCATCACCATCTTCGTCAAAGCAGAGTAGGGTGGAGCCCGCGTGTCTGGCACCGCTGCTTTGGCCAGGTTCGTGAAAAGGTGTTTCGGCACAATCCCCAATCTGAGGTGCAAGGTCAACGGCACTGCTAATGCCTGGCTCGAATATCCCACCATAGCAGTTGTCCTCCAGTACAAAATTGAGGGTCTCCAGCGACTGTCCTCCTTCCATGGCGGTATTCCTGTAGAATTCGACATAGCCACCGCCAACGTTAAAGGTCAGAATATCCAGATCACCATCGCAGTCAATGTCTTTTATCTCCGGATAATCCTCCTCGCTGACAAGAAGATTTACCCGGGCTCCATTTTGGAGGGGGAAATAAATGATGGTCTCATCATTGCTCCAGGTAATTCGATCAAATTCTAAAAGTCCGTCCGGCCTACGCTCGCCTCGGTAGACCAGAATACCTTCCTCTGAAGTATCGCTATAAGCGAATATATCGATGGCGCCATCTTGATTATAATCGCGAAGGACTACCCAACCATTGAGGTTCTCTATTGGCCAGTGTTCCAGTAGCTCAGGGGCAGCCTCATAGTTTGTAGGTGTGGCCCGAAAGGCCAGCGGTAAGTCACCCATCCGCTCAAAAATGAATAGGTCATCACGGCCATCACCATCCAGATCCGCCTTTCCGGGTTGAGGCGAGTTCAGGCCACCTTCCCAGGCTAGAGAAAACACATCTTCGCCAGTAGTGACTGTCGGATAAGCACGCTCCAACTCAAACTGAGCAGCGAGTAAAATTGGAAAAAGAGAGAGTACAATGGTAAGCCGCATAACTTTGTCTATATGTTTGCTGTGTTTGTATGTCGACAGCTTTTTGGGACTTCCGCAGGTCGGTTTCCTTTCTTCCTGCCAAGTCGAATTCTGGTGCTGTTATTCACTTTACAATAAAGGAAACACAAACTCAACCGCTAAGATTC
>JBCBVN010000486.1:0-2728 GCA_039817625.1 Bacteroidota bacterium
ACTAAGAAACATTAAAAAAATGCAGTCTGCTATAGAACGGTTTAAAACGGCAAGAGCGTTGTATACAACTGCAAATATCCCCGTCAGGACTACTGCTCTTTTAAGTAGTATGATATATGACTTGATTCAGCCTGTAGAGGAATTCGAAATGGCTAATGCTAGCCTTCAGACTAAAATTGAGTTAATAGAGAATACTCTTTGTATAGATATTCTTTATCGCGATGAATGCACAGGAGAAATACTAGATCAATCGGCATACAAGATAGATGTCACTGAAATCAAAGATTTAGATCCAGAAAAACTACTGAATGACATAAACACAAAGCTGACCGGCCATAGACCCTAAGTAAAAACAATACTCACCGATGACGTTGTTCATGGTCATTAAGCTAGGCTCTGCCCCAAATCTTAAACACGCTACCCCAAATTTTAAACACCTCTAAAAAATCTTCGCAATAGCCCGTATTTGCAATCGTACCAAAAACTACCAATATGCGATTACAAATACTCGGGCTTTTCATGATGGCCTGTTTGACGATTCAGGGACAGATAGCTTTTAATGGCTTTGATTATTCTTTCGAATTAAACGAAGATGCTGTACCGGGTTTAATAGCCGAAGACGACTTGAATTTGGACGTCCAATCCGCGCTAGAAGGAAGTGAACTGGAAAACAATAATGTTCAAACAAATACAAAATTTTACAAACCTGACCCTGAAAGCGTTTTTGGCCCGATTAGTCCAAATAAAATTAAAAACAAAACCTCCACCTTCACCTGCCCTTGCGAAGGACCCAATGCCATAAACATCGACGCAGGAAACGGAACCCTACTCAGCACTTTCATCGCTAATGGGGACATGCCCGCCTCACCCCTTACCACTTGCCTGGCCATTAAAGGCCATCTCATCGTGGATGCCGCTGCCATGAATAATTTCGGTTTTTACTGGTTCAATGATAGTGAAGTACGCATGCAACCGGGGTCAAAGATTACGGTCGGTGCCGGCGCATACTTAGCCATTTATGAAAAGGGCGTCAGTAATCGGGGCGTGCATGGCTGTACGGCATTGTGGCAGGGCATAGAACTTGCTTCATCCACCCCAGAAAGTAGTGGAGGAAGATTAAAATTACAAGCGACCTTTGTAGAAGATGCGGTTCATGCGGTGACGTTTGGCAATTTCAGTACGTTTGAAATGAATCACACCAAGCTTAGAGAAAACCATATTGGCCTCTATGCGCCACAGGGTGAATTGGTCACGACTGTTCTTCAACCGACGCGTCCTTTCAGATGCACCATAGAAGCGAGGGAAGATCTGCTGCCCCCCTACCCTGGCCAGGCAGTCTCCACGGGGACCGTAAGTCATGCGGGGATAGAATTTAACGGCCTCAGATACTTTAACATAGGAAATGACAATGAGGGATTCAATATTGCCAATGCTCGGTACGGTATCATCCTCCATGCGTCCGGGCTTGGATTTTACAACTCGAATATTTATGGGATAGTTACCGATCCGGATGACCCAAATAGCGGCACAGGCATCTTCGCCGATAATTATTCCCACATCACCATACAAGATAGCTGGATACTAAATATGCGAAATGGTATTGTCGCCGAGAATACGTTTTTGTATGCTACCGGAAATGTTTTAGGCGAAGATTTTTTTGGAAATCGCGGCAATCTAGAACATGGTATACAGCTCGTGCTCGGTGGGAATGAACAGGCGCATATCAAGGATGGAAATTCCATATTCGCTCAGTCCTCCGCTATTGATGTTTCCATTACTCAAGATAGAAATTGGTTAGAAATAAAAGAAAACACGATCGAGCTATACCCGCCTGGTCCAGGAGTTTTCAATCAAAGTGCTATTCAATTAGGCGCAAGTTCACTAATGACGACAAATAACGATTTAATACATATCAAGGATAATGACATCAACCTCTATGCCGCTGGGGGTGGAATAAATCTCGTTAACATCGTGGACAGCGAAATCGAAGAGAATACCATTAAGCTCTTAAGCGCTCCCCAGGCAACAAGCCCAGAGTTTGGGATCACACTAAACCAATCTCATGCTAATTTTATTAAAGCCAATGAGGTTTCAGTTATAGATCCCAATGCCAATTACGGTGGCATATACGTGAACAATAGTGTAAAAAATAAAATCTGCTGCAACACAGTAAAAGATACTTATTTCGGCGTCATGTTCAATGGAAGTTGTAATGACACAAGACTGCGATTCACCAATTTCATCGGAAATACTATAGGTCTTCAACTCAACGAGGATACTCAGATTGGACAACAAGTTGATGCGGGGAATATCTGGGACCAAAGTGTTTTATGGCAAGCCAGGCATTTGAGCACTGACCCTAGCTTCGTTCTTTCATCCTTGTTTTACGTAGAGCCCCCATCTGGCACAGCAGTATGGCCCGGCAATGTATTTATCGCCGCTCCGGGCGTTGATTGGTTTGTTGAGGGAGAAACCGCTGCTTCTTGTGAAGAAGACGATCGATGTTCAGGTCCCAATATGCGGCCATTAGAACCAAATGCTGATCTCACTACAGACGCCGTAAATAACCCAGCTGATTTACTAGAGCCTGCAGTAAGTCCGGCCACTAACTTTGAAATGCTAGATGCATTTCAGGTTTTCCCCAACCCTGCGACCTACCAGCTGAATATCGAGTTCAAAAACGATGATCAAAGCAAGATCGAAGTTGAACTGCTGGACGTTAGCGGGA
>JBCBVN010000487.1:0-2719 GCA_039817625.1 Bacteroidota bacterium
CTCTGGCTGGCGATTGCCCCCAAACCACTTGCCAACCAGAGCCTCGGCGAGCACGACATCGACTTCCTCTTCGGTGTAAGGGTTACGAGTGCGCACCTTTACATAGTCGATCTTAGCTCCTACTGTCAGTGCTGTATTACTTGGCAATGTCCACGGAGTAGTTGTCCAGGCCAGGATGTATACTTTTTCGCTATCGGGCGATCCAAGTACAGTCACTTCCTCAGCATCAGCAGGAGGAGCTACCGGTAGACTGTAGAGCCATTCAGCGGTTTCGCGCTGTGTATCAAACATGGCAACGACGGTCGTATCGGTTACTTCTTTGTAAGCTCCCGGCATATTTAATTCGTGGCTGCTCAGGCCTGTGCCGGCAGCGGGGCTGTAAGGCTGTATGGTGTAGCCTTTGTACAATAAGCCTTTGTCATAGATCTGCTTTAATAGCCACCAGACAGACTCTATGTACTCGTTTTCATAGGTGATATATGGGTTTTCGAGGTCTACCCAGTAACCCATCTTGACCGTAAGGTCATCCCATATATTTTTGTAGCGCATGACGGTTTCCCGGCACGCTTTATTGTAGTCTTCTACGCTGATCTTGGTGCCAATATCCTCCTTGGTAATACCCAGTTCTTTCTCTACGCTCAACTCTATAGGTAGCCCGTGGGTATCCCATCCACCTTTACGTTCAACGCGCTTTCCTTTGAGCGTTTGAAAACGACAGAAGAGATCTTTGATGGTTCGAGCCATCACATGGTGTATACCTGGCAGGCCATTGGCTGACGGCGGTCCTTCGTAAAACACATAGCTGTTTTGCGGATCGCGCTCTGCTATTGAACGGTCGAATATGTTTTCTTTCTCCCAGAAATCAAGGATTTCCTGATCTATCTCCGGGAGGTTTAGCTTTTTGTATTCTGGGTACATGTGGGCGATATTGGGTCGCAAAAATAAACAGCCCCGGCGGATGCTCGATCCGTCGGGGCTAATTTCTTGATTCAGTTATTTAACTACACAAGCTACCTCCTTCGGACCCTAGCTCGGGTCTGAATAATTATGGTAGTTATGTTGATGTTTAACTGCATTCAGCTACAAATATAGCGGAGGTTTTTGACTTGGTCTTAAACAGGCCAGACTTCCTGAAAGGCAATATCTTCCTGTGGCTTGCGTACGCGTGGTCTTTTTTCACCAGCTTGCAAATCTTCAGAGAGCTCTGTGGGATCACCGCCGTAATAACCGGCAGCAATAACAGAAGTGACGTGAAATGCCTCTGGAACGTTGAAGGCTTCTTTGGCTTTGTTGGCATCAAAGCCTGCCATATGATGAAGGGCCACATTCATATCCTGCGCCTGTACACTCAAATTGCCCAGAGCCAAACCTAAATCATGTAAGGCATGGAAATTGTCATTTCCATTATCGAACTGCTTTTCAAAGGCTGTCAGGATCAATAATGGTGCATGTTTGGCCCACTGCTGGTTGAATTCGACGAGGCAATCTATGAGCTTATCGTAAGCTTCGCTGCCCTTCTGAGCATACAAGAATCGCCACGGCTGCTGATTGTAGGAACTGGCCGCCCATCGGGCAGCCTCAAAAAGCTGCTTGACATGCATTTCTGCAATCGGCTCTTCAGAGAACATGCGTGGGCTCCAACGCTGCTCCAGAAGTGGATGAATGGGATACTGTGTGTCTGCCGGATTTGGGGCAGTGACAGTTTTGGGGGTAGTCATGGTTTCATTTGGTTTGTTCCTAAAACAGATACAAACAACTAATGTTCCTACCTCAATATTGAAATTTGATTGTTATAGCTAAAAATTTTACAGCAACTCCACGAGTACTCAACCCTATTCGCGAGTAAACCGCTCTGGAATATCGAAAACCGCTTCTACGGGCTCATTCAGGGTTAGCCGATTAATAGAAAGCTCAACCCTTGAAGTACCTGTTCCCGGAGCTTCGATGGTTACTGTACGTTCATGGCTAAAATCATTTTTAAGCCCAACTGCACGAAAATCACTCAGCTCTACATCCAGCTTTCGATTGCTACTCACTTCAGCCAGTTGAAGGCGTTCCAGGATATAAGTATTATCATCAATCCAGTAGTCGGATTTCCAGCGGCTATTTTGCCCATAAAGGTGAAACTGTTCTTCTGCGCCTTCTACTTCAAGATTCCGATCAAAGAAAATGGGATTGCCCACAATCATTTGTTGTAGCAGATCAAACCGTGCGGGCATTTTATATCGCTCTTCGAGATAGCTAAGCGGCTCGATGCTGTAGGTGTTTTCCAGCCTGTTGATCAGATAAAATGAATCTGGAGTAACCATAGCACGGGCCGCTTCAAATCCAAATTTTTTGATGCTCATCCACACCCACTCATCTTTTTTTAGCCTCAAAAAAGCTGTGCCGCCCACATTCATTGCAGGGCTCTCTATTCTGACACGTGCACGAGCATCTAACCAGTCTACCGCATTTTGAGCTTCTACCATTCGTTGCATCACCCGGTCAGCCTCGGTAATGGTGGTCATACTATTGCCATTGTCTGTGGCAGTAGGCTTGGGTTTGCAAGCTGTAATCAACGTCAAGCTGCTCAAAAGCAGAAGAATTATGTAACTGCGCATGTCCAATTTGATTTTTAAGTAGATTGAGGTTTTATCGGCCTCCTGCGTTGCGCAGCTTGCTACCTAGTGTAGCACTACGACTGCTCGCGCCTCGGGCTCTTTCATAGCTTTCTGCA
>JBCBVN010000488.1:0-2718 GCA_039817625.1 Bacteroidota bacterium
CTCAGTTACTCAGTAATTGCTTTTAACTATTAGTTCTCACCAAACGAATATTGTCGATATAAGCATCACCCGACTTATCCATTTGGATGACAAATTGCTTGATGTCCGCGAAATTCGCAGAATCTGGCAGATCCGACAGTGGAATGGTCACCGTCTGCCACTCTCCCGTATTGAAAGTACCGTTGGGTAAGTAATCACTGCTTAGGGTGACATAGGTAGTCGCCCGCTGGTAGTCCTCAAAGCCAATGCGCATGTTCTGACTTTGCAGCAGATCAGCATCGCTCTTCAGATCCAGACTGATAACCATATCATCCTTAGCAGACTCGATATCGATCCGGAACCACTTGTTCCAGCTCGCCCCCAACTGCACGCGGTAGCACTCTGCTTTTGAGGCATCCCAAGTAGCGTGAATCGACTGACTACCCTCACTAGCCGTCTCACTCGTAAGGCGGAAGTTCTGGCAGTGATCCTCGTGAATACCCCAACCATTGTTGTTGATGAAGGCATCAGAGAACAAAGTCACCGGATAAGTCGGCGCAACTGGCGTAACTTCCTCTGGCAACCAGATCTCAGTTGGAGGTGCTTCGTAGTATACCAAACGAATATCATCCAGATACACCCCACCAGCCTGTTGTAACTCAAACATCAACTGCTTGATGTTAGTGATATCCAGACCATCTTCGGTGAGATCGAAGGTATTCAGGGGCACAGCCACCTTTTGCCATTCCTCATCCAGGAAGTAGCGTTCGAAGTACTTGTTAGAAATATAAGACCAGGCCATATTTCCACTGTAGTCTTCCAGTGTCAAGACCACTGGCAAACCAAACATTTGGCCCTCCGTGGTGCGAACGTACATCTCAAAGGCAGCATGATCAAAAATCGAAGACAGGTCTTTTCCAGCCCAGTCATCCCAACCAATACCAAAACCAGCCCATTCACAATCGGCGCGGTTCCAACTCACTTTCAATGCTCGATCACCCGTACGCGTCACATCATCCACCACCATACCATCTGTACAATCACCATCTGTTGGGGTCCAGAAGTTAGCACCGTCATCTTCAAAGAGGACAGGCTCTACGGCTAAAGAGATACGCTCTGGCTTTGGTACCACCTCGGCAGCTTCTACCCCGTCGTAAAGGCTATTAGTTTGCATTTGAATACCGCAAGCGGATAAGAAGAGCATTAAGCCCAGAAACGGCAGCGATACCTGCCAAACATCCCCAAATTGATTCTTTTTCTTCTTCATTATCGCACGATTTTTGATCCTATAATTCCAGTGGTCCTCCACTGGTGAAGGTTAGGAAATCAAGGCCAAAGTCTACCTGTAGTGGCGGATTCGGCTGGCTGTTCATGTCGGAAATCAGCAGTGCCCGGATCGCTACGATCTTAGACACCTGCTCTTCCGTCATACCAATATCTGCCATCGTGTGGTTGATATGTCTCCAGCCTTCAAAACCTAATGGATAATCTCCATCAACCTGGAAGGTTTGATCTTGTCCATCTTCAAAGGCACCACTATCGTTAGAGTCGTAGACAAACTGAATAACCGCAATTCCGTGTGGGCCGCCATCGGCGTACAAGAATGCGTTAAACCACAAGTCCTCAGGAACGGTAGTAGGCACCGGTGCGTAGGTGTTACCAGTAATCGTTGAGTTGATATTGATCAAGCCGACAAAGAAATTGCCAACTACATTATCGGTACCTTCGAAAAGGTAAAACCAGTCTCCCTGAGCAGCAGTCCCATCTGAACGGCGTCCGGTTTCATTAGTAAGTTCAAATTCGAAATTACCCAGTTCAATATCGGTGCCAGGATTGTCTTCGAAATCGGTGAATAAAGAACCTTCATACACCCTGGTACTGACTATTTCCACCATCGCTTCCTGCGTCAGGTTGTTTTCCTCGGGAATGATAAGCTCGATGCGGCACATTTCTTCCCGGAAAAGTGGCAGCTCAGTCGTTCCTCCGTCCCAAATGGCATTGCTAGCGTTTAACTCACTATCGAATGCTTCGATGGTCTTCACCGCGCCACTTTCCATACCAGTGATGCGAATTACGAAGTTGACATTCTTGTTGAAACGAGCCGTCATGCGGACGTCCTCTCCGGCACCGAAATCAACGGTAGTACGGTTAACTTCCAGATCCGCTAAAATATTGAACGGACCGAAACGATCAACCAGGTTAGGACCATCAAAGGTCTCGGTATCGTGATCACAACTCCAGACCACCATGGTCAGCAGAAGGAGCACACTATATATTGATATATTTTTCATTGTCTTTAAGCTAAGATTGGTCTGAATTAAATTAAAACTCCATGTTGTACTGCGCAAAAATCTGACGTAGATCGTAATCGTTAGTCGGATCTTGTGCACGCTCCAGGCTAAACTGCTGGTATTGTAACGTTAGGTAAATGTTGTCACGGAAACGGTAACGGAATCCGGCACCAATCAAAGTTTCCTGATCATCAGCGATGAAACGGCCCGGGAAGTCCTCAATATCATTAAACCCACTGTACTCTGGAATATAATCAGAGCCCTCCGCAGTCAACAGTCTGGCACCCGCCAGTAAGTCGAAACGATCAAATAGTTCTGCTTCCAGACCTACCTCTATAAGTGTAGAACTCAAATCAACTTGCTCTACATCCTGACCGGAACGATCAGTCTGCTCTTGTTGTAACCCTAAGGTCAAGACAGTTGTTCGCTTCCAATCCGCCAAACGATT
>JBCBVN010000489.1:0-2712 GCA_039817625.1 Bacteroidota bacterium
GTGGTCTACCCCAATCCAACTCAAGGACCAGCCTGGATCGAGCTACCTGAAGCTGCTCAAGGTCAGCAACTGGAAATTGTTGTGACGGACCTACTCGGTCGAGAACAAGTTCAGTACAGCTATGGCCCCGCTACTGAGCGGCCAGGTATAGATCTGGCCAATCTGGCACAGGGTTGGTACGTCCTTCAGTTGCGCTCTTCAGGTCAACTACTCGGTACGGGCAGGTTGCTGCTGGAATAAGTCGTACGCCTTCTTGCGGACCGCTACTCTCTTTTAGACTTCCGCAGGTCGAGCGCCTTCCCCGAATGCGCGAGATCCTCGCCCGACTGCTAGTAGCAGAAGAGCGGGATGGAGGCCTTCCCCGAATGCGCGAGGTCTTCGTGTAAGCTTTTGGAAAGCGAACCACAGGATCAGTTGCATTTAGAATAAATTTGTTCGATTACTGCTACCCATCAAAGCCTTGTGTTTTGATGGGTAGTTTTTTATGGTCAAATATTAAACCTACTTTTGCGCCCTCAAAAAGGTGATAGGCAGTGCGTAGGAAGAGCCAGACTCCTCCAAAGGGTAAGTACTCAGGTTCATCAATTATAGATGCGGAACCCTTCCGCTAAAAAAGGAGAACCTTGGAAAAATTCAGTGACTGCGGCCTTGAGCCACACATCCTTCGTGCCATAGAAAAGTTGGGCTTTGAACAACCAACACCTGTTCAGGCACAGACGATCCCCATCATCCTAAAGCAAGAGCAGGATTTAATCGCCTTAGCGCGAACCGGTACGGGTAAGACCGGTGGATTTGGACTCCCTCTCGTTCAAACTGTACAAAAAGAGGGTGGGGTACAGGCGCTCATCCTTTGCCCCACACGAGAACTTTGCCTGCAAATTGCCAGAGACATCAAAGACTTCGCCAAATTTACCAAGGGCATTTGGTGTGTTGCTGTCTATGGAGGTGCATCGATTGGAGACCAAATCAGAGCTTTAGAGAACGGGGCACAGATTGTAGTAGGTACCCCTGGTAGGACACTGGATCTGATCAAGCGTAAAAAGCTCAAGGTCGAGTCGCTTGGCCAGCTTGTTCTGGACGAAGCAGATGAGATGTTGAATATGGGGTTTCAGGAAGAGCTCGACGCCATTCTTGAAGCCACTCCATCAGAAAAACGGACTTATCTGTTCAGCGCAACTATGCCCAAAGAAGCGCGCCAAATGGCAGATAAGTACATGGACAATCCTTTTGAGCTGAGCCTTGGCCATCAGGATGCCGGAAATTCAAAAGTCGTCCATCGCTTCTATCAAGTAAAAAGCGCCGATAGATTCCGTTTGCTATCCATGCTCATTGCCCTAGAGCCTGAGATATATGGTGTTGTATTCTGTCGTACCCGCCGTGAGGTAGACAACATCGCAGAGGATCTGAGATCGTCGGGCCTCGTTACTGCGGCCATTCACGGAGACCTTAGTCAGGCTCAGCGCGACGAGGTTATGGGGCGATTCAGGTCAAAGAAGATTCGAGTATTGGTGGCTACCGATGTGGCTGCGCGTGGCCTGGATGTACAGGATTTGACCCATGTCATCAACTACCAAATGCCCGACTCACCAGAGGTGTACGTTCATCGTTCGGGTCGAACCGGTCGTGCGGGTAAAGAAGGCATTTCACTAGCCATCATCAATGGTAGAGAGAAGCGGAAGATCCAGGCTGTGGAGAAACATACCGGTATCACTTTTGAGCAAGGAGAGCTGCCCAAAGCCGAGGAAGTATACAAAACCAGGGTAATGGCTTATGCCAATCGGGTTTTGGGCCATCAATCTGAAGATGAGCAACTGAGCAAGGTCATCCGATCTGAAGTTTTAGATTTATTCAAGGGTATGGGGCGCGCTGAGCTTATTGAGCAGTTTACTTCTCTTGCCCTTACCGATCTGAGTGAACGCTTTGCCAAACAGGGAGAATTGCAGTCTGTCTCCTCTTCTGCTAAGGAAAGCTACGGCAAGGATAAGAATGTAGACTACACACGTTTTTGCATTCGGATGGGCAGGAAAAACGGGTTAAGTACCAGCCAATTGATTGGAATGCTCAACCGTAAAGTGCCAGGGAAGAAAGTGGCTATTGGAAAAGTAGATATTCAGGCCAACCTGAGCTTTTTTGATGTAGCTAGTCGGTCGGCTGATCTGGTCGAGCAGTCTCTCCAGGGGGTTGTCGATAAAGGTACGGCCCTGAATATCCAAAGATATGGCGCCGGTGAGCGAGGAAGTAAAACCAGAACTGCCTACAAAGGCTTTAAGAAGAAGGTCAAGTTCAAAGGCGCTCGAAAGCAGAAGGGCAAGAAAGGGCTGAAAAAGGCCAAATGGTAAAGGAAGCTCCCTTCTAGGTTTATCGCATCGCAAAATCGAAACCTTTTCTCAATAAGTCCACCATTTCGTGACTTAGCTGTCCGGGGCCACTCAATCTGATTTGGTGGCGCCATTTTTTGCCACCAGGCGCATATCGGGTCGATTTATGTATTTGAGAAGCCACCAATGGTCCTGACGTATAAAAGGCAACATCGAGCTGTTTGCTCATAGGGCGTACGATTAACCATGCTCGCTTGTTGGTAAACACAATAGCCTTCTTAGCAGCACCTATAGAGTTGGGCTCCCATTCGGCTGTAGCTAGGAGGATATCATCGAAAGCTAAGATCAAGTCATCTGGCTTGCCCTCGAAAATTTCGTCTATGGTTACCTCGTT
>JBCBVN010000490.1:0-2698 GCA_039817625.1 Bacteroidota bacterium
GCTTTCCAATAACCTCAGACAGATGGTCACCGAACGCGGCTATTGTCTGAGGTTATTGGAAAGCATGGCCAGACACTCAGCTGATGGTCACCGAACGCGGCTATTGTCTGGTCGACTGGCAGGCCATACCTCCTACACTCTTTCCTTCAGAACGCCCTGCCATAGGGCGACTTAGTCCCGCCGGCAACCGCATGATAGCGAGTAAATTATTACAGGATTGCAATTAATGGCCGCTCATCGATTTTTACTAGGCGCTTGTCTATCAGGTTTTATCTTTCTCATAATCAAGTAGATATTATAGATGCAAGAAGAATAAAACACCTGAGACCTTAATCACCTGAAATCCAAAAGAAATTCACTGAAAATAGCGAACGCCGTGAAGGAGACCCTGGATAAAGCCCAAAAATTCAATAAGCGGGTGGGAATTGTAAGCTCGATATTATGGCCTTTCTTAATATTCCCATTATCATATGAATGGGACTGGTGGCCAGTTCCTCCGTTCTTAAGCGTAACTATAGGCGGGGCATTATTCCTCCTCTGGATTCAAACAGAACGAAAAGATTTTGGCCTCGTCAATGCTGGCTGTCTGCTTCAGTTTGCTGTAGCCGTCAGACTGTGCGAAAACTCTTATCTTGAAGTTGTAAGTACAAGCTCTTCACGATGCCCAAGAAGCAAGGACAAGACACCACCCAATTTGGATTATTTGCCACGCCTTTAGAAGCCATGATTGCCTCTGATAATGAGGTGCGGGTCATAGCTGCATTTGTGGACGGCCTTGACCTGGATGAGTTAGGTTTTGTACAGGTGCATAGCCAGGGCAGGAGTAGATATAGCTCTGATGTGTTGCTGAAGATCTACTTGTATGGTTATCTAAACGGTATTCGCTCCTCCCGCAAGCTGGAAAAAGCTTGTCGGGTAAACATTGAGTTGATGTGGCTGACGGGCAATCTACAGCCTGCTTATCACACGATTGCTGATTTTCGCAAAGATCATCCCGATGCGCTCAAGCAAGTATTCCGGACTTTTACGCTGCTGCTGAAAGATTGGGCGCTTTTGGGCTTGGATACCATAGCCATTGACGGCACTAAGATTCGGGGTCAGAATGCGATGAAGCGCAACTTCAACAAAAAGAAGATCAAGCGCCAGCTGGATCGAATAGATGCACAAATCGAAGAAGCCATTCAGGAATGGGAACAAGCCGATGAACAAACCCAGCAGGAGAAGAGGCCTGCGATAGATGAACTACTCAGGAAGTTGGATGATCGCCGGGAAGGCTATGAGCGCTTGGACCAGTTCCTAGATGAATCGGGTGAAACGCAGATTAGCCTGACTGATCCGGATACCAGAGCTTTACCGTTGCATCGCAACATCGTCGAAGTGGGCTTCAATGTCCAGCAGGCAGTAGATGACAAGCACAACCTGATCGTTCACCAGGAAGTGACGAACCAGGGAGACATCAATGCGCTGGGAGATCTGGCCGTGGACACTTGCAATGAGTTGAGCTTAAGCCTGGACGATGAGGTGACTGTTTTAGCTGATAAAGGCTACCATAATGCGGCAGAGCTAGACTATTGCCAACAAAATAATATCGAAACGTTGGTCGCCGAACGCAAGCAATCGAGTGGGAAAAAGGAAGTGGGTTTTCGCAAAGAAGATTTCGTCTACCAGCCAGATGAAGACGTTTACATTTGCCCAGCGGGAGAGAAGCTAACCACCAATGGGCAATTATATAAAAAGCCAAGTGGTAGTCGCCGCGGCCATACGGCCTATCGCTTCCACCGCTACACCACATCGAGTAGAGTATGTCATGCGTGTGCGTTAAAAGACAAATGTCTGTCGACTTCAGCTCTACAACAGCGGCATGCAAGAGGCATTGAGCGCAATGAATTTGCGGAAGCCTTAGATCGGAATAAAGAGAGTCTTCAAGCTAGACCTGAGCTGTACAAACGTCGTCAAGCCATAGTCGAACATCCGTTTGGTACCATAAAACGGTCCTGGGGCTACACCTACACCTTACTAAAAGGCCTTGAAAAAGTCGGCGGCGAGTGGAGTTTGATCGCCACTTGCTATAATCTAAGGAGAAGTATGTCTATAGTGGGCGTTCCGCTGCTTCTAGAGTGGCTGAATAGTGGAAAATCAATCAAAAACAGGCTGAAATCTATGATTTTAATGTTGTGGAGCTGGGTGGAGCGAGAGATGAGTTACCAGTATCAAGAGCCTCTGTGCAGACTGGTACGGAGGCGGCAAAAAGTGGTAAATTTAGTGGGTGTGCAGGGGTAGTTTTCGCACGGACTGCCGTTGTGTGCTATGAAGAAAAAATAAAACATCAAGAAAAGACCAAAGAATCGAAAAAGAAAAATGGAGTTCAAAAACGAAGAGAAAATATTACTGATACTTGATGTGGATGAAACTCTAATTCATGCGACAGAAAAGGAATTGAGTCAAAAAGTTGATTTCAAAATATTCAATTATAATGTTTACAAAAGACCGTTTTTGGATGAATTTCTCGAAGAAGTCAAAAGTAATTTTCTATTAGCAATTTGGTCTTCGGCATCAGATGATTATGTTGAAGAAATTACGAAGAGAATAATTCCCAAAGAGATAAAATTGGAATTTGTTTGGGGAAGAAGTCGCTGCACTTACAGAAGAAATTTGCGAATAGATGAGTACGGATATTATGATGATGATTTCAGAAATC
>JBCBVN010000491.1:0-2694 GCA_039817625.1 Bacteroidota bacterium
CTTCAAGATCCCTGAGAATCAGTCTGTCGGTTTCAATTTGCTTCTCCATCTCATCTATTCTTTAATCACGGATATAGGCTTTCTATTTTCACTCACCGGTTAAGCAGCCACCTTTTCAAGATCCCTTTCGCATTTTCACCGAGTGAAAAACTAGCCTTTGTATCATTGTGAATCTGGACAATTATTGTCTCTGCTTTAGCTACCCGGATTCCCCCCTGAAACAACTCCTGATAGAGGATTATTGAGCTATTGCCAATTTTCAAAATACCCGTGCCTATCTCCACCTGACCGGGCCATGTTATCTCGCTGGCGAAGTCTAACTTAAGAGAAGCGATAACGAAGCTTGCCCCTTCGCTTAAAACGGGTAGTTCTTTACTGTACAATACCTCTACCCTACCGGTTTCTAGGAATGAAGAGAATACGGCGTTATTTACATGACCCTGTCGGTCGGTATCGGCATATCTGACTTTATCAAATGATCGCAAAGGAAAGTCTTCAATCCTTAGTTCCTGCATAGGTAAATTTAGCTGGTGGTCTATGTGCTCTTATACCCCGTCTTACGCATTAACCATCGGAATAGGCCGGGCATAAAGCGGTTTAAAAATACAAGAACATTCATCATACTATTGGCCTCGAGTACTTTTATATCAGATTTCTTATTGCAGACCGCATGGTCATCTCCAAGTTTTCTGGAAGCATCGACCAATGCTTATTCAGCTAAAGCTAGGAAGCCGTAATCATTCCAATAAGATTACCTGCCACATCCTTGAACCAGGCAAAGGCTCTTCCATCAGGTAGTTGAACAGGATGCACAAATATCTCTCCACCATTTGATACAATCGCTTCCAGATCTGCCTCCAAGGAATCCGTCTCTATGTAAATTGTTACATAATTGTCGGGGTCTTCGGGGCCTAATTTATTAATGTGGCCGCTTAGTCCCTCACTGCCTCCGGTATCGATGATGGCCGAATTGCCATGTGGTGACAACTTCCAACCAAAAACAGCACCGTAGAAGGCGGAAGTTTTGTCCAGATCACTGCAACCTATCTCAAAATGAACGACTCTCTTTGCCATATTTCATCTTTTTAGCTCAGGTAAAGTACGGTTAATCCAGGATGACCTTTTCTACTTGAGACTGAATCTTTCCTTTTTTAGGAGACTGCAAGGTCAGGTGCGAATTAGGCATTAAAGATTCCTCTTCGCTGCCCACTCTGCCTCTTTTTATACTTACCAGTCAATCTTATTTGATCATAATTCTATTGACTCTTCGTACTTTTTCATCTTGAAACCAGAACTCACTAATAATCAGAATATTACGCGACAAATAGAAACAGCAATAGGCTAATTTCCCAAAAGACTGAAGATGTAATTACCTGTGAAGTTCTACTAATGATTACCAATTCAAAAAGATTGAGATGAAAAGTATTTTATGCTTTCTGTGTCTGATGGCTACCGTCGGAGTCCAAGCCCAAGCACGGTTAATACAAGTCGACCCGAGTGCAGAAACCGTCACCTTGAAGAACTTCGGAGCTATGGATGCAGATGTCTCCGGATACTGGCTGTGTCTCGGACCGGGGATGTACAATAATGTAGGAAACTACACGAATATCACGGGTGACTTTAATCTCTCTACTGACGAGGAAGTCATAATTGACATCACTTCGGGAACGCAAAACGTCACGGCCTTACCGGATGCTAATGGTGGACTTGGGTTGTTCCTCGACAACAGCGATTTTGGGTCAAATTCCGGAGACCAGCTCCTCGACTACATCCAATGGGGAGCCAGCAATCAGAACCGGGTAAGTCAGGCCATAAATGCAGGCCGCTGGAACGATTCTGATAACTTTGTTGTCGGACAATCGCCTTACAATTATATAGGCGGGGCAAATGATGTAGGTCAGAGCTTCTGGATAGATGATGCTATCATCCGACTCGTACAGATCATTCCCGGAATGGACGAGGTGGTAATCAGGAATTTCGATTCGGTCGAAAGAGACTTGAGTAATTACTTCTTCTGCACCCTGGCGGGGATATATCCGAATTTGGGAAATCCGGCTGAGGTAGAAGTTCTAACCGGCGACTTGAGTTTGAGTCCAGGAGAAGAAGTCAGATTGAGGGTATTGTCTACAGGAGGAGTCGTAGACATGAATGGATCTATCTTCCTATTTTCCAGCAGTCAACTCGGATTCAATAATCAAAATGCATCGGTCACTCGCGATTTTGCACAGTGGGGCGCAGCAAACGGATTTCGTGTAGAAAATGCCATTGCCACTAACCGATGGGATGACGCTGCAAACTTTATCGAGGAAGGTTCCCAATACGATTATGTTGGCGATGCAGATGACGTAGGTGCGGACTTTTGGGAATCGACCATCGTTTCTACATTCGACAATGATGGAGCCCAGGATACCAGAATAAGTGTCTTTCCAAATCCTGCCCGAACTCAAGCTCAATTACGGATCGAGCGCGCAAATATCGGTCAGGTAGACATCGTGATAATGGATGCCGCAGGAAAAGAAGTACAAACGCTGCTGTTAAACAATCAGTCTGGAGTAACAACTACGGATTTAGATTTATCCGGATTGGCCAGTGGCATCTATCTCATCCAGACCATGATCGTCGGGAGGCGGTAAAGTCAAATTAGTCCCTTATCAAGGGGTCATTCTGTAATGATCAATTGCGTTGTATTCGTTC
>JBCBVN010000492.1:0-2691 GCA_039817625.1 Bacteroidota bacterium
CCGGCAGTTCAAGATTCAGCTTCGTCGCAGTGCCCTGCAAGATAATGATTGGAACGATTTCTCCACAATCACACACTGTAAAATCAGGAAAGCTGGTCGTTAACGCATTAGCACATAGGTGTACCTTAAACTCGCTATTTCGTGTCAGATAAGCAAGTTCTAGCTCAGCTATGGATTTTTTACATGACCCCGCTAGTAAACTTTGAGGTAGTATGCCTGATCGTTCCGAAAATCTTCGTTTTTGGGGCATTTTACAGTAATACGGGTTTTCTGTAAGATGTTGATTCCTTGATGGCTGCAGCAAAAAGTGAGTCTACAGCTATCTGGGACACTTAATAGAAAAACCGACGATCAACCATCAGTGAAATCCGTACTAATACCGTACTATTTGATTGTATGCTGACCTGCTACCTTGCCATAGATCGTTCAAATTCATAGTTACGTATGGCAAGAGACTGGGAGCAACAATTTCGTTTGTGGGCGTCACCACCAGGAAAGACAGAGGAAGAGAGATGTAAAAATGCGGTATCGGCTATTCGTAATGCGATCAGAGCTAGTAATAAGCTGAATACTAGGAATATTAGGGTTTTTACTCAGGGCTCTTACCGTAATAGAACCAACGTTCGTAAAGATAGTGACGTTGATGTTGGTATTGTCTGCACTGATGTTTTCTTTGAAGACTTACCTCAAGGTAAGTCAAAGGCAGATTACAGCTTTTCCGATTCAAATTATCTCTATAAGCAGTTCAAGAATGAAGTAGGTGAAGCTTTAGTTTCTTACTTTGGTGAGAAGGCTGTTGATAGAAGCAACAAGGCTTTTGATGTTCATGAAACGAGTTACCATGTCGATGCGGACGTAGCAGCTTTTTTTCAGCACCGACGATATTCGAGCTTAAGTCATTACTTGGAAGGTATTGAGCTACGGCCTGATGATAATGGAAGTAAACGGATCATAAATTGGCCTGAACAGCATTACGATAACGGAGTCTCTAAAAACACCTTAACCGGAAAGCGATATAAAGCGATTGCTCGTGTCCTAAAGTCGTTATCGAATGAGATGGCCACTCAAGGTATTGCAGAGGCCGATATACCTGGTTTTCTAATAGAGTGTCTTGTCTGGAATGTCCCGAATAGCGCCTTTCAGAATTTAAAGTATGTTGATGACGTCAAACAAGCACTCTTCTTTTTATTTGAGAATACGAAGGATATCGCTTCATGCCGTGAATGGGGGGAAGTAAGTGAGTTGAAATACCTCTTTAGTTCCAGTCAAAAATGGACTTGCCATCAAGCAAATGCTTTTACTATTGCTGCGTGGAACTACGCTGAATTAGGAGGATAAGCGTGCAGAACTTAAGCGTGAAGCCTTTCTTTTATATTCTTGCTGCATACTCAGCCGCTGTTTTGTTTTCAGCTGCATGGTTAAAAGGGTTTGACCTACGGAATTTCGTAGATCTTGTCAAGCTTGTACCAGTTGTAGCAACGGCAGATGGCATACTCTGGTTTATCTTTGTTCAGTGGCTATGGAAATGGAGTCTATTGCAAGGGTGGTTAGTGGTTTTTCCAAACTTGAACGGAACTTGGAAAGGTTGCATTCAGACAGATTGGAAAGATGAAAATGGAGATACTCCTGCGCCCATCCCGGCTATATTGACAATTAAGCAAAGTTTTAGGCGCGTTAGTGGTGTCATGCGAACAGGCGAGATGCAAAGCTTTAGCTATGCGGAGGGCTTCCGAATTGACGAAGACGCTCAGATAAGACGTTTCTGCTATTCGTACACGAGCAGACCCAGTTCTGTTTTAAGAGAGAGGAGTACACCACATGACGGAACTATTCTGTTTGATATTGTTGGCAAACCTGTCTCTAAGTTAACCGGGGAATATTGGACCCAAAGAAAAACTACTGGTTCTATTAGCCTTGAACGGTTGACAGATGAATTACTAGACGAGATGCCTGAAGATATGCCTTCTCATCCCATGGCCTCGTAGTTAGAATACACTTCCGTAGTCAAAAAACGGTTGTTTTTTGAGTGTTCGGATCTTCTCTATACAAGCCGTGCGATCACGCATCAATACTCAGCTCATTCGGTCGCTCCACTTAAAACGGGACGTTACTGAGCGTTCTGGTTTTTAGTTGCCATTGCAGATTTGGATATGTGCGACTCTTATGGAGTAAACACAGTAGATTTCTACATGCCATCAGAGAAGCCCAAACCAGCCGTAGAGAAGCTTATGGATGAGATGCGAGATCTAAAAGTTTCTATTAGAGACTCGCTAAAATGGAAAGTGGTTCTGACTGGTAGTGTCACAGCTATTGGTCTCGGCTTCACTGGCCCAAGTACTCCGAACGCTTATCTGGCTATGAGCGCTGCACCACTGATTGCGGCTTACTGTGATGTATTAATCCGTGATTATGAGCTTCGTGTTGCGATACAAGCCGCCTATCTGCGAAACAATGGAGATAGTGAACACTCCAAGTACGAAACTTTTTTGGAAGAGCAAAACATAAAAGACACGGAATGGTGGATACTGCGCCGTGACGCAATAATGCTGTCCTCTCTATTCGTATGTATTTTCATCGGGGGGTTCGCTGCTTGGCAATGTGATGCCCAGTCTTTTACAACTTCGCCCTGGATCGTTCCGATATTGACCGCTCTTGTGGGTGCCGTTGTAGTAACGTTAGTCCAAGTTCGAT
>JBCBVN010000493.1:0-2649 GCA_039817625.1 Bacteroidota bacterium
GAAGCAGACCCATCCATGACCATCGATTTGGCTGGTCACACAGACGCTCAGGGAGAGCCAGAACCAAATATGGAGCTGAGTGTAGCAAGAGCTGAAGCGGTGTTTAACCAAATCGTTGCCGGAGGAATAGATCCTGCCAGGGTCTCTTACACCGGATACGGCCAGACACGCCCCATCGAATCCAATGATACTGAAGCTGGCAGACAAGCCAATCGACGTATCGAGATTACGGTGACCAGCACTGCACCGACTTCCACCGAAGAACCCACTGAACAAGAACTATAACACCCGCATTAAGTAAGCATTAGTAAGCGATCAAAAAAAGCTGAGGAACCATGGCTAACATTGCAATTGCAGATCCAATTACTCAAGACGATATCCTGATCAAGGAGTTTGGGTATGAGGACCATTTTCATGAGCATCATCACGGAGATAAGTACCAATCTAACTTTATCTCCCACTATATTTTTACCATGGATCACAAGATGATCGCCAAACAATTCCTGATTACGGGAATGATTTGGGCGATTATCGGTGGAGCCATGTCACTTGTTTTCCGCCTTCAGTTGGGCTTTCCCGAGGAAAGCTTGGCTTGGTTGAAGCCTGTGTTGGGCAAATGGATTCAGGTTGCACCGGAAACGGGCATCGGAACACTAGCCCCGGACTTCTACTATGCCCTGGTCACTATGCATGGTACCATATTGGTATTCTTTGTATTGACGGCCGGTCTTAGTGGTACATTCTCCAACCTACTCATACCGCTTATGGTAGGGGCCAGAGATATGGCCAGTCCGCTCCTCAATATGTTGTCATATTGGTTCTTCTTCCTGTCAGGCATGATTATGTTCTCGTCTCTTTTCCTCAGTACGGGACCATTTGCCGGTGGATGGGTTGCTTACCCTCCGCTCTCCGCCTTACCTCAAGCCATGGATGGTAGTGGAGCAGGAATGACACTATGGACCCTTTCCTTAGTATTCTTTGTGGTGTCCGTCTTATTGGGCGGTATCAACTACGTAACAACGGTACTGAACCTACGTACCAAGGGTATGAGTATGTGGCGTCTGCCACTTCCAATCTGGGCTTTCTTTGTAACGGCCATCATCGGACTGCTCTCTTTCCCGGTACTGGTATCTGCCTTCTTCCTCCTCATATGTGACCGTTCACTAGGTACCAGCTTTTACCTGAGCGAAATCTACATTGGAGGCGCGGCACTTGACCACGTAGGAGGTAGCCCAATCTTGTATCAGCACTTATTCTGGTTCCTGGGGCACCCAGAGGTATACATCATTATCTTGCCTGCCATGGGTATCGTGTCGGAAGTACTTTCCGTACATGCCCGCAAGCCCGTCTTTGGCTATAAGGCGATGGTATACTCTATTTTGGCTATTGCGTTTCTGTCATTCATCGTGTGGGCACACCACATGTTTATGTCAGGCGTAAACCCATTCATCTCCAACTTCTTTGTAATCTTCACCCTGATCATCGCTATTCCTTCAGCGGTTAAGGTGTTTAACTGGATTGCAACGATCTATGGAGGTAACATGCGATTCAATGCAGCCTCTCTCTTCGGAATAGGATTTGTATCGATGTTCATCTCTGGCGGACTCACAGGCATCTTCCTGGGTAACTCTACCATTGATATTCAGTTGCACGATACTTATTTCGTAGTCGCGCACTTCCATATTGTAATGGGTGTAGCTGCTTTCTTCGGGATGTATGCGGGTATCTACCACTGGTTCCCAAAGATGTACGGCAGGTTCATGAATGAAACGCTGGGCAAGCTACACTTCTGGGGGACACTCATTGGAGCATACTGCGTATTCTGGCCCATGCACTATATCGGTATGGCTGGTGTACCACGTCGTTACTATCGCTTCGATAACTTCGAAACCTTTGGTCATTTCGTAGAGCTCAATCAATTCATTACGATTGCTGCTTTTGTAACCTTTGCTTTCCAGGTACTGATCGTTATCAACTACTTCTACAGCATCTGGTACGGTAAAGAGGTAACAGAGAAAAATCCATACGGTGCTAACACACTGGAATGGACTACGCCAATCAAGCCTGGCCACGGTAACTGGCCTGGTAAGCTGCCTACTGTACAAAGATGGGCCTACGATTACGGTAAAGATGGTAAGGAATACATTCCTCAGATTCAACCTGTAGGCGCAGACGAAAGCGAATCGCACTAAAGGTGCCAGAAAGCAGAACCTATCAGAATGAAGCAACCGATAACTACATCAAAGGCTTCCAGTCGGGCCGCATCCGGTTTCTGGAGCGATGTGAGTCAGCTGGTCAAGCTGCGCTTATCGGTAACCGTTGTTCTTTCTTCGGTTCTGGCTTACCTGATTGCGCTTGATCCTGGCGCTAGCCTAAGTTGGTGGGCATTATTTGTGCTGACTGCTGGCGGACTACTCACAGCAGGGGCCGCCAATGCCCTCAATGAAGTGCTGGAAAAGGACTACGATAAAATGATGGCCAGGACAGCAAATAGGCCATTAGCCACAGGTCAGTGGTCTACCAGTGACGGCGTAATGGCTGCTGGATTTATGTGTCTGGTAGGGGTTACCCTGCTTGCACTTTTTAATCCATGGACGGCTTTCTTAGGCACTTTCTCGCTGGTGAGTTATGCTTTTGTGTACACGCCCA
>JBCBVN010000494.1:0-2641 GCA_039817625.1 Bacteroidota bacterium
CGATTGATAATTTTTATCTCTGAACTGTCTGGCATAGCGGGTGTAGGTGCGCTTACGGCCTTCAACAGTTCGATTGTCATCGCGCCTGTTAGATTGATAAAACTGTCTGACTCGCTTATTGCCTACATCTTCGATCAGGCTGGTTACCCAGATGTCACTACCCAAGGCAAACGCCACTTGCAGGCCTTGCCCAATACGCTGACTCAGTTGGTCAAAATTGTCATTTGCGGCGATGAAAAGTAAGATGTCCCGAAGATGATCTGGCTGTCTGGCATACTTGAAGTAGTCGTTGATCTCCCCGCGAAGAATAGCATAACCTAAAATGCGTGGCAGAAATAGCCCTTCAAAGCGAACATCCAGAAGGGCTTTCTCAAAGGCTTCGAGCTGCAATGGAAAATGAGCAGCCACGTGCTGGTACCATTGGTCGATCTGGGGCTCGATAGCATTTTTAATAGCCTGATAATGCTCATCTTCTCCTTCGTCCAGATAGGCAGGTAGAGCTTCGTGTCCTTGAACAGCTTGTGCTATGGCCTCGAGGGCAGCTTGAGCATCGGCATTGAGATCGTACATAACAAGTATTTCTTTCGTCTAAGAGGCAAAGACCACCAAACGAATCTTTTTAATAAAAAACCTGGTAATGCGACAGTCGGCATTACCAGGTTCCTGCACACCCGTGTGTGCGTTGCAAAAGTAAGGAAAAATTAGAGAGCTTGGTTCAAAGGACGTTTAAAAAATTCCCTTTCTCCAAGGAACTTATCTTGGGTAATATGTGTTTTAGATTGCGGATTTAGCCAATGGGCTGAATTGACATTCGGGGGCGTACCGGAATTGACAGGAATGACCGATGCAGTTTAAGCATGTCGGAGCATGAACAGTTACTCCGTTATCAAATAATGTTTAACCCTTTAGTTGGCAACAACTATGCAATGGCAGCCTAATCTATTTAGATTAAGTTGTTAAGTGGCCGCCGTCTTGACGTCCGATACACAGATGGCCGCCCTCAACCTCTTCGGGCTAGTTTAGCATCCTGATCTGAGTGCTGGGCGAAATCAAAGATCTAAGGACGGGATATGAGTTGGCCAACGAACTCGCCCCGCCCCGACAACCTAATCGAAGGCTAAGCATGTAGAAAGGCCTGTTTCACTTTCGCTGGACGCGAGTTCGAATCTCGCCGCCTCCACCCATAAAAAGGCTCCGCTGGGTTTTCTCAGTAGGGCCTTTTGTTTTTACGTGAAAAGCGTATAGCGTTAGACGTATAGCGTACAGCGACAACATATATTTGCAGTCGCTATACACATACAGCCTACGTTGTACGATGTCCACCTGCGGAAGTCCTAAAAGATCAAACCATCTAATTTGAAAAAAACAGCGCTCATCACCGGCTCAACCTCTGGCCTCGGTCGCGCTCTTGCTATCGAGCTGGCACAACGTGGTTATTCCTTAGCACTGTGTGGCAGGCGAAAAGAGGCGCTACTTGAATTGATGGAAGAACTGCCCACAAATCAAGGACAGGTCTATCATTTGTTGCACTTTGATCTGGCAAGGCCACAAGACTACACCAAATTATTGGCCAATGCTGTGCATACGCTAGGCCCTATTTCTTATCTCGTTCTCAATGCGGGTCTGAGTCAGAAAGGCTTCTTTGAAAAGACTGACCCGGAAGTGGAAGAAATCTTGTGGCAAGTCAACTATCAAAGTGCGGTTAGTCTCACTCGTGCCTGGTTGTCCCATGCAATAGAGTGGGGTAGTGGGCAAATCGTTGCAGTGGGCTCCATCGCCGGTCGCTACGGGGCGCCTTATCTCACGACTTACTCTGCTACAAAGCATGCTTTATATGGCTTCTTCGAGTCCTTGCGCTACGAAGTGGAGCAACACAGCATTGGAGTTCTATTGGTCACGCCCGGATTCATCAAAACCGATGTGGCCAAAAAGGCGCTGAATGAAACGGGGCAAGCCGCCAACCAGGACAGTAAAGCGCAAGCAAATGGTATTCCTCCTGAACGCGCTGCTCGAAAAATTGCCAATTCTATGACCAAGAAAAGGAAGCATGGGGTCGTTATAGCGGGGAAAGAGGTCGTATTTTTGTATTTGAGACGCTTGAGTCCGAAGCTCTTTTACCACCTTATCAAAAAACTACACGGACTATGAATGGAATCATTAATCCCGAACATACTTCGCCCGAAGCGATTGCCAGGTACAAGGAGACCTTTTACAGTGGCCACCCTTGCCCGCACATCGTAATCGACAATTTCTTCAGACCAGAAGTTGCCGATCAGTTATACAACAACTTCCCTAAGGTGGAAGACATGAAGGTGAAGCGCAAAAGCCTGAATGAAAACAAGGTAGAGGACTATAAATTTGAGCGCTGGCATCCAGTCTTCTCCGATGCTAAGGAAGCAGTAGTCGGAGAGGCATTCTGTGAGGTCATGTCTAAAATGACCGATATCGATGGTCTTTTCGTGACTACCGACAACACGGGAGCAGGCGTACACCAAGGCGCCAACAATAGCTATGTCGATGTGCATATCGACTACAATATGAGTACCCAGTTCAATGCCTGGCGCCGGATCAATATGCTGGTGTATTTGAACAAGCATTGGAAGGATGAATATGGCGGCCACCTAACTTTGTGGGACAAAGG
>JBCBVN010000495.1:0-2638 GCA_039817625.1 Bacteroidota bacterium
GCTCCATGATGCCCATGATGTGTACTTGCTCGCCATCACAAATGGCATCGATTTCTGCTTCTTTGGCACGATCTAAGAAGTGATCAACCAAAACTACATTATCTGGAGTCTTTTTGAAAATACTCAGTACGTGTCGTTCGAGCTCGTGATCATTGATCACGATACGCATATCCTGGCCGCCCAAAACATAACTGGGTCGAACCAGAACGGGATACCCTACCCTATTGGCAACGGCCAGAGCCTCATCGGCATCAGCAGCAGTCCCGTAATTGGGATATGGAATGTCTAGCTCCTTGAGCAAGTCCGAGAAGCGACCCCGATCTTCGGCCAGATCCAGACTTTCGTATCCGGTTCCGATAATGTTGACGCCGCGCTTATGAAAGGTTTCGGCCAGCTTCAGAGCCGTTTGTCCGCCGAGTTGTACGATAATGCCCTCGGGCTTTTCCAACTCGATAATTTCTCTGAGATGCTCCCAGTATACTGGCTCGAAGTACAGCTTATCAGCCGTATCAAAATCGGTGGAAACGGTCTCGGGATTGCAGTTGACCATAATCGCTTCGTAGCCTGCCTGCTGAACCGCTTTTAGCCCGTGTACGCAGCAATAGTCAAACTCGATGCCTTGCCCAATTCGATTGGGTCCACTGCCCAGAACGATGATTTTCTTGCGATCCGTAGGAATGGATTCGTTCTCCTGGTCGAAGGTCGAATAGAAATAAGGTGTCTGAGCTTCAAACTCGGCAGCGCAGGTATCGACCATTTTGTAGGTCCGCCGTATATCGAGTTGATACCGTCTTTTGGTCACACTTTCCTCGTCAACTCTCAGCAACCAGGCGATCTGTGCATCACTATAGCCTACTTCTTTCAGCTGGCGGAAGAAATCCTCTGGGATATCTTCGGGCACATTGAATTTCATGACCTCTTTCTCCATATCCACCAATCGCTTGATTTGATTGATGAACCAGGGATCGATTTTGGTCAGCTTTTGTACCGTTTTTCGAGGTACACCTAATCGAAGGGCGTCTTTCAAACGAAATACCCGGTCGTCGCTCACCTTCTCGAGGCGCTCTAGAATATCGTCGGTCTTAATCCACTCCTTCTTATCGGCGCCGAGCCCCGCGCGACCATTTTCCAGACTCTGACAAGCCTTTTGTAGCGCTTCGAGGAAGTTGCGGCCGATGCCCATCACTTCACCTACCGACTTCATCTGCAAGCCCAGACGGTGGTCCGCCCCGGGGAATTTGGAAAAATTCCAACGAGGAATCTTTACGATGACATAGTCGAGTGTCGGCTCAAAGTAGGCCGAAGTTGTCTTAGTGATCTGGTTCTTTAGCTCATCTAGATGATAGCCTATGGCCAGCTTAGCTGCAATCTTGGCAATGGGATATCCCGTGGCCTTAGAAGCCAGGGCAGAAGAGCGACTTACTCGCGGGTTGATCTCGATGACGATCAACTCCTCCGTTTCGGGATTTTGACTGAACTGTATGTTACAACCACCGGCGAAGTTGCCCATAGAACGCATAGCCAATATGGCCTGATTGCGCATATCCTGATAGGCTGAATCACTCAGCGTCATAGCCGGAGCGACAGTGATGCTATCGCCCGTGTGGATGCCCATGGGGTCGAAATTCTCTACGGCACAGATGATGACCACATTATTATTGGCATCGCGAAGAAGCTCGAGCTCAAATTCTTTCCAGCCCAAAACAGCTTTGTCGATCAGAACTTCGTGAGTCGGGCTGGCATCTAGCCCGCGACGAAGCATATCGGGAAAATCCTCTTCTTTGAAACAGAAACCACCACCAAAGCCACCAAGTGTGTAACTGGGCCTGATCACGAGTGGGAACCCAATTTCCTGGGCAGCCTCCATACCTTCCAGAAAGGAGTTGGCGATTTGGGCAGGCGCTACAGCCAGACCATTTTCTATCATGTGCTTGCGAAAAGCCTCCCTGTTTTCAGCCAGTTCGATGGCGTCTAAGTCTACACCGATCAGCCGAACATCATGTCGCTCCCAAACACCAACTTCGCCACATTCTATGGCCAGGTTTAGAGCAGTCTGACCACCCATGGTTGGAAGAACGGCATCGATCTGAGATTGCTCGCGCAGTATGTGCTCGACACTTTCGACCGTGAGCGGCAGCAGATACACATTATCGGCTGTGATCGGGTCGGTCATGATCGTAGCCGGATTGGGGTTGAGAATGGTCACCTCTATCCCCTCTTCACGCAAGGAACGCGACGCCTGAGAGCCCGAGTAATCAAACTCGCAGGCTTGGCCGATAATGATGGGACCTGAACCAATAATCAGGACTGATTTGATTGACTTGTCTCTAGGCATGCTGTGGGGAGGACTTAGCGGTTTCCAAATTGGCGCGAAGATACAAACTGCACAGCCTACTACATATAGGACCTTTGTGGAATATTTGGACTTCCGCAGGTAGACACCTGACTCAAACACGTGTGTATATTACTGCTATAGCACGGACCAGCAAACGACTCCCTTGATGTATCCACCTGCGGAAGTCTGCTCTATTGACTAAAGCAGACAAGTACAAAGGAAAAAACATGCCAGGCGGGTGAACAATCAAATGTAATTTTGAATATCTATCCAAATAAACCAAATAATGAAAAGACCACTCGT
>JBCBVN010000496.1:0-2626 GCA_039817625.1 Bacteroidota bacterium
TGCGGGTACTTTCGAGATCTTGGCGGCCATCAGTCAACCTGATGCGGCGCGGCCCGCAGCACCTACCAATGCTGGACGCTGATCGGCAGAGAACGATTGGAAAAACGGGCTGAGGTAGCTGGCTAACCACCTGCGTAAGTCTAAAAGTTCGGAGGAAGTGAAGGCGTCACCAGCTAGAAACCGTGGATACATAACACCCAGGCCTACAGGAAATGATCCCAGCTGACGCTGGGTGCCTCCCTCTCGCCAGAGCAATTCTACAGACCCGCCGCCTATGTCCATGACTACCTGACTTTCAGGCGGTTCGAATAAAGCATTCTTCAGTGCAATATCTATGCCCTTGGCCGTGAGCTGAGCTTCTTTGGTTCCATTTATCAGCTGGATCTCGATACCCGTTTGATCAGCAATGTCTGCTATCAGATTTGTACCATTTTTGGCTTTCCTCAAGCCCTCTGTACCATTGGCAGCGACCAATGATACCCCCATTTCATCGATCTTTTGCTTGTAGTGCTTGACGGCCTCGAGGGCCCTGTGGTAAGGCTCTGGCCCAATGACTTCCTTGCCCTGGCTATACAAGAAAACGTATCGTCTTTCGTGGAATAATCTTTCCAGTTTACCCGTCTCGCCAAACCGCCCAACCAGCAGGTGCCAGGTGTTGGTACCCAGGTCTATGACCGCTCCGGTCTGGCTCATTGGCCGCTGCTTTGGGTCGCTGCCTGCACCTGCTGCATAATATTGCTGTAGAAGTTGATCGCTTGCTCGGTCATCTGATTGGCATAGGCAGGCTGCTCATCTTCCAGCCACAGATAGAAGGTGCACCCGGGTTGGTAATAAATTTCGGCCGTCTCTACATTTTCACCATCTACCTGAAAGAAAATTCGCCCTATAGATTGGCATTGAGGGGAAATATCCGGCACCTCTTCACCTATACCCATAATGGTAGAGCGTATTTGCTCCATAGTCGACTGATTGAGCGAAACCGGCAGCTGGTAGAATACCACATCCATATAGTTGGAGTTGTTCCACAGGTATTCCAGGCGGTCTATCGGTATACTCGGATAGGTCTTTCCTGTATATGTGGCCTGATTAGCTTGGGTGTTGTCTGTTTGGTTTTGGACTTCCGCAGGATCGGTTACTGTCGGGGTAGCGTTTGTTTCCGCTTGCTGATCGGCTTCGCCACAAGCCATGATGGAAAACAGAAGGATGAAGCAGGCTACAATGCGCATCTCAATATGGATTTTGGTCAATTAATTTCGGCGAAAGCCAGATCTGCTGTCGAGCTCTTCGTCATCTGGGCGGTCGGGCAGCCCAAACTTGTTGCCGAGCAGATATACAAAGCGGAAAGTCAAGGCAAAGTTTCGCCAGTTGAAGGTGTTGGGGTTGTTGTCGGTATCGAGGCGAGTCAGGTTTCTGGAGTACCTGAAATTTACGCCCAGGCGTTCACTCACAAAGTAGGTCGCACCGACTTGAAAGTTGATGATGTTTTCTCGTAGCTCAAAATCGTCGGTCACCACTTCTCCCGCAATATCGATAATCTCGTAGTTGATCAATCGCCAGTAGGATAGTCCGGCTTCTGCGGTTATGCGCCAGTCTTTCCAGTAGGCCATCAGCGGCACTTCGATGGTGTTGAATCGGAAGGATTCAAAATCGCTGATGTTTATGCTGTTGATTTGTCTCTGGCTACCGTACTGGCTGAAGAGAATTTCTGGTCCGATGGACCATATCTCGTCGAGCCTGGCTACCACTCTGGCGCCAGCGTTGATGCCCAGTTGGTGGTAGCCATTCAGATCATCTCTGGAAATCTGAGATATGTTGGCACCGAACAGTACCGAACCTTCGAATCGCTGAGCGGCCAAATCGGTGTTGCAGACGAAACCGATGAGCAGAAAGCACCAAAGAGAAGTTTTGTAGTTAATACTCATTTTTGGTTTTGGGGATAAGTTCATTCAAACGCAAAGATAAAGCCTGTTATTTTTGCAGCTGTTATGATTCGTTATACCAAGCATGGCCTTAAAAAACTGGAAACGCTCTTCAAGGAGCTGGACTATACCGTGCGCTATGAGCGCGGCAACTTTCAGTCGGGCTACTGCATAGTTGAGCAGCGCCGGATAGCCATCATCAACAAGTTTTACGATACCGAAGCCCGTATCAATTGCCTGCTCGAAATACTGCCAACGGTAAAGCAGGCCGAAGCTCCTGAATTGTCAGAGGCCTCCGCTAAGTTTTGGGGGGAGTTGAGAAAGGCGATGCCTGTCCTGGCGGAAGAGGAGTAAGTGGATACCCGAACAAATTAATTTTTTAATACACGAATATGTTCGGGTTCGCCCGATCCCACTACTGGCGCCGGAGCGATGCCCGCTGGTACACATTGGTGCCATAGCTGGCGACGGGGGGTATTTCTTCCCCATCCATAATGGTGTCTCCACTCATCCGAACGACCTCCTCTGATCCCGAAGTGATGGCATAAATGAGCTCATCGCCCCTCAGCTCCAGGCTAGCCGTCAATCGACTGCCCATCACGCTGAAGCTTTCATAAAAAATACCACCCAGATAATAGCCGTCCAGAAAGATGCCATTTTGCTCATCGACATACCAGTGTCCGTTCGCTGTATCTAGAAGATACAGC
>JBCBVN010000497.1:0-2620 GCA_039817625.1 Bacteroidota bacterium
CCAGATAACCCTGGCGATTTAGTGGTGCTTGATTTTACATTCGTAGAAATTGAAACACCATTTGACGATCTACAAATCTTCAGTGGAGCAGACGCCTCTATTTTGCTAGAAGAAAGCCTGGAAGCACCAGCTACCTTCACTTCGGTATCTGCGGATGGCTGTCTGACCGTTATTTTTGATTCAGACGGTGTTTTTGCATTCGAAGGTTGGGAAGCAACTATTGACTGTACTGCACCCCCAGAGTGTGCGGCACCGCTATTCCTGACAGCTACTAATGTTTCATCTTCTTCAGTAGTACTGGGTTGGACCCAGATCGGGCCTCCGAGCGTTTGGGATATCGAGGTTGTGCCGGCTGGTACTCCTCCTACTGGTGTGCCGACGGTAACAGATATTACAGACAATCCTTATCTCCTTGAGGGATTGGATAGTGGTACAGAATACGACTTCTACGTGCGTGGACAATGTGCAGGAGACGAGCCCTTTACGGAATGGGCCGGTCCTGTCTCCTTCCGCACCAGCCCAGGTTGTGGGGATAGCTTCTTCGATAGTGGTGGCCCTGATGAGAACTACCAGAGCAATGAGTTAGAAACTTGGATTTTTTGTCCGGATACTCCCGGCGATGTCGTTGTTTTAGACTTTTCTTTCGTCAATGTTGAAAGTGGGTGGGACTTTCTTATGGTTTATAGTGGAGCTGATGCCAGTGTCCTATTAAACGATAATGTACTTGAACCGTCCATCTTTACTTCGGAGTCAGCCGACGGTTGTCTAACAGTAACTTGGGATTCCGATGGTTCAGTAACTCGCCCAGGTTGGGAAGCAACAGTTAATTGTGTGCCTTGTGTGCCTGAAGATATCATCTTCACAGAAAACGTCGCTGTAGACTTCTTCGGCGCAACCACCGCTGATATTACAGTAGAATTACTCGGCGAAAACCAACAGTACTTGATTGAGTATGACACGCTTGGTTTTGAAATCGGGACCGGAAACATCGTAAACGGTACGGATGAACTAACCAGCCTGTCGGACTTAGAGGAAAACACGGCTTACGAATTCTACCTGATCAATATCTGTGAGGATGGTACAGAGAGCATTCGCGTGGGACCATTCTTCTTTACTACTATTTATACCAACGATATTGGCATAACCGGCCTTGTCACTCCAGATGATGATTGTGGCCTGGGATTAGGTGAAGCCATTCTGGTAGAAATTACCAACTTCGGTGCGGACCCACAGACCCTCTTCCCGCTCAACTTTAGTGTGAACGGAGAACCCTCTGGCGTCAGTCAACCTACGGATGGTTTCTACACGGGCATCATCAGTCGAGACAGCACGAGAACATTTGAGTTTGATTTGACCTACGATTTCACCTTGCCGGGTGAGTATATCATCCAGATCTGGACTGATATGATGAACGATAGTGATTTGAGCAACGATACCTTTACTATCGTTCTGAATCGCTTCGCGCCACCGCTATATGAGGATTTTGAAAACGGCATACCAGAGTATATGTCTATCGCAGGTAATACTTTCCTGGCGGCGCCTTTCGATCATAACAACCTAACGACAGTACTATCGGCTAACCTGTTTGGTGATGACGATGAATTTATCCTCGATTTACCCGTGTTAGGGCCGATTGAGGCTACTGATACCCTTTTCTTTGATTACCGCTATGTAGACTGGCAGCCTGGGACAGTACCCACTTCAAATCTGACAGCTGAGGATTTCCTATCTGTGCTTGTTTCAGTGGATTGTGGAGAGAACTTCGGTATCGCCTTCCTACAGCCAGGAACGAGTCACGAACCAAGTGCAACCTTACGTACAGTTGCGGTGCCACTTGAAAACTTCGAGGGTGAAAATATCCTCATCCGTATTGCCGGTGCTTACGGTAGTGGAGGCTTTGATGTGGACTACTGGTTAGATGTGGATAATATCAACTTGCGTCGTTGTCAGGACTTTACAACCAACGCTATTGTTGACAATCCGACTGCCGGTATGGATGATGGTCAGATTATCCTATTGCCAGAAGGTGGCGTAGGACCATTTGACATCATGTGGAACACAGGTGAAACAACAGATACGCTTTCTAACCTTGAGCCTGGCGAGTATTCTGTAACCATCACGGACCGTGGAGGTTGTTCTGCTAGCTTCACCTTCTTATTGGAGTCTGTGAATACGGCAGAGATTTCTGACATTTTGATTGGTGACCTCCAGTTGGTGCCTAACCCTGCCCCGGATCAGACCCGCCTGCGCGTGAACTTTGCGGATGCAGTTGATGCTCGGATCGAGGTAATGAGCACTCTTGGACAGCGCATGTGGCAAAGCCCAATATTTGAGAATGTCAGTAACCTGAATGAACAGATCGACATAAGTCAACTGCCCGATGGCATTTACTTTATACAAGTGCATGCTGCTGGTCAAAGTAAGACGGTAAGACTGGTGAAGACGCAGTAAACCTGCATTTCTTTACCGGTTGAGATATCAGAAAGGTGTTTTCTTGGAGTATTCCGGGAAAGCACCTTTCTAGTTTTAAATGAGTTGTTAAAGCGCTTGGTTTGGCTGCGCCAGGCCAGAAGCTCGCCCACTTAGACTACACTTATGACAACTATTTTTGTATTGTTGC
>JBCBVN010000498.1:0-2617 GCA_039817625.1 Bacteroidota bacterium
CAGGCAGGCTACTGTGCCCTATTTGTCCTGTTATTGGGATTTACCTCCACAGGACTTATTGCTCAATCCTCGCTCTATCAGGACGCCAAATTGATCGCCGAGTTTTTACGTGCTTCGCAGCCCCCTCGCCTGGTTTTTGATCTAGCAAATGATGCTCATCCAATTATCGAAACGCTGGACGGTGACCGTATTGAGTTGGCCCAGGCCAATTCGAATTATCTGGTGCGCAGCGAGGGGCTTTATCTCATTACTGCAACCAACCAAGACAGCTCACATGTATTGAAACTCCAACTGGGGGATACGCTATTTGTCCTGTCGCCTTTTGTGGAGGCTACCTTGTTTTACGTCGACGGGGTAGTTGACCTTTACGATGCCAATTCGTTGGTTTTTGAGTGGTCGGGTTGGCAGGGAAATGAGCGTTTTCAAAATGTTGAGCATACCCTGGCCGCCCATACTGATTTTGATCAGCTGAATAAACCGGGCTACCGGTTTTCCTGGTCGCAATGTCTGGCTGCTTATCAGGGAAATCCCTTTTTGCCTGCCGCCTGGCGCGGGAGCCCGTATCTAAACGATAGCTGGGAGGGAGACGAAGAAATGATCCGATCTTTTCCTTTGGCGTACTACGAGAAATACCCCTGGCAGCGCCTCTTGACCGGAGATTCTATTCTACAGCTAAAGCAAGCCATTTCTTTTGAAGAAGTCAATACTACTTACCGGCGGCCAATTATTACCTCACGTCGGGCACTGGACTTGTCGAGTTCGCGCATCAATGAGACCAGCCGCAACCGGGGGCTGCTGGATGCTAGAACAGTTGCCTCCGGCTTATCTGACTTCATTGCCGAACGGGCTCAAGAGGAGCTAAATCTCACCTTCTTTCATCGTTTTCGACAAAACCTAGAACGCCCCTCTGAGCTGACGCTACTCTTCCCCAATACCCGCGATCTGCTCTTTAAATTTGAGATATCAAATTACAAAACGCTCCTTGCGCACGCGCGCACCTCCTTTGAACAGGATCTGGATAATTTGGGGATTAATTTCCCAAAAATTCTTAGCCTGAATAAATACCAGGCGCTCAATAATGATCCTAATGTTTTCAATCTCTCTTTGATCTATTCCATTGCTGATCTGGCCTACAAAGAGTATCCTGTGGAGACTATTCTGATGGCCGCCCATCAAATTCTACAGGAGCGTCAGGCTAGTTTGCAGCAAAGCATTCATCTACAGCTGGCGGATACGCTCTCCGCTTTACAGAGCCGTCCACTCTTGGCGGAGGCGCCAATGCCTAAGGCCCTTAGTGGAGCGATTGAATTACCAACTGCACGCTTGGCTTATGATCAGTTGTTGGATAGCCTGCGTTCTTATACTTTGAATTATTTAGACTCCGTCTATCTGGTCTCTTTCGCGCTCGAGGGTTTGGCCACTTTGGAAGTATCACAAATGGCCGAGAATGAGCGGGTCACGCTGCAAGAGTCTTACTACAGCAGCTCAGAGGAAGAGTTCCCACTTGGTTTGGAGCAGCTTTACTTTGACGGATCGTTTCAACTCGATGACATCCAGCAAAATATCAATGAATCATACCGTTATTTAGAACTAGTAGGTTATCAGCAGGGGGAGAATATTGAGTACCAAAACCGGGAACTTGATGCTTACTATACTTATTTTGATCACTACCGTAATGTTATTCCCGCCCATCTATCAGGGAACGAATACTATGGCTATATTTTGGAGCAACCTCGCCGGGGAGATCATGATCAGTTCTTTCTCAATAAGCCGGTACCAGCAAGTGAATTAATAGCGCAAGGCCTAGATGAAGTACAGGTACTTCTAGAGCGGGAATATGCCCCGAAGATGACTGCCTTTCAGCGCCTGATGTCAGAAAATCTGAGTGCCATCAGGGGGCTGCGTACCGAACGCGAGTTGCTCCAGACAACGGGAGAACAAGTGCGCTTACAGGCTGTTGCCTTTGATCGGCGATTTCAACTTTTGTCTAACGCCATCGATCGTGAAATCAGCTACTGGCAAACACTTACGGGCCTCGGCGTCAATAACCACTACCTGGCAGGCCTGCAATACCTGCGCAATTATCTGCACGATAATCAGGAGGTTATCGAAGAAAGTGAACAGGAAAGTACTACTGGAATCCTTTCGGCGGGCAAAGGTCAGCTCAAAGTGGATAACCGGAATATTTGGCGTATCCGCCAATTGGCTCACCAGCTTACGGCCTTTCCAGATGCCTATGCGGATATCATCGTTCGCCCCGAATTTCAACCCTTACAAGAGGATTTTTCGGCTGAACTGGAACGTGCCCGTGATCGTATGGACTATATCGCCGATGGCTTAGAGAAACAGACCGCCCTCTTGGTTCAAGTCTTTGGCGCCGAAAATATTAGTGCCCAACGCCACCAAGAATGCCTGGCGGAAGCGGATCGAGAAGAAGCAATCCAGCGAATTCAGGAGCAGGATTACTTCTGGGCAAGAGTGGAAACGGCTGGCTCTGATAGCTTGGTGATTGCTCCAATGCTGCGGGTGTTGGAGAATAATGTGGAGTATCAGCAGCTTATTCAAGAAATGGAAGATATTGATCAGCGCCTCTATTATCAAGATGGTTGGACCGATG
>JBCBVN010000499.1:0-2604 GCA_039817625.1 Bacteroidota bacterium
ACAATACCGAAAACTGCAACAAGACAAAATCAATGGAATAATTGACAGTGAATATGAAAATCAGTTAAACAACAGAATAAACGTAAATTTACTAGAGCTTTCTTTCACCTTAGAAAACCAAAAAACAGAACCATTACAAAAGAATGTTTTAGAAAAACATATAACAAGAATTAAAAGGGAATTATCAAACAAATGACCCCCACCTACTCCACCACCACCCACTTCCCTTCTGTACTCGCACTGATCTCCTCATCGTACATGGCTTCGCAGACCTGGCCAGGCAGGTAGTAGCGGCCGGGATAGGTAGCGGTGAGTCGGATGCGGTAGGTAGCCGTTTGGCCATTGGCCAGGTCAAAGAAGGTAAAGACGCGGTCATCGCGCACATCTTTGTAGGCGTAGCCAGATTCAGATTGACCATCGGAGACCGCATCGAGACGGTCATTGACGATCTCCCAACCAGAGGCGACTGCCTGGCGGAGCGCCATTTGGCGATAGTAGATGCCCAGCGTTCCTGGGTTGGTGACCTTGTACTCCGCTACAAAGTCAGTACCAGCGCGGAGACGGCTTACATCTAAGGGTTGACCATTCAGATCGCGGTAGTTGACGTCCAGCCGGAGGTTTTCGCTATTGGCCGTTTCTTGCCCGGGCTCGGCTATACCGCCCGTAATAACGCTGAGATAAAGAGTACCCTGCCCGCGATTCCGAACACTGAAGCTGCCGTCTCTTTCCGTAGGCAACTCCACTTGTACAAAGGCTGCATCGGTATTTCCGATATCGATGGCTGCTCCATTGGCGGGTGTATAAGTCGCTAAAACAGGCTGGCCGGCAGGCGAATCGCCCATCATCTTACCCATAGCCAGAATGACAAACGCAGCCTCCTGGGTACTGAGCCAGCTCCTGCGGTTGACCTGATTGGCCAGTCGTAGCACCAGCTGATTGGCTTGGTCTTGATTGTCGGTCAGTAAAGCCGCTTCGAGCAGCATAGCCATATCGCGCACATCGCTACCGAAGGTATAGGCCAGTTCGCGACGACCATCGCGGTTGAGGTTGGTATTGCCCTGACCGAATAACTCTTCAGCTACGGCCTGTCGCCCACTCAAGCTGTAGGCCGCAGCCAGGCGGAAACGAGCTGTGGGATTGAGAGCTGCACCTCTCAGACGGTTCATAGCCCCCAGGTCGGGCTCTCCGGCCAGCGCAAGGGTATACAGACGGTACGACTGGTCGAGCCTGCGCTGATAGTCTGAGGTATAATAGTCATAGACTGTATTACGCCAGTTGGCTGCTGCATTGCGCTGAAAGGCAACCAGGTTTTCCTTGAGGTTGATGGGTAGCGCAAAACCCGCCTTTTCGGCTTCTAGGACAAAATGCAGCGCATAATTGGTTGCCCAGGGCTGCGCCCGACTACCGCCCGGCCAATAGGCCATAGCGCCATTACTACACGCAAAGCGCGTAAGTCTATTAAGCGCTGATCGTACGTTAGCCTGAGCACGCTGCTGCTGATCACCCGTCAATTCGACCAGCTTATGGAGATGCAATTGAGCGAAAGCCGGAGAGACAGTTTGCTCTACGCAGCCATACGGATAGCGCAACAGATACCTAAGGTGTCGATCCAGATTAATGTTCGGCATACCAGCCATCTCTACTTTAGCCGAGCGCGTACCGGGGCTACCAAAAGGCTCAAAGTTGATCGTTTCTGTAGCACCGGGAGCGACTGTATAGCGCGCCACTCGCAATTGCTGGCTATTCGGGTTGCGCACATCGATCTCGATCTCTGCAGTGGCCCGCTCTCCCCCACCCTCAGCGGCAACCTGGAATCGGGCGACACCGAGTTCCTGACCGACTTGCAGTGGAAATCTGACCAGATCATCTCCCGGCTCCGGGAAACTACACGAACGGCGATTCTCGGAGATGGTCACCAAGTTGGAGCTTTCCGTCAGGCTCACCTGTGCACTATTGACGCTACCATCCAGAGCAAATACATTCACTGGCATATCCAGACTTTCGCCGGGGCCGATGACTCGGGGCAGCGTAGGAAGCAGCATCAGCGGCTTGCGTACGGGGACTTCTTCCGCTGCACTGCCGTATGCCCGATCACCTTCGGCCACAACCATCACTCGCACTGCGCCTACATAATTGGGCAGGGTTACTTCGTGGGTATTGGAACCGCCTGCTCGCAGAGCAAATGGCCCCAGATGACGTACTACGGGTTCGAAGCGGTTGGCGCGCTCACCATCGTCGTCGCCATCACCCTCGGCATCACCACCGATGGCCAGTACCCGGTCGAAGCTGTTGCCCATATTGCCGATCACATAGCGGAACATATCGTAGGTGCGTACCCCCAGGGCCTCCTTGCTAAAGAATCGATCCCAAAGGTCGGGTGTCTGGAAGCGCGTCAGCCCAAGCAGTCCTTCATCAACTACTGCCAGGGTATAATTCATGGCCTTGCCGTTGGTTTCCGATACGCGCACACTTACGGTTTCTTCTGGGGCATACTCGTCTGCTGTAGCAATTTGGGGTTCGAGTCGGGTTTCGGGCTCGATCACGCCTACACCGACCACGCCATAAAGACGAATAGGTCGATCATTGATCGTCTGCTCGTAAGGC
>JBCBVN010000500.1:0-2603 GCA_039817625.1 Bacteroidota bacterium
CTACACTATTTCGACCAGAGTATCGGATCAATCTGCCCACTGCACCGTCATTTTCTTCGTATTTTACACGCTTGGCTACTTCTAAAAGCCGGTCAGAAATTTTGTCAAGCGAATCTCTTCTTCTGGACTCATCATCCTTCCATTCTCTATGGGAAGATGATGACGACATACTTGCTACCCAAATATCCTAATTGTTAATATTTCAGGTGCTGAATTTAAGAAGGCTTTCATAACGCAAATGAACTCTGAGATAGAGTTCTACTCCGAGGTAGTTTAGGCTTTTGGAGTAAAATCGCATGAGAAGCGGCAGAGCTTTTATCTGTGAATTAAATTCTCTATGATTCCTCCGCATTCCCTCAATGCGAAATGCATATCACCTAATGAGTTATCTAAACGTTCAGCATTTAAACTACTACCGCCTCGGTTATAAATAAAGTTGACTATCATATCTAGTTCCTTCACTGACTCTGTTAGAAGATCGCAGTACCTTTCATATCTCGAACCTTCATCTTTTGGGGTCAATCTAGAGAGAGAAGACCGAACAGCATCTGCGCCTTCCTGAATCTCTTGTAGAGCATTCTTTACATCCGAAGTTCTCGGCTCTTCTCGACGATAAGCTGAAAAATCTCTACTCCTTTCCTTAACTAGCTGATAGTTCTGGGCTAAGTTCTGAATGACTCTATAATCCTCTATTTGAATGAGAGCACCCACTATTTGTTCCTCCTTATTCGTCCGAGTAATTCTTTTGATTTGGTCAAGTGCGATTGCTAGTATATCAGCATCGCTATAATCTTCCTCGAGGTAATTTAGATTGAGTCCGGAGAAAAAAGTGTTTCCCGTGTTCTCCCAGTTCAGATGCTGAATAAGGTTCTCTCTGAGATGGAGGGCATTTTTTTTTGCCTTATTAGGGTCAGACGCAATCTTTCTGAGCTGTGTTACGATACCCGGCAAGTCACTTTCAATGCTTCCATCGGCTGAAACGTCAACAGGGTATAAACAACCAATGCCGCTCCCTCCCAAATATTTGTCTATTGCCCTATATAAACCAGTATTCTGGGAAATTATAAGTGGAACTCCAACACTTATTGCTTCTAGCCCTACAAGGCTAAATCCTTCGTATGAAGAGAGCACCATACAAACAGTCTTATTAGTAAGCTCGTCAAACAATGCTTTGCGATCATTTGTGTATGGCCACGGACAAATTGATACAGAGCGCTCTGCATAATTTTTTGCTAGTTCTAGAAGCGAAGTTTGATCTGCTTCCAGAGTATTACTATTAAGCCCAATGACTGTAAGAGAAGGTTCTTTCTCTCTAATACTATATTGTTCCTCTAAGACTGCTTTGCCAAAACTTGCTACAGCTAATTTTATTTGTTTAACTAAGTCATTTTCTAAATTAACTCTACCCAATGTTATCGCTGAAAAGTTAGGTGGCGGGCTGATTGCTATGCTTTTTCTAATCGTAATTCCTGGCTCTATTCTCCTAACGCACTCTTCATTCTTAAATCCGGTGAGAATTGACTTCGCAGAGTCCTCTAAAGTAGGACCTACAGCAAACACGACGGCGGAGTTCCTTAATACGTTTTCTTGTTGCTTAATTGATTTTTCATTCTTGTATTTATATGCTCGATAATTCATATGGTGAAACACAGCGGGCAAGATGTTGTAGTGCTTTGCTATGTCAATCGCTCTTTGTCCTGTATGAACATCGTGCCCTACTGTGCAGACAGGCATTATTTTGGATCCAGAAAGAAAAGGTACAATCACTTCCCTGTCTGATTCTGAATCATTACTGTAAGGCATAGCATAACGCTTTATTCCAAGCGAATCGGCTGCCCTCATCTCATTGCCAGTCGAGTTACCTGCTTCGTTAAGAATGCAAACAACACTCAAGTCCCAGTTTCGAGACACCAAGAGATTTGCTAGTGCTATACACAAGTCATAATTGAACGAGTCTATACCTCCATGCCGTGAACCCCAGCTGCTGGAAAAGACTATAATGCTTTTTTTCATGTTTAAGCTGCCTCTATTTAAGGGGCTTGAAGGCAATACCGGTCAGGTCGCGCTCAAGTCGCGCTGACTTATATCCATAACTTGTGGGATCTTTCAACTTAATTAGCAAACAAAATTGTTTTTCATTGCCGAATTTTTTCCTCAGAGCGCGGTCATAGTTCTCAATCAAGTAATGCACCGCACCTCGGTTACTTTTCGCTGTTTGACCAGAGACTAGAATCACAGGACGGGACTTAGGCTCGGGATAGATTCTTGCCAAAATGGCATGCTCACTTCGGTCTTTCTCATATCGAAATTCTTGGCCTTGAATTAAAATTGCAATGTTTTCCGGATCTCCAGGCATATATGGATTAAAGCGAATCTCTTGTAGGAAGTTAGCTAAATGTATTTTCGTTCTCTGGTTAGAATCTGGTCCGCCCAAACAGAATTCCGTTGCTGAGCCTGGAGGTTCTACAAATTTCTCGAATGGAGCTATCTTTAACTCGACATCAATCTCTTCTGCAAGTTTTGCTACCTCAATTAGCGTTTGGACATCTTCATGAGACATCGTGTTTAGTCGTTTCGGATTTTGGTTCATAACAGCAAAACAC
>JBCBVN010000501.1:0-2593 GCA_039817625.1 Bacteroidota bacterium
GAGCAGATATTCGTTTACAGGCATCAATTTTTGTCAGGATGAAATCAAGATCACTTTTTCTGTACCTGCCTACTGTTTCCGAGTTGAGCCGGCGCAGTTCTACGCAGAGTGATTTGGTTTCTCGGAGGTAAGGGTTGATACGGTCTCTAACAGCAGTTACTGATTGCTGCGTTAAGATTACGTCCTTGCAGAGATCCAAAAGTCTCGGCACTATCCGATCTCGATCAAGTGGAGACGATAACTTTGGAAACTTACTGCCATCTCCATGATCGATCAGAATACTGCTTCTCGATTTAGACAGACTTTCATGACTAATGCCATCAGCCACAATATTCGAACCAGAGTCGAGAAATTCTTTTTCAATTTCATTCATCAAGTCAAGAATCCTCTTATCCATCTTATTCTTTTCGATCTTTAGTTTTTTCTCGTCCATTGTTTGATACAGGTCGTGACTATTCAGTTCGTTGAGTTTACCGATGAAGTACTCACACTCTTTGCGGTAACTGTGAGAAACTTTGGAAAGCTTTTTCACAGCCTCAATAGAGTTTCGCAAGGAGCCCTTCCGTAAGAGTTTCTTACACTCAGTAAAAATAGTTTTATGATCTATAATAAACAAATTTTTGTTTTAAAAAATAATACGCTCTCAAATATATGTTTTCTATATGTAAATTCCATTGGTTCTGCCCTAATCTGTAGAGCCCGCAATGAACTTCATAAAATGCCAGCTCAACAGCAAAGTCTCCCCATCGTAGTCTTCCGGCCTTAGAAATTGATCTCTATACTGTACCAATAAAGCATCTTCCTGCTGGATAAACCGATCCAAAAGCTTAGCAATCTTCATAAACCGAACTGGATCTGCACCCTGGGGCTGGTCTCTGGCACCCAGCTGCTGGCAAACGGCCATTAGGGTGTTGGTATCGTAGGGAACGTACCGATCCGGGTATTGCATAGCCAGATACAAACTGGGCATTTGGTAGTCATGGCCGTGGAAATGGTCGCCATAAAGGGGGCTTCCCGATACCGTTTCGCGGTATCTGGCGTACAGCTCATCCATAAATACGCCAAAACGACTCAGTCGCCCATCCAGCGTATGACCTTCTCTGAGCAGGTCTTCAAAAGTGGCTCGCGCCAGTTCGGGCTCGCGTTTCAGTATGTCGAGCATGATGGCCTTTGGCTCAAAGGCGCGCCTGCTATAGTGCCTTCGGCTAGTCTGACTGCTGAGTGCAAGATCATAGACGACTGCAAGATCCGTCGATTCCAGATCGAAGTGTTGTTGCCAGTTGGCCTGGGTCTCCCAATAGGCGAGATAACTCAAGCCAGCTTCGCTGATTTGCCAGTCTCGATACTGAGTTAAATACGATTTGATCTTAGGAACCTGCATGAGGGGCAAAAATAGAATTTCGAGCTTTGATATTTTAGTCCAACGCCTTATCAACTTTTGAGACGTAGGCCCGGTTTTCCCCAGGTGAGACGCTTCTTCCTAACCATATCCTCTGCAGTTCTTTTTCTGCCGATAATCAATGCTCAAAACATGATCAAACCCGACGCTGCCTACTGTGATCCTGCTACTGGTTTGTGCACGCCTGCACCTTTGTCAGAAGTAGTCGAGGCACCTTCATTCAGAGATGATGTCGAGATCATTTACGTAGGTGATCCGATGTGCTCCTGGTGCTGGGGGATTTCCCCAGCCCTCAACCAACTTAAGAGTACTGCTGAGGCCAATGGCATTCCATATCGGATCGTGCTGGGCGGTTTGCGCCCAGGTGGCGGAGACGCCTGGAATGAAGACTTTCGCAATTTCCTTAAACACCATTGGGAAGAAGTCAATCAGCGTAGCGGACAACCATTTGGTGAATCGCTCTTTGATCTTGAGCAATTTGACTACGATACCGAACCCGCTTGCCGTGCAGTCGTCGCTGCAAGACAACTGGCTCCGGAGCTGGAAAGCCGATTCTTTGAACTGGTACAGCACCGCTTTTATGTGCTAAACGATGACCCTAAAGAAGCATCTTTTTATGCTCCGATCTGTACAGAGTTAGCTATAGACTTCGAGCAGTTCACAGAAACCTTCGCGAGTGAACAGGCCAAAGCGATGACTGTCCGCGACTTTCAGCTCAATCGCAGTTGGGGTGTTCGAGGATACCCCACAGTGATTTTTCGACGGGGAGACGAGATGGTAGCTATAGCACGAGGCTATGCCGAGTTTGATCGCATGTGGTCTGCTGTAGAGCAGTTGGTTGAGTGATAAGTTTAGATGAGTTCTTTCCTAATTTTGGGCTGGACAAAAAATATGATGGTAATCTCGCGAGCGTTTCTTCCCATTCTGGTTTTGCTATCCACCTGCGCAAGTCTATATCTAAAGGCGCAGTACCCCAGCTATCAACCCCCACTCGCTGGCCCACTGCTGGTTACGGGCACATTCGGTGAGCTTCGAACTGACCACTTCCATGCAGGCATCGATTTCAGAGCTTCTGTGGGCACGCCCGTACGTGCTGTTGAAGCGGGCTTTGTAAGCCGCATTATCGTATCGCCTGGCGGATATGGGCAGGCCATTTACATCGATCACCCCGGCGGATACCGGTCGGTCTATGCC
>JBCBVN010000502.1:0-2578 GCA_039817625.1 Bacteroidota bacterium
TAGTATGGATTTAGTCAATGACCAAACAGAGCAAAATTTTTATCTTCAAACACATAGCGACGGAGGGACTGGCTCTATTCAAGACTCCCCAATGCTCACGAATAAGTCCATTTCAGCTGAACCAATCAATAGTGAAGAAATTACCATTTTCCCAAACCCCACATCAAATACCTTAATGGTCAAGGCCGGTGATCAGATGAACCTAATAGGAGAGCTGCGAATTATTAATACCCTAGGCGCCATTTGCCATATCCAAAATGTGAACGAAGTATCCATTGTTGAGCTTGATTGCACAAAGCTGCCAGCAGGTGTTTATTACATTTCTTTCCTATCGGATAATGACAAGGCCTCATGGGAAAAAACCTTCGTCGTAGAATAAACCTCTAACAAGTTTTCAAGATGAGTCATCCTGGATTTTCGCTGAAGCGAAGAGCTGGGATGGCTCAAATATATTACCTAATCATACCTCTTGTAAGGTGGATGCAATGTTTAGTGACACAACTTTCATTTATTCATTAAACAATAGGTATAAACTCATTTCTTAATGAAGTATTTCTTTAAAGCGCTATTGGTACTGGTGTTTTTCCTGCCAGGCCTTTTATTCTCTCAAGCCAAGCTAAATCTCGATGAGTCAGTATGGGGAACTCCTGTTTGGGAAGACAACTTTGACTCCTATTCTACCTATTCTGACCTTGAAATTACCGGAAGATATAAATTAGACGACACGCGCCGTGACCAAGGCAACATAGTTGAAGAAGGTCAAATCAGTTTTGACACGGAAAATGATTATCTGATTTTCACCGCAGAACGCTTACCAAGTCCTGTATTTGATCAATGTATAGACTCTGATAGCAATGGTGTTGTAGATCAATTCCTGTATAATGGATTACCCTGTGACGCATCGACCCCAATACCTGACGAGTATCGTTACAAAACAGGGGGACTAATCGTTGAAGAGGTTATTAATGACGGTATTAATGGCACTCCACTTAATGGCATTAATGATTTTGCAGAACATCAAGGGTGTACGTCCACTGACTACGGTGGATTTTACTATGGTATGTACGAAATCCGGTTTAAGTTTCCTACCGTGGATAATACCTGGCCTGCTTTTTGGCTTTACACTGGGTCTGATGAATTTGATGTACTTGAACTCATCGATTTAAATAAATTCTCGAGTGGCTTCATTGATTGGACAGGTGGTGAAACATCACCGGGTTTTCATCAAAATCCTAATTACGATCCAAATAGTTCAGCCTATCAAATAGTATCCGATTGTGTCAGTTTCCACCAATTTCAGCGCAATCTATCTGATGAGTGGCACCTTTTACAAATGGTATGGACGCCAGATCAGATATCTGTTTTCTTCGATGGAATAGAAATGAAAACGGAGACTCGGTTTGAGGTTTGGAGTTGTGCACCAGATTTAAGATTTAACCTTTATGCTCACGCCTTTAGGCCCGAAACTAACTTTGAGAAGGCTGAATTCCTTATAGACTATGTAAGGGTCTATAATAAAACATCGTGGGATATAGCAGACGATACCACATGGGACTCCGACTATATGGAGGAGTATGAAGTCCGGTCAACATCTACCTATCAAGCAAACGCAAGCCCTAAAGCTATTGCTGCCGGTGAAGGGAATAATCTGTTCTTTCGCGACATCAATAACCAGATGATCTATTCCTATTTCGCTAATGGTGATATCAACAACATTGTTACTCATAATTTAGGTAATATCGCCAGCGGGGGACCTAATAGTTCCTGGGATGTTTACGGTGATGTTGTGGTAGGTGTAAATAATCAGGTATTCTACCCAGGTATAGATGGAACACTACAAAATTATTATTACAAAAATTCGGAAGGCCCAGGAGGTGGCTGGCAACATGGTTTTGTAGACCTGGTTATAGAAGCAGAAATGGGTGTAAGTACTAAAGTGCATTTAGATTGTGGGTCACTTGATGTCGCATCAATTGCAGAAGGCGGAAACCGCGTCTTCTATCGTGGTCAGGATGATCTGATGCACTACTTTTTTTGGAATCCTTCCCACCCGAACGCGCTTTATAATGGTTGGGTGCATTTAAACTTGCACATGGAAGCAGGGGCTATGGATCCGAACGCCAGGGTCAGTGGCAATGTTGTCGCAGCCGATGGGCATAAAGTGTTTTACAGGGGCAATGATGGAAGAATTCAATCCTTTGGTTTTGATGGAACAAACTGGAATCATGATGTTATTGATTGGAATTGGGGGAATGATAAGTTCTTGGTGAGTTCAGCTTGTGGGTCCATGGATGCGGTTAAGCTTAACGGTACGCAACATTTATTCTACCGCGGACAAGCAGATGATCAAATGCATCACTTCTTCTACGATCTCTCTCATCCAGCGCATTTAGGTAATGGTTGGGTACATGAGTATATGCCCTATGATCATAGCATTCAATTGATTGATGGTCCAGTTCAAGTTGATTCAGATGGCAATGTTTACTACGGATCTGAACCATTAATACCTCTTAGTAACTTATCTTTAGTTGGTACCAATCATCGCTATAATAGATGTAGGTACCAACTAAAGATAAGT
>JBCBVN010000503.1:0-2558 GCA_039817625.1 Bacteroidota bacterium
CCCTGCGATTCTCGAGCAGTATCGCCCAATAGTGGAAGGTGGAAGCAGGACTATCCGAGATGCGATCGAAGCTCGCCAGATTGGCCCGGCATTCGAAGATTTCTGGAACTACCATACCCTGCGCTTCAGCTTCATTGAGGATCATAGCCTCGGTTACGTAGAAACCCCAAAGGTTCTCCCGGTTTTGAAGATCATCTCCACCGTTAAATACAGCAGCCTTTGTACGCTCGAAATCCTGACGGCTAATCTCGCGATCACCAACTGCGCCCATAGCTGGACCTACAGCACCACCGCCCAGGTTCTGACCAGCAGTCATATCCATAAGGATGAAAAGGCCGGTACCTAAACCTACTACGATTAGAACCAAAAGCGGATTGTTGCGAATTTTTGCTAATGCAGACATCGTTACATGTAAATTTTGAGGGCGCAAAGATAGTAATTAACTCGCTTTCGCTCATTGGAATTAGCTGGCTTTCGAAAGTCGGGATAACTCGGCCAGGCCTCGCGTGATTTATGCGGCTATCGCCGGCATAGGGATAAACTCGCTTTCGTGCGTCGGGAAAGGCAGTGCTTGACAGAAAGTAACCCATTATACTTTAGAGTCACAGCGACCGTAGGGAGCTAATCACAGTGTTGGGCGATAGCCCACGCAAATCCCATTCGGGCCCAAAGGCCCGAGTTATCCCTGCGAAGCCGATAGGCGAGCAAATCCCGCGACCGAAGGGAGTTGTCTCGCCGATGCCGAAGGCTGAAAGCTCTCGCCAAAACGGAGGAGTCATCATTTCTGCTCCAACATTTCCAGCAGCCAGGCTCGTTCACTGAGTGGTTTGGCGTTTTGGACGGCTTCGGTTAGGTCTCGCTTTTTCTTGTCGTCGAACTCAGACAGGCGAGCCAGGCGGCGGGTAAGCCGTACGATGTTGCCGAAGTTCTTTTTGTGGTTGGCGGTCAGTTCTTTGCGGCGTATGTAGGTACCGAAGCTTTCCAGCAAGCTGTCGAGTGCATCGTATTCCTGTTCCTCGTAGTAGATGCGCAGCAGCATGGTTTTACCCAGCAGATTATACAAAACATCGTTGAAGTCTATGCGGACCAATATGCCCATTGTTTCCTCGTACTCCTTCTTGCTGAAATGCAAACGCGATTTGGCAAACAGGTAGGTTTGCTGCCTGAAGTTGGCGTCGAGCATCTCTTTATAATCTTCCAAAAACTCGGCCACCCAGTCGTATTCACCCAGTCTTAGCGCATTAAAGACGGCGTTCATATAGGTGTATTGGGTGATTTGATTGTTGGGGGTGAGAATGCCTTCCGCAAAACCCTGTCTGTACCATTCGAAAGATTCGCGCTCGTAAGCCTTCAGGCGAGCATTGATCTTTGGGATACATAAATTGATGACCATAAGATAGACCTCCCGAATATCGTCGCTGGGTAGCAGCTTGCCGTGTTCGGCTACGGTATCGCGCAGGGTAGCAAAGTACTGCTGGTCATCATTGGTAGACTGTATGGCCTTGAGTATATAGTAGTATATGGCCAGGGCGGGGATATGTGTAAGGTCGCGCTGTTCCACCTCTTTCATGACCTCAGCCAGCATATTGGTCTCATAGGTTGTCTTACTCACCGTCTGGTGAAATAGCATACGGCATCCCACTTTCAGCTTTTCTATCAGATAGGCTTGATCTAAGGCATCGGCAACCGATTGAAGGTTGAGCTCCTTAGTCCGCTGTCGGGTAGCCAGGTAGGTGTAGTGCTCTTGCCTGAGTAGGTATTCGTTCCTGAAGAAAGCTTCGTTGCGGTAAGGGCCAGATTCCTGTAGTTTACTCAACCGGCGCAAGTTTTTTGTCAGATGCCTGTCCAGCCTTCTGTGGCGCAGCTGAGTGCCCAGCGCCAGATAAGGTGTGATGTCGTCCTTGCGCCATTCTTGATAGGCCAGGTACTCTTCTACACACTTCAGATGAAAGTACAGGGTTTGCCGCATGCGCGCATCATCATACAACTCGTCGGGAAACAGTCGCCTCCATACGCGCGTTTTACTTAAGGCAGACTCTTTATACAATCGATCTCCACCCAATAAATAGTGGTGTAAATCGCGTACATCCTCGCGCTGATTATGCACCGGAGACTCCAGCCATTTGCCCAATTCGCGGCGTTCGGCTTTGTCAAGAGACCGATAAATAGCAACATTCGCACTTTTTTTCACCTCAGTATAAGTAATTTTACTCAACAAATGTGTTTGGTCTACCACCTGCGAAAGTCTAGTAAAATAGGGTACTTCCGCAGGTCGGGTACTAAAAACACTTACGAAAATACGCTAAATTGCTCAACAATATCATGTTTATGTCTTTGTCCTACCTCTATTCTCGCTGCACTTTTGTAATGCAAGCAAACGGAAGCGACCTCAAGCGACCTAGCATGATCAACAGAACCAATGCATACCGTAGGCTTTTTGCCCGCTTATGTATGGTGATATCGATCACCTGCCTAACCTCCGTGTTGGCGAGTGCCCAAGGGTTTGAGTTTTCTTTCGGTGGTCCTAAAGAGGATCAAGGTCAAGCCCTACTTGCAAC
>JBCBVN010000504.1:0-2544 GCA_039817625.1 Bacteroidota bacterium
ATCTGGCTGTTGAGATTGGCCCGGTCGTAGTTGAGATTTTCGATAACAGACATGGCGCCATTGAGCAGTACGAGTTGACTATCCAGGACCAGCTTACTTTGCAGAACGCCTTCAAGCCTGGCACTGTATTTGACGACACTATCTCGGGCTGCCCGGGTACCTAAATCTTCATAAGTGGAGACGATTGCCTGAAGAGAGACAATCTGCTGGTCTTTGGCGCTAACCATTTCGCCCAGGGTTTCGGATTGAGCTACGTGATTGTAAATGCCTGAGGTTTCTCTAATGGTAGCCAAACTGTCGTTCAGTTCGGCGAGTTGTGCTCGCTTGATGTCTACCTGCTGACGCAGGGTTTCCATGGTGGTACCTTGTGCATTGCGCTGTAGTTCCCGGCTGAGAAAACCTATGCGTTCTCGTGCGGCATTGGCCATCTCAGCAGATACTTGTGGAGAGGTGTCCAATACACTGATCTCGATAGCATCGCGGGGAGTTTTGGTCACTTCATAGAGCGAGAAAAACTCACGTCGGACACTGACAGGTGCCTTGCGCTTGGTACTGTCGATGCCGTAATGCTCGTAAAGCTTGAATGTAGAGATCATGTAGTCGACCAGGTCGTTGCTCTCTGAGATCGCAAGTAATCGATCGATGTCATCGGAGTTGCCGTAAATCTGCGGTTTGTTCTGGCCACCAAAAAAGAGCTCTGGCGATGACTGGTCGGGACTGAGGGCTATAAAGGAGGTCGTGGCCTCATAATAGTCGGGAATAAAGAGCTTGGTGACTAAAAAAGTCAGCACAAAAGTTCCGACGGCCAGTAGCAGCAACTGCTTTCGGCGACGATAGATGCTTCGGATGGGGCCGAGCAAATGTTCGGGTGGTCTATTAGATGAATTCGGTGGTCGATTCATGAGCGCAAAGGTCTGTTTTCATCCTGACACTTGAAAGGGAAGAGCCTATTTGCCTGAACTTTGTGGCCTGAATCTCATTAGATTTGCAATTTTAACAACCCAAACACAATAGGAATCACCCTACTTGGGTTAAGAAACATGCAACTACTCTAGGTCGATAATACGATATAACAGTACATCGGCTACCGACAACCGCCAAGTAGCCCTTATATTTGGCGCTTCAAATTCGCAAACTCAATTCGGTAAAGGGAAGATGAATTATACTTTTAAAGCGCTTACCATTCTTACGCTGGCGCTCGTACTTGCCTCTTGTGGTAAGAAAGAACGCTCTGCCACTACAGGCTGGGCATACAATGACGCCGACTGGGGCGGATTCGAAAAGGTAGACGACTACGAAGGTCAGGAAACACCACCAAATATGGTGCTTGTTCCCGGCGGTACTTTCGTTATGGGATACACGGAAGAAGATGTTACCTACGATTGGGATAACGTACCCCGACGAGTGACGGTCTCTTCGTTCTACATGGACGAAACGGAAATGACTAACATTGACTATCGCGAATACCTATACTGGATTCGTCGAGTATACGGCGATAGTTATCCAGAAGTTTACCGCGATGCACTGCCAGATACATTAGTTTGGCGTGAAGAATTGGCTTTCAACGAGCCGCTGGTAGAGACGTACTTCCGCCACCCTTCTTATGACTTTTTCCCCGTAGTGGGAGTAACCTGGATTCAGGCTAATGAGTATGCCAGCTGGCGCTCTGACCGCGTAAATGAGGCCATCCTCATTGATCGGGGTATCCTGAACCCATCTCCTGAGCAGAAGGATGACGATGTTTTCAACACGGAGGCTTATCTGGTCGGCCAGTATCAGGGTGATGTTCGCAAAGGCCTGACTGATGCAAGAACCGGAGAAGAGCGGGCTGTTCGTTTCGAAGACGGTATCCTACAGCCTAGCTTCCGTCTGCCAACTGAGGCAGAGTGGGAGTATGCTGCTCTTGCCCTACAGGGTCTTCAGGAAAATGAGCAGGACGAAAACTATACAGACCGTAGAATCTATCCATGGAGCGGAACAAGCATGCGCTACCAGCGCCGTGACCGCGATCAGGGTCTGATGTACGCTAACTTCAAGCGTGGTCGTGGTGACTATATGGGTATTGCTGGTCATCCAAACGATCAGGCTCCATTCCCAATCGACGTGCGCAACAACTATCCAAACGATTTCGGTTTGTACAACATGGCCGGAAACGTCAACGAATGGGTACTTGACGTTTATCGTCCATTGACAACCATGACTTTGAGCGATGTTCAGAACCACGACCTGAACCCTTTCCGAGGTAACGAATTCCAAAATATGGTTCGCGATGAAGATGGTCGTCCAGCTCCAAAGGATAGTCTGGGCCGTATTCGCTACGAGTACGTAACCGATGAAGAAGCTGCTTTACGTGACAACTATCGTTCTGGTCGTCCGCTGGATTACCTGGATGGTGACCAGGAGAGTGAAGCTTTCTACGATACAGATAACCACACGCTGATTAGCAACGACAGCCGCGTATTCAAAGGCGGTGGCTGGTCTGATAGAGCTTACTGGCTATCGCCCGGTACTCGTCGCTACATGGACCAGGATATGGCGAGCAGA
>JBCBVN010000505.1:0-2524 GCA_039817625.1 Bacteroidota bacterium
TCTTAGTAAAATAGAAAAAAGTGAAGGGGAATACTTAGCGTATTTCCCTTCTATCATTAAAGATTATCTGTTTATCCTGATATAATAGTAAACAGACATATTTACTGGTCTTGTTTCTTTTTTACTAAGAGATGTCCAAAGTATTCCATGGTAATACTTTAGGTATTATAAGTATGTAAAAATATTCATTTAAGCCGTTTTCAATTTCTGAAATACCCGTTCATGCTGTAGCCCAGTAGCTCGAGATTCTGATGCAATGAGATGTTCTTGAATGAGATCCTGATTCATCTTATCGCCCATCGCCTCATATGTGTGAGTGTCACATCCATCATCACAATGGAAATCATCTTCATGTGAGGTCGTTCCTGTACTAAAGTTTGTCTCACGCGGGCCATAGGACATTCGGCAGGGATATAAAAAGAAAGATAGAAATTGCAGTGCCATTTGATTGGCAGCGGCTTGACTGAAAATGAAAACATTTTCTCCCCGGTGAATGAAGTGATCTTTTGGTAACCCCTGGATGTAATGGATATTCTCTAAATTCCCTGATATTTCTAAGGAAACATCTTCCAATGTAAATTGACCTAAGCACTTCAGACATCTCCTACCAGGGCAAACCACATGGTCTTTCCATCGGGCTTGGCCAATATTTGTACCTCCTTTGTTCATGCTTGCATCAATCCCCCCATCGACCACCGGAATGAGATTCGCATATGCTATTTGGTTAAGGTAATAGCGAGCTAATGGACGATCCACACAAGAAAAAAGAATATCACAGTCAAGTGCTGCCCTTAACCCTTCTTCTTCAATGATACTAAAGGGATAGCTTTGAAGTTGATAGTGATCATCAATTCTGGTTCCATACAGAAAATCTTGGTAGGCAGCAACTTTTAAGCGGCCTATGCTATCTCTAGATAATCCATGTAACCGATCTAGGTTTGTTCGCTTGATACAATCAAAATCAATCAAGTTGATCTGTCGGATTCCTGTTCGCATCAAGGTCTCGGCAAGAATACCGCCTACACTTCCTAATCCAACGATTCCTACTTTTAAACGCGCTAAATCGGCTTGTTGTGCATCTCCCCAGGCAGAGACTGTACGCGTAAATTCCTCTGTGCTTTCAGGAGCAGGATAAATATGATCTGCATAATAGATGCGGAATCTTTTTCCCATAACACGTACCGAATCACACCATGAGAGTGTATAGTGTTTTTTATGGGTCTTGATCCAAAACCGCGCACTCCAACTATTATCCGTTCCTACCGTCATCCCCAGTAAGGGCAGACCCGTTAACGCTTTTATGCGTGGTGCTAGCATCTGTTCCGCTGCAATATCAGCTTGGCTCATGCCCTGCCAGCCTGGTACGGGATGGCTATGTAAAAAGCAGATGCCTAATTCTTTTTCTAATGCAAGGGCTGCTACCCTATCCAGATAATCAGCATTGAAACTTACATTACCATGGAGATTTCTCTCCCCTTCTTCAGGTAGAATGACCTCTTTTATGAGACCATTGATTCTATCGTGCCCAGTGGCTGGGTTATAAAGAGCAAAACACAGATCCTCTTGCTCAGCGTGCTGAAGTAAATGATCCGTCAGCACTTGATTGATCTTTTCAGAAAGCGCGACACTGTATCTCATTCGAAATCAAGTATAGTTCTGATATAGGCTAAATATGTTTTCATGGTTTTGTCTGTTTGTTCCCAATTTGGGATCGGTCTACTCCAATGTTCCCATTCCGATGACGGCTTATTCTGATAGTGAATTCCCCCTAATGGGTGAGGTTTACCACTTTCACGAATAATCTGAGGTTTAAAATAAGGACCATGAGGTGCTACATTGGGAAAATGCTGTGCATCCAATGCAATGTAGACTTCCTTGCCTCGAAACCTCCCGTGAGAGATTTTAAACAGAAAGGCTACCATGGTTGGTATGGGCCTTTCTGTAGTGTATCCCAGCTCTTGAAGCTGACGTTCCATCTCTACTGCTCCAACACTCATGCGACAGGGGTTGCAGCTTCTTTGAAAGAAATAAACTTATCTCCATTACGAAGGGAGAGAGGCGCATCTTTATCACGCTTATAGTTAATCTCCTTTCTACCCTCAATCTTTTTGAGATAGAATTTCTCAGGATCATACCCATTCTCTAAAAGAAGTTGTGCAGGAGTGACAAAGCACTCATAGGAAGAGACGACTTCATCGTCAAATTCATAGGTGATCTCCAATCGTCTTCTAAGTTGAAAAAACTCAATGCCTGGTTTAGTTAGATCAACGACTTCATCAGGTTGAATGGGCTCAAATTCCCGGTGAGCTATTTTCATAAATAACTCATAATCTTCTGCTGGGGCTAGCCCTAGTTCTTGGAGGAGTTCACGCCCTGTCGGATTAGACTTGGCAGACTCATACTCCTTAGTACCTCCTTTTAATTTAATTTTAATTCTATACATAACTCGTGATTTGGTTAAGCATACGCAAACATAAGCAATAGGTTTACATAAAAAAAATGTTTGTATTACAAACTGTTTGCG
>JBCBVN010000506.1:0-2503 GCA_039817625.1 Bacteroidota bacterium
CCGGGGCGACTCAAAACTTACTTAGTCGAGCCGCCCCTGTATCTTATGATCCTGCTTTAGAATGTAAAGCCCAGACCAAAATTGTGTGTGCCGCTGTATACATTCGTCTCGCGGTAAGCGTAGCTTACACTAAATCCGACATCGCGGTTCTCGCGGCTAAATGGAACAGCAACAGTAGCTCCTGCACTCAAACCAGAGTACAAAGATGGCTGAATACCTTCTTCATCTGATATATCTGTGCGATAGCCACCACGTAGGGTGAACTGCTCGCGGAAACTGTACTCGATGGCACCGCCCACCTGGTCCCGGCTGAAAGAGTTAGCCGTGAAATTCCCGTAAAGGGTCAAGCGGTGATCATCACCGTCTGTAGCAAATCGGTTATCAGTCAGAATATCGTAAGAAGCGCCAATATCAAGCACTGATGGCATTTCGAAGCCAGCAGCTCTGCGCTCAAACGTTAGCTGAATCGGGTCTCGTGGATCTGGGCTATCAGCTGCCTGAGAAAGACCCTGACCGGCATAAGACATCCTCGAACCGATATTGCGAAGGCTCACGCCGAACTTGAATTCGTTGTAATCTCCTACGAAGTATTGAACACCAGCATCGATTGCAAAGCCAAACGCTCCTACGTCTGATGTAGATTCATTAACCAATCTGAGCAATACGCCTACAGAGACTTTGTTTTCAAAGACATGGGAATACCCGATGCCTATATTCAGGAAACTCAGGTTCAGGTTGGCTCCAGTCCCTTCTGGCTGAAGGTCTGTAGTCACTGGAATATCTCCAAAATCAACGGTCATGATGCTGAAACCGAGTGTACCTGACTCTCCCAATTTGGAAGCTAGTCCGATAGCCTGCAATCCAAGATCTGAGCCGCTCAAATAGTCGGCATAGCCAAGCATCACCTCGCTTTTTTTCACCCTACCCAATCCAGCGATATTAATTCGCATGGATTCTACACCTGAAACACTAGATGTATTCAGCGAGTGAAGGCCTGCAGAGGGAGCGTAAGGATTTAGCAAGAGTTGGGTTGCCCCAGCTTCGCCTTGCCTGTCTGGATTACCGCCAAAAACGAGTAGTGTTGCAACAAAGGTTAGTAAACTAGTAGTGTAAAACTTAAGCATTCCACAAAATTTAAAATAAAGCAGAGGTATCTGGCTGATAATCAGATCAGCCAGATACCATGATAAGATGAGTTACAGTCCAGATGGATCAAATTGGCGATTAACTCCAAACCATTTGAGCGTCCGTTCTCCTAAACCTGGAGCAGAAACATGGATTAGATATACGCCACTGGCCACAGGAATGCCTCTGAAGTTATTCAGATCCCAGGTAAGTGCTGGGTTGATCTGACGAGTCTGTAGCGCCCGATCTGGTCCACCAATTCCTCGACGAAGCATGATTTCCTGTTCATCTCTGTCATACTGGCGGATGAACTGGCCTTCCAAGCTGTAAATAGTTACTAAACACTTTGCGGGCAGGTTAGTAATTTTCACTTCAGTGTCGAACTGAGTGTCTTCGTACGCGCTGAAGCCATAATATGGGTTGGGTACCACATTAATCATATCCAGCGAATTCTCGACGCCCACGTTGTCCAGTTCGGTAGCCATAACCTCGCTGAGATCAAACTGATAGGTCGGATAACCATTATTGACTTCATTATCCTCTGATACACCGAAGCTATTATTTACCCGTAGACTAATACGCGCATCGTTTGGAATCAGACCGTCTGCGTATGACAACAGCTGAGTGCCCGGTGTGAGAATGGGGAAAGCAGCCCAGGTAATCTGAGGAATACCTCTTCTGCGGTCCACCTTACGCAGAGGTACTGCACTGGAAGTATGACCAAGCCTGTCGCCAATGGTTTCTCCTCCATCGTACTCTAGTTGCGTAACGTAGAAGTAGTGCTGACCACCTGCTTCGAAATTAGCCATAGTAGGTCTGACAGTGCGATCATCTATCACAAGGGTTGATGAGGGATTCCAAACCATATCTGCACCATTACTTGGAAGGACAAGTCCTTCGTCTGTTGTGCGACCATCGTAGATAGAGTTCTCACCGAAGACCATTTGTAGTCTTTGTCCAGTTTCTACATCTACCGCATAGCCAGGGAACCAGCCGTAACCCTCTTCCTCTGCATCAGGATCAATTGCCGGTAGATTAGGATTGTCTGACTGTGCATCGCGCGTAGTTGAAGGAGCAAAGCGACGATCAAACATGATGTACTCTTCGCCTTCTTCCTGCTGAGGCTCAAAACCTGCAGGAGTAAATAATGGGTTTCCTGAGTCCAAGAAACCACCAGATCCTTCATAAAACGGACTTGCTGTTTCAATGACAGGGCAACGAGACCATAGATCCTTGTTTGAAGTCAAAACGATATCTACATTATTGAGATCCGCCAGCCTCATGTTTCTATTGGCCGTAGTATTGGTATTCGTAGTAGAAATGAATACCGGAGACAGATACGGTTGCGGGTTATCTCCGCTACGCTGCTCCCATTCCA
>JBCBVN010000507.1:0-2488 GCA_039817625.1 Bacteroidota bacterium
ATTCACGTGATATATCTCCAGCAAGCGCTGTGTTTTTTCAAGTTCTTGAGCCATCTGATCTCGAGTGACTGCGGTGTCTTGTGCATTGGCGATCGGGCAAATCAATAAAGCGAGGAAGAGCAGTACATTTTTCATTGTAAGCGGTATTTGATCACAATAATGGAGCGGATTAGCCAGCTGCTCAACTCAAATACGCGAATGCCTAAAAGCGATTGATGAATGCCTTTAATCGCGATTTTTATTATTCATCAACTGTATTTCTCAATTTATCCATCGAAACCGCAGGTTCACATATTCAGTGCTCGGCCAGCCCTGCTTTTACCTTAGTTTTGAGCTGAGAATATGAAGCCAAAGACCTCACAAGTACTAGTCTGGCATCTGATTTTTTGCGTGTTCTACTACTGGCTGCGCGAAATACTGCTACGGCGCGATTGGGAGACCATTAGTCAGCTCCTGAGGCCAGAGGAAATCGGATTGTCGCTGATCAGTTTTGGCATACTATTTGGTTATGCCATTGGACCCTACCTCGTACTGACTCGGCTCCATCGAAGGCCTTGGCCAGTAGTGGGTTCAGGTCTGCTATTGGCATCGATGGTAGCCGTTGCGTTCAGGTATCTTTTAGAAGAAGTTATAGCGCCAGTCACCATTGGCTTTCGCAATTACTCCGGAGATATCAGCTATCTGGATTATTACTTAGACAACCTGTATTACTGGGTCTTGCACGGGGCCATTGGTGTTATCGTGTTTCTACTGCAAAGAACCCGGCAGGTCGAGCAAGATCGGCAGTCTTTGCTGATCGAAAACCAAAAGACGGAGTTGGCCTTTTTAAGGTCTCAGATCAATCCACATTTTCTCTTCAACAGTTTGAATAACATTTATAGCTTGTTTTTCATCAAATCTGATCAGGCACTCCAGGCCATCGAGCGCCTGACAACCATGTTGAGATATGGTCTATATGAACAAGCAGAAAAAGTCCCCTTACATCAAGAGATCGATCACTTGCTCAACTTCATTGAACTGGAGAAAATGAGGTATGACTTTGAACCCGAGATTGAACTTAGCTTGCCAGATGAAGATCGTCGGTCCATCCTTGTTCCCCCTTTATTGCTGATTACTTTTATCGAAAATGCCTTCAAGCATGGCGACTTGCGCAGGTCGGTCACCATCAGCTTAGAGGTCAGTCAGCAGTTGCTTCATTATCAGGTTGCTAATGAGGTCCAAGAAAAACAAAAAGACGCTATAGGCGGCATTGGCCTTGTCAATCTCAAAAAGCGGTTAAGTCTGATGTATGGCGATAAACAAGAGGTTGAAATCAGCATTGATGGAGGCAGGCACATTGCTCAACTACAAATAGCACTATCGTGATCAAATGTATCATCATTGACGACGAGCCGCTAGCTGGAAAACTCCTGGCCGAGTATGCTAAGCGCAGTAGTGATTTGGAGGTGCTTTCGACCTTTACCAATCCAATCGAAGCCCTTCACTTTCTGGGAGAGCAGGAAGTCGACTTGCTGTTTCTCGATATTCAAATGCCGGAGCTGACGGGTATACAATTGATGAAGATCACTCAGGCTAAGTATGATATTGTACTCACGACTGCCTATGAGCAGTATGCCTTGGAGAGCTACGACTTTGAGGTCGTCGATTATTTACTCAAACCCATCAGCCTGGATCGTTTTTTGCTAGCCGTTGAGAAGGTCAAAAAACGAAGGACTAAAATGGAAGGAAGTGGAGCTACTCCAGCTGTCAGACCCGATTACATTTTCGTGAAAAGTGGTCATCAGACTGTGCGCATAGACTTGTCTGACATTGTACGCTTAGAAAGTTTGGGCAATTATGTAGCGATTTATACCGCTAAGGGCAAAACCCTCACTCTGGAAACCATGAGCCATTTCCAGAATATTTTACCCGATAACGAATTTGTTCGCGTACATCGATCGCATTTGGTCGCAATGAGTAAGATTGATCACATCGAGCGAAATAGGATTGTGATGGGAGAGAGTCTCATCCCGATCAGCGATGGTTACAAGGATGAGTTTTGGGAGCGGGTCGGGGGGTAGTGGTTGGTTGTAAATTTTAAATATTACAACCAGCTTTTGGGATAATCTAAGGAAGGTGTTGAGGTTGCAAGTTTCAAATAATACAACCAAATTTTACGAATATCTTCCGGTCGTAAGTTTGAAATATTACAACCTACTCCATGACCAAACCCTCACCAGAAACAAAATCTTCAAAAGCGATAAGTGCTTCTTCCAGAGCTAACAGATTCAAAGAATATCCGCTGTGTCCATTATCATATTTGACAACTTGGACGAAGCCATCTTTTTTGAGTAATCTGAGATGCTGGCAAAAAGTAGATTTATGCAACGGCACACTTCTAGCCAGTTGTTCAAATGGTATGGCAGGTTTTTGTCGAAGTGCTTGTATAATGTGCACTCTAGCCGGATGGCTCAAAACTTTACCAATTCTTGCAAAATTTTGTAGCGAA
>JBCBVN010000508.1:0-2405 GCA_039817625.1 Bacteroidota bacterium
TAGAACCTACAGAGCCGGTAATATCTACCAGACCAGCTTTGTTGACCTCGTGATTAACCATTTTAGCCGCCAGCCTGATAGAATTGAGTAAGCGAGCCAACAAAGCTGGTCTGGTAGATATTACCGGCTCTGTAGGTTCTACCAATGTGCAAGGAGAAGACCAGCAGAAGCTCGATGTTTTTGCTCACGATACTTTCGTGAATACCCTGGTCAATCGGCAGATCGTTTGCGGCTTGGTTAGCGAGGAAAGTGAAGAGTTTATTACCGTTGCTGGGCCAGATAATCGCCACAGTAACAAATATGTAGTCCTCATTGACCCCCTGGATGGCAGCTCAAATATTGATGTAAATGCTCCGGTAGCTACGATTTTCTCGATCTATCGTCGTGTATCTCCGGTTGGTACACCAGTCACGCTCGAAGATTTTTTACAGCCGGGCAATCTTCAGGTAGCAGCGGGCTATATCCTTTACGGAACAAGCACTATAATGGTATTTTCTACCGGTCGGGGCGTTCATGGCTTTACACTCAATCCTGCTTTGGGAACCTATTATTTGTCACACCCCAATATGACACAATCTGAGGAAGGGAATATCTACTCGGTCAACGAGGGAAATTATGTACACTTTCCCCAAGGAGTAAAGGACTACATAAAATACTGCCAAAAGGAAGAGGATGACCGACCATATAAGTCGCGTTATATAGGCGCACTAGCCGCAGATATCCACCGAAACCTAATCAAGGGAGGGATATTTCTCTATCCCAGTTTCTCGGGTTACCCCGATGGCAAGTTGCGATTACTTTACGAGGTTAATCCCATGGCTTTTCTGATCGAACAAGCAGGTGGAATGGCCACGGATGGCACCAGGCGTGTTCTCGATATTAAGCCAACCGATATACATCAGCGCAGCCCGTTTTTTGCCGGATGCAAGGGTATGGTCAGTAAGCTACATGAGTTTATGCAGTAGTGAGAGGTTCAATTTTAGACTTCCGCAGGTGGGTGCAAAAGACATGATCACCACTTCTATCAGGTGCTAAAAACAAAAAACACCCGTACATTTAACTCTATGTCAGATCGCCACTTACTAGAGACCGAACAGAAGGCACTCGAGATCAACCTGAATCCCAGGATTTACGGCACTTTTGCCGAAATCGGAGCTGGACAAGAAGTGGCCAGACACTTTTTTCAGGTAGGGGCTGCTGCTGGAACCATCGCTAAAACCATGTCTGCCTACGATAAGGTCTACTCCGATCAGATTTACGGGGCTGAACCCAGCGGCCGATACGTCTGTGAATCTAGAGTGTACACGATGCTCGACCACGAGTATAAGCTCATGATCGAACGACTCTCTCATGATCGACCCGAGGCTACCTTTTTTGTGTTTGCTGACACTATTGCTGCGATCAATTATGCCAGAACCATTAGAGGCAATGGCTGGCTGGGACTGCGGTTTCAGCTAGAACCGGAGTCAGAGCCCAATGATCTGGTCTTGCATGTGCGCATGCTCGATAATGATAACCAATTGCAGCAACAAGCCATTGGGGTTTTAGGTGTCAATATGGTTTATGCCGCTTATTACTATTATGATCAGCCACAAGCTCTGGTGCAATCCTTGCAAGATGGCCTGAAGGGACGCATCGCCATCGATACCTGCATCTTGAGTGGGAAAGATTTTGAAGTAGACAACAGACTGCTGAGTTTGTACCTCGTTAAAGAAGGCTTGACTGATCTCGCGATGTTTAACGCCAATGGCCGGCCGGTACACGCCAGCGAAACGCTTTACCGAAAGGCGATAATGGTGGTCAGAGGAAGCTACCGTCCTGCGACTTTGGTCAACGAAGATATGCTTAAGGCCAGCTATGCTCAGTTTCGTTCTGAGCCAGATGTAGAACCTAGCAAATCGGCTTTGCTCACAGAACTAACCATAGACAATCTTCAGGCTGGACAAGAATTAGACGAGCGCGATTTTCTGGATCGGGTCAAGTTGCTCAATGCGCTAGGCCATTCCGTACTGTTGAGTAATTATAAAGAGTACAACGAACTGATAGAATATTTCAACCAATATAAAGCGCCTAAAATCGGGATTGCGGTGGGCGTGCAGGATCTGCTACAATTGATATCGGATAAGTATGCCCAAAATCGAGATGGACGAATACTGGCTGCATTTGGAGAAATATTCACCCGCCATGTCAAGATGTATGTTTATCCGGCTCAGCAAGAAGGAAGCCCTGAACTGATGACGGGGTCGAAGCTGCCGGTATTAGAGGAGGTTAAGTTTCTGTACCGGCATCTGCTGGACTCAGGCCAAATTGTAGACATCAGCGGTGCTGATTCCAGTCTTTTTTACATTTTCTCCAAGGATGTTTTGGCAGACATTCGCGCTGGCAACGACGGCTGGGAAAGATCG
>JBCBVN010000509.1:0-2447 GCA_039817625.1 Bacteroidota bacterium
ATCTTGAATTCGACTCCTTTCAGCATACTCAAATGCTTTTATCGGTCGATTCATCGCTATGCAAGTATCTATTATAAGCTCATAAAAATTCTGCCCATCCTCTGAAATTCTATTTTTTTCACCTTGAGTAAATGCCACATCATTTCTGGTTGTTTCCAAGAAATCGATTGCACTCTCAAAACATGAACAAGCAAGATCTGAAAGGCTCTCTTGTGCAACTCGATCTTCTGTATACTCTTGATAGAGTTCAGCATACCTGAGATATGAATATCCCAAAAACTTTAGGCTATCTAGATGAAGATCCGAAAATTTATTTTCGCTGTCAGCCTTCAAACCTTCCTTGAAATGGGAAATAGCTGATTGGATGTCCTCTTGTTTATTTTCAAAGTCCTGCTGTAATGTTGAACCAGCCAAACAAACACGTCCAAGAAAGTAGTGTGCTTGAAAAAATAAATGGGGCATGAAACTTGGTGTGAATACTCTCAAAGAGTCCTGTAGAAGCGAATAAGCCTCGGTTATGTCTTCCCCTCTCGTTCCATGCTTTCGCTTGAAGAGAAACTTTGCCAAATTGATAGATGCTAAGCCCCAGCCATAAGCATACCCTGATGCATAATGAGAGGATCTCACTTCTCTTAGCATAATAATAGCCGTCTCAAGATCCCCCCCTATTTCTGGAGCCTCTGAAACTTGAAGTAGTTTGTCAAGATACGGATTCTCTCCTATGTGGTACTCACTAAACTTGACATCTTCAGCAGAATCACTTTTTTTTCGAGAAGTTTTCCCTTCAGAGTATGCGATGCCCAAATTGTGTTTGATTCGGATACTCAAAGAAGGATCATCAGCATCCTCGATTGCCTGTAAAGCAGCCTTGTAAAGAGAAACCGCTTTCTCTATGTTTTCTTTTGGATTGCCTGAAACTCTATTTGCATATGCAAGACCGAGTAGATTGCAAGACTCAATCCAGGTTAAACGCTCATTTTTTGGGGTGTGCACCTGAAGACAATTAGTCAGGAAACGAATGGCATTTTCATATTGGTCGCAACGATCTCCTGTGCTTTTCTCCAAAAACAGATGACCTAAAGATTGATTGATTCCTGCCCATAATCTAGGAGAAATATCTTTAGAACAACATTCTAATGCCATACTTAGAGAGTTGACCGAGTTAGTGAAGTCATCTATCTCCCCATTCAAATAGCTTAAGCGATAAGCGTCGCCTATCTCTGAGAGTAATTGAGAGCGATTTTCAGAAGCTTCATAGGGGAAATTAGAAAGTGCTAAATTTAGAAACTCAATTGCTTTTTGGAGAACCGTTAAGTCCTTGAGATTTTCTCCACGCCACTTATCCAGATATAGATTTCCTAAATTTGCTTGAAGAAAAGCAAGCTCAATAATGCTGTTGTGTTTCTCAAACACATTAATTGCCTGACTGAAATAGTGCTCGGACCTTAACCAGTTTTCTGTCTTTATACCTGAGATTCTATCTCTGTAGGCTAACCCCAAATAATTTTGCAAGGCCGCCCAATTTCGCCACTCTTTGTTTCTTTCGAGACTAGGCAAAACACCTAAAAAGAGGGTAATTGCAATTTCTATATTTTCTTCCTTGACACCCTTCTCTCTATGCAGATAAAGCTCGCCAATACTTACACATGCTTCAGCGTTTATCTGGTCAATTCTTTCTCCACTCAACGAATAGCCATCAATAGTTCCCAGACATGCATCTAGGCACTTGATGGATTCCTCAATATTGTCGCTGCGGTTTTCCCAGGTCTTCTTCTTAAGAATTAGACTTCTTTTCAAAAATGCTTCACAGGCTTCTAGAAACAGATCATTTCTTTGATAAAAAATAAGAAGTAAAACATTATTCTTATCAGCCATTTCAAGATTGACACGTCTATTTCCTAATTCAGTATCAATCAGAAAGTCACTCAAGTAATTGAGGCCGATAGTCCAATATCTTGCCATCTCCGAGTTACTACTATTGAGCTGTTGGCTAATGGCAAAGAATTGGACTTCAACAAAATCCATGTTTATGTAGTGACAGTTAGCCTCAAAGCAATGCCGAAGCTTTTGACGGTTATTCTCATGCTTGCTCTGTAGAGAAGCATTAAGCAAACTAAGTGAAATTTCTCTATAACGCTCTTGTTCTAGTGCTCCTATACTAGAAAACCTACTCTCTCTTAATGATTCTTCCTCCACAAGTTGCGCCAACTCTAGAATGTGTCCTACATACTTTTCATCGCAACCATTGCGAAGTGCTTTTATAGAGGCTCTTCGCACGTCTTCTATAGAGTATTCGCTGCGAATTCCTATATTTTCTCTGAATATTTGGAGTATTACTTCGTCAGCATACTTCTCTACAAAAATGCTATCTAAGCTAAATCCATCGCCTTCAGCCACCATGTCCCCTCAAAACAGCAGTTTTCAAAGTATTAATACGGAATACAGCC
>JBCBVN010000510.1:0-2422 GCA_039817625.1 Bacteroidota bacterium
ATCATTTAAGCATAATTGTCTTAGGATTCATTCTAGCAACCTAGCAATATTTATTTTCTGATTATCCAGTGTGCTATCGACCTTCCCATGATCAATGACCAAAAACGAGTCTGAATTTTTGTAACCTAATTGCACATGAAGCTTAAGACAGACTGGACTATGCCGTTTTTGAGCTAAATAAATGAAGATCCTATACTATTTATCATAGAGTTAAGGCTGCGCACTCAACTCCGAGTAGCGTAGTGACGATCAGCGAAGCTAAAAGGTGACTTGCCAGAACCTACTTTGCTTAGCGTTCGCCATAATGGATTAAGTTTGGTTGATTTGAGTACATTTAAGTGCAGAAACCAAGTATTTATAATTTAAGACCTGTCTTTTTTCATGAGCGTTTCAAAGTTTTTACTCACCACCTGCTTGATTTTTATCAGCCTCTTGAAGGGATACGGTCAAGAATACACCCCGTTCTACCTCGATAATGCTAAGTGGACCATGCAGACTATAAGTCCTGTGATCGGCAGCGAGGATGGTCAATCTTACTGGGAGATTTATACCCTAGATGATACACTGGTCGCAGACCAGGTCTATAGGAAGATAGTCGTTAGGAATATTTGTGAGTTATGGCCTAATTTTGAAGGAAATCTTCAGCTTAACACAACGATAAATACGAACGAATACTTGTTGGGGGGACTGAGAGAAGAAGATCAGAGGGTCTATTTTTTGAAGTTTGATCAGGAGCCAAGCTGGCGATTGCTGCAAAGCAAGGTCAACCAATTCAATCCGGAGGAAGAGTATTTACTGTATGATTTCAATATAGTTTTGGGGGATACTACTCAATACAGTGATCTGGATTTTTTCACGGTCTCTAATGGAGATACAAGTTTCTTTACGAGTAGCCATTTTACGATAACCGACGAAGAACTTTCCGTGATTGAAAGTCTCAGGAGATATGAAATAAGAAGTTCTTCGGCCTTTGCATTCCCAAATGAAACGGGAGTATTGACAGAGGGCATAGGGAGTAGTTACGGATTGTTAGGGTCCTATGATAGTTTCCTGACCTACTTGGTGTGCTTTTCTGTAGATGGTGAGACAATCCTGTATGATGGTAATTGTAATCCATGCGAAGGGTTTGTGTCTACTAGCGAACCTGATGAATTTGATGAAGTCGTTGTATATCCAAATCCCGTAGATGGCATCTTAAACATAAAAAGATCTGGCACTTTAGCCATTGAGGACATTAGGATTACAGATGGTTTTGGAAGGCTGGTATTCGAGAATAGCTATTCTGAGAATTTGGAAACGATTCAGGTAAACCTATCGGGTTCTCCTTCTGGATTGTTGATTTTGGAGATCGGCTTTGAGAATGGCAAGCGGGCGATTGAAAAAGTGATTGTTGGTAGGTAGCGGCGTGATGAGTCTACTCGTTGAGGCTAAAGCCTGGAATCCATCATTGCTGTTGGCCAACCTATATCCTGCTGGGGCATATGGCTCAGTAAGTAATATTGTTATAATGTTTATACAAGCAAAGACTAAATGAGACATTTGATCCTAATATTCATAACTACGATCCTCTTTCTGGTAGGGTGTAGTCAATCAAATGTTGAAGACAAGGCATCGTCGGATGAAACTTCATCGGATGAAATAGAAAACCAATTAGATCAGCATGATGATCTCTCTGATCAAGTTGAGCTGGAAGCATACCAGATCGGCAACATCAATGATTTGGTTGCTCTATTTCAGGAGGTAAATATTGATGGAATTGCAAACAAAATTAGTTTTCCACTATCCAGAGAGCATCCGATACCAGTGGTAAAGGATAAAGAAGAACTTAGGCAGCGGTTTAGTGAGGTCTTTGACGGTGTGCTAATTGACAAAATTGCGAATGCACAAATTCACCAATGGGCGGAGGTAGGTTCGAGAGGCATCATGTTAGATAATGGTATGGTATGGTTAGACAATACGGGTGGAAATATAACAGCTGTCAACTATCAAAGTGATGTGGAAAAGGAACTAAGAGATGAATTAATTGCTAATGGAACAGCAAGCCTGCATGCTTCATTACAGTCTTTCGAAAAGCTGCTCTACAAAATAGAGACAGCTGACTATCTAATCAGGATAGACCAATTAGCTGGCTACAAATACAGATACGCTTCCTGGAAAATAAGTGAGAGCGAATCTTCAAAACCAGACTTGGTATTAACCAATGGGGAATTGGAACGTCAGGGAAGTGGGGGGAACCATATGATTACCTTCTTGAATGATGTTTACGCATATAAAATTCACCGTATTGTGCTTGGAGAAGGAGATTCTCCAGATGCCATACTGGAAGTTGAAAAAGACGGACAAGTCATCTTATCTCAGGATGGGACTTTAGCTAATTAATGGATGCATTAATGATTGGGGATAGAGTGAACTAGAAGTAATT
>JBCBVN010000511.1:0-2410 GCA_039817625.1 Bacteroidota bacterium
AGCAAAGAATGGAAAAATATCAGGGTTGTTAATGTTGATCCAGGCGCTATAAAGACCAAAGTCAATTTCGAATCCATGTAAGACCCCAATAGTTTGGTGAATTTTTTAGGTTTTTTAAAATCTTCGATATCAATAGATGTTTTTTTATCCAAACTATTGGGGTCTTACATGGATTCGAAATTGACTTTGGTCCTGTTAATGAATCACCTTAGCAAAGAATGGAAAAATATCAGGGTTGTTAATGTTGATCCAGGCGCTATAAAGACCAAAATGACAGCAGGGGAAGGAATGCCATTTTGGATGAGGCCGATAAGGAACTTGTTTTTTAAGTCGCCTGAAGAAGGTGCAAAAAACCTCTACGAAGCTGCATTTGAGGATGAATCTAATGAAAGTGGTGTGTACATCAGCAATGGGCGTGCACGTCAAATGAAGATAAAAATCACCGATGCAGAAGTTTATTGGTTAATCTAATAGTGGTAGAGGTTTTTGTCTCTAGGCAATACATTAAATGCGGTCTATTTTACGGATGTGTTCAACCTGCTATTATTTATACAGTGCCGATTACTAGAAAATGAACTCATCTAAATTTTTGTAATCCGCAGCAATAAATAAGTATAGATAAATTAAATATGAAAACTGTATATTTCAAATCTTGAATAGTCATTTCTTTAGTGATTTCCAGTCAAGTACTTATATTAAAATACATGGCAGCTCAAGAGAAAGTATTAATAGAATCGGCCGCTGAACTACATAGTTGGTTGCTGAAAAACTTCAGAAACAGTGAAAGTGTATGGCTGGTGAAATGGAAAAAGAACTCTGGTATGCCATATTTCAGTTACGATGAGATGGTGGATGAACTCATAGCCTTTGGTTGGGTGGATAGTCTGCCTAGAAAACTCGATGAGCGACAAACTATGTGTCGCATCTCACCCAGAAACCCCAAAAGCAATTGGTCAAAGGTGAATAAGGACAGAGCAGAGCGTCTGTTGAGGAAAGGAAGAATGCATCCCGCTGGACTGGCACTAGTTGAGCAGGCTAAGGAAAATGGCGCATGGACTTTTCTGGATGATGTCGAACAACTGATTATACCCCCGGATTTGGAAAGCGCCCTTAGTGCCAATAAGCAAGCAGCTTTTTACTTCGAAAGGTTTCCAAAGTCGTCCAAGCGTGGCATACTCGAATGGATAAAAAACGCTAAGCGAGCTCCTACTCGTAAAAGCCGTATCGAAGAAACAGTAAACAAAGCCGCATTAAATATCAAAGCCAATCATCCGAAGGGGAGAGGTACTGGCCCAAAAGAATGAGGTGATTTCTCTATACATGAGCTGATACTTGCTCATCTTGATAAAGTATTCCTATTGAACAAGAACTACACTACACCAACCCATTATTTACTGCATACATCACCAGTCCCGCTATATTTCGGGCTCCGGTTTTATCTTGTAAACTTCGACGGTGGCCATCTACGGTACGGACGCTGATGAAAAGCTGATCGGCTATTTCCTGGCTGGTCATCTCGTTACAAATGAGCCGGAGAACCTGCAATTCGCGATCTGATATCTTGGCCTTAAGTAGTTGGTCAACCTCGGTAATGCTTTGCTGACGTCGACCGTTTTGTAATAAGGCTTGAGATACATAGTGGCGGAAGTAGACTCCTTGATCCATCACTTGCTCTATGGCTTCGACGACCACTTTCGGGTCTTCGTCTTTGAGAAGAAAACCGTTAGCCCCTGCCTGCATAAGGTGGTTGATCAGGCGTTCGCTTTCGTGCATGGTGAGCATGATCACCTTCAGGTCTGGTTGCTCTTTTTTGATCCGGATCAGCGTTGCGGTGCCATCCAGTTCCGGCATTTCCACATCGAGGATGACTAGATCCACTGGCTCAAAGGCCAATCTCTCAAAGAATTGCAAACCATTTGCAGCTTCAAAAGCAACTTCAAAGCGATCAACTCGCTGAATGATCATTTTCAGACCTGACCGAAACAGCTTCTGATCGTCGACTAAGGCGATTTTAATGATTGATTTTTCAGACATGGATTGGGCATTTTTCTTGATTTATGGGTATAGAACTCAGGTTGGTAATAGGGGCTGTTCAGGTTGGGCTTTGGTAAGAGGTAAGGTAATAACAACTTTTAAACCCGCCCCAGAAGAAGTTTCATAATATAGGGTGCCATCGATTAGGCTTATCCTTGATTCGATATTCCGAAGGCCCAGGCCAGAACCACCTCGCACGGTAGTGATTTCTTGATCAAAACCTTTTCCATTGTCTGTATAGCGCAGGATAAAATCATCACCCTGAGTAGTTAGCTCTACCTTTATTTCAGTGGCTTCAGCATGTTTGAGGGTGTTGTTGGCCAGCTCTTGAACGACCCGGAAAAGAGCAATCTCGCATGGGTCGGTTAATCGATGG
>JBCBVN010000512.1:0-2405 GCA_039817625.1 Bacteroidota bacterium
AAGTTATAATGGTTGCGAGATAGTGTCCTGAACAGCGTTTGTACGCCTCTGGGATCAAACATTTTTAGTTTGGCGCGCTCCTTGTCAAAACCGGGATCAACAGCTTTGTCTTTACCTTTTTTTTTGTGCTTTTTCTCTCCTTCTTCTTTCATTTTGGCATTCTCGTTTTTTTATCCAAAGGAAGGTATCTTTCTTTTATGACTTCAAAGTGATGTATCTGGTGAGCTGTAATCGTAAGTCCAATCGCTCTCAGTGGCATTTCGTATTCAAAGAACTCGCAAGTGGTATTTAGTATGTCCTGATTAAAGGATTTGAACATCATCATGGTTGACTGTCGAACGATGCGCAGTTCTTCGACCAATTGCTCAATAGACAGTTCATGGGCATTCGAGTTGGCACCCATGATCTCCTGATCGTGTGCAACGGGGATGGTTCCCTCTCCGCGAGCGAAGATGACTGCCCGAAAACACCAGATTCTTTCCCAGTCGATGAGGTGTTGCAAAATGGTATGAAGCGTCCACTTGCCCTCTTGATAGGTTTTGAAGCCAATTCTGTTGAACTGCTCAAGATCAAGCTCGTCGATGTCTTTTAAACTGCGATCAAAAGCTGTAGGTAGATCAGCACCTGCGTTGAGCTTGTACACATATTCCAGAAAGGCTGGATTTTCTTTAGTTTGTTGCTGTGCCATAGTATAGTTGACTAGCCTGAAGATTAATCGGAGATGGGCGGTTAGCGAGAACCGCATCCACCTGTGAAGTCTAAAACTCAGGTAATCTAACAACAATATGTACAAATACGGTCCCGAGATGCACTTGTATTTACAAGGTAGGGACAAGGACGGGCTTATAAGTAGGTTTACTCACTACATTCTACTCCTGACTGTCCGTAGGGAGCAAAACTCTAATAATCGAATGCAAGATCTCTTCCCTAAAGTCTTCATTGTAGTCGCAATTGGTCAGTAGACACAGGCCGAGCTGTCGTTCTGGAAGCATGACCAGGTAGGACCTGAAACCCTTATCGCCTCCATAGTGACCAATGGCGCGATTCCCTTCAACTTCGTACAACTGGAATCCGAGACCTACATAGTCTATCAACTCAGATGACGGCTGCGTCATTTGATGAAAAATACGGTTGCCTTCAGGCTTATTCAATTCATCGAGTACTAAACTCATCCACTGGCACAATTCTTTACTTGAAGCATTCAAAGTGCTACTTGGTGCGTGTTCACGGGTGTATGGGTAGTGGCTTCTGAGATAGATGTTGCCCGATATTCCGTTTTGCGAATGTGGACTCGTCCGTAAAGATTCGTCAATCCTGAAGTACCTGAAATCACTATCGTGCATCTGGAGGGGCTCGAGTATGGATGAACGGATATAGTCTTCAAAAGCCATCTCTGTCACTTGTTGAATGATATACCCCAGCAGGTTGTAACCCAGATTAGAGTACCTATATGATTGTCCTGGTTCAGATTTCAGTTTGAAATTTTGAGATAGGATATACTGCTTTAGAGCATCGTCTGATTGGTTATTTCTAGACCAATGATAGTTGCTGATGTCTGGTAGGCCAGAAGTATGACTCAATAAATGCGCTATGGTAATCTGACTAAATCTTGCATCCTCAGATTGAATATTCGGCAATAATTTACTTACTCTGTTATCCAGTTGAAGGGTTCCATTCTCCACGAGATTCATTATAGCGTGGGCGGTAAAGAGCTTGCTTATAGACGCAGTATGAAAGATGGATTGGTCCGATACAGCCTCTTCACTATCCATGTTACGCACTCCATATCCGTTGGTGTAGTAGGTGGCACCTCCAGAGACAATGCCAATCGATAAGCCAGGAATTTGATGCTGGATCATCTTCTCGTAGATGATGGCGTCGATTTGCTCTAAAATAGGGTCCGGGTTTGGGGACCTGCTGGCCTCTGGGTTGATATGGTATGTAATGCCCGTGCAAGCTGGGAGTAGGAGAGTGAGAATGCTTATTGTGAATGTGTGTTTTATCATATTCAGGAATGCTACCTAACTCATGTCTATTAATGCACACTACTAGACATTTTTGGGAATCACCAGTTTTGGTTTTCCATCGGCATATAACAGGTAATTTATGAAATGCGCCAATGAAGCACAGCGGGCAGTAACCAGTCCTAGACCTCTACGAAAGATAGATTGTGCTGGAAAGGCCGTTCCATCGGCGTATTGGATCCTGCGAATAATAGTTTTGCATTGACAAGCTGCTCGAATGGTGATGGCGTAGGTACAGCAGACTAGTGTCATCATTAAATCGCTTCTAGCCCTCGACTTAAGGTTTATTTCTTCCAGATGAAATCCATTGGTCTTTAAGTGGCGGAAAAGACATTCAATTCTCCAACGCTTCACGTACTGATCGACTGTCTTTTTTACTGG
>JBCBVN010000513.1:0-2394 GCA_039817625.1 Bacteroidota bacterium
ACCGGTCTCCAGTGCGTCTTTTTACAAAAGCGACGCAAAGGTAAAAAGTTCCTGGAATTGAGAAGAATTTTATTTCTGTTCGAAGAACTTACCTCCTGTATAGAATTTGTGCTTTAACAGAGTCAATCCAATCTGCGGCTATTATCTCGCCCCTTCTCTTCTTGGTCGTATACCCAGACGTAAGCTGATGATGTGACTGAATGTAGACCGGTCTGTGCCTAAATCGGTGTAGGCGTAGTCTACATTCAGTTCTCCCAGCTTTAGCCCCAATCCCAGGCTTGGCCGACCAATAAGCTGCTCTTCCTGGTCGAAGTTTCTAAGCCGCTGTAGCTGGCTAATGCCAAATCGCAAGAAAGCAAAATCACCATAATTACCTTCCAGGCCTAAGGCCGGATCTATACTAAAAGGATCTCCACTAATGAGTGTGTTGCGCTGCCCATCGGTGGTGACAATGAGATCTAGCTCTGCCTTAAGTCCAATTTGATCGGTAATGGAAAACTCGCGAAGGGCACCCAAAATCACCGATGGATTAGTCGTTTCCACACTATTGATGGGAATACTATTGTCGGTCAATTCCAGAATTTGGCGGTCTTGCTCAGTGAAATTAAAGGTCCAGGCATTAAAGGTAGTCGTCAGATCCCTGGCCAGTAGTGCAAAGGTCCAGTTACCACGTCCTAATTGCGCGCCTACATCCAAGCCAAATCCCCAACTATTGGCAAAAGGCCCAATGGTGCGATGAACGATTTTAACATTGGCACCGACTCGGAGTGGTCCTTTAGCTTTATCCCAAGCTCTGGAATAAGTGGCTAGAAAAGCATAATCAGCCGAGGAAAACTCGGTTACATTGTCGAAATTAATGGTACCATCGGTTTCATATAGTGAAAGGGTATTGGGAATCTGATCGATTCCGAATCGAATCACAGACAATCCAATGCGCTGATTATTGGAAGCTAGTGGAAGCGTAAAACCCAGATAATCATACTTACCTACGCCACCAAACCATTCAGCGTGCATAGCCCCTATTTCTAGACCGCGCTCTCGCGGCAAAGCCGATAAACCAGCAGGATTCCAGGCGGCCGCGTATACATCCTGCTGACTAGCAGCTACCGCTGTACCCATGCCGTGAGCACGAGCCCCGACACCAATACTGAGAAACTCGTTGCTATACTTCTGGGCGGTAACAAGTGAAGCAGTTAGCAATGCGAGCGCCAAAAATGCAAAACGTAAAAAATGGAAAAACATGAGGTAGCTTGTTGTAGGCACGCCTCCTAATAATTGGGTTCATTTTAGGACAGCTAAACCGTATACGTCGATGTATGATCGACCAGACTCAGCAAAAACGCAGAATTACCCAGTCCGGTCTACCAGAGGGCAAATTTATCATTTGAATCCTAACAATTGACGTCCGCGCGATAACTAAGCGACACTACTCTATCAATCATAGATAGAATAGCCACAAAAACTAGATAAGAGGAATGGATTAACGCTTTCCCTCCCAGACGCAAATATAATATTTATTTTTTAAATTTTGAATAATTTTTAGTTTTTGTTTGTTTTTTAGTTTTGGATTTTTCCAAATACCCAAAAACACCACTCCTACCTTCATTCCCACCACCTAACCCAAAAATTTGCATTTTTACATACACAAACCTAAACATTCCTTCATGAGCGAGGCTGTCGTAGACCTGCGAGAAGCAAACATCTATCAAGGCGGGGAAATCGTACTGGAGCAGGTCAACTTTAAAGTAGCAGCAGGCGAGTTCTGCTACCTGATCGGGAAGACTGGAAGTGGTAAATCAAGCCTACTCAAAACTCTTTATGCTGCATTGCCGCTGGAAGAAGGGCGGGGTACGGTTTGTGGCTTCGACCTGCGGAAGTCCAATAGACACAACATTCCTCAGCTGCGCAGACAACTCGGCATTGTATTTCAAGATTTCAATTTGCTGATGGACAGGCCCGTCTACGATAACCTGAAGTTTGCCCTCGATGCCACAGGATGGACCGATCGAAGTAAGATCAACGAGCGGATCGGGGCAGTACTGGCAGAAGTAGACCTGACAGATAAACTGAGGGCTATGCCGCATACTTTAAGCGGCGGTGAGCAACAAAGAGTGGCCTTTGCCAGAGCCTTGTTGAACCATCCCAAATTACTCATCGCCGATGAAGCTACTGGAAATCTAGACCCCGAAACCAGCGACGAAATACTGCTATTGATGCGCAACCTATCTAAGCAAGAAGGCTGTGCTATCATATTTGCCACACACGACTATCGCAGCCTAGAAACCTACCAAGCTAGGATTGTGCGCTGCCACGAAGGGCGTGTTTTCAATCAGGAGGAAATAGCCTTTTAGATGGCCAGTTGCCATAGCCGTGTGTTAGGCAAATACATGAGAC
>JBCBVN010000514.1:0-2387 GCA_039817625.1 Bacteroidota bacterium
AGTTTTGGTAGTACTTCTTCGCGGTTTTTCAGGATAAGCTCCTGAACATCGTAAATCGCGAAGAAGTACTACCAAAACTACAGTGGTACGCAAAAGGTGCCGGCCTTGAGTTTGATTATCTAGGTTTTGAGGAAGCTTTCGAGTATTCCGTATTGGAGTATCCTTTTGCTTTCTGGCAATTGGGGGGTAGGTGCGAAGAAATACCCGCAAAATCTGCAGGAGTAGATGCCGCACTTGATCATCTGCTCGCAGCCTCTGGAATGGATTTATTCAGTGATGCTTCCATGGAGGCTTATGCCAGCCACTATTACCAGGCAGGTGCTGAAATGGGTTACTACAGCTACGAAACAGAAGACTTTGGCGGCTTACTCAAAGCACTTCCGATGGAACCCAACCCCAGTGCCATCTTCATGCCGGGCAAAATGCCCAAAAGCTTTGATGGTAAATTAGTGAACGCGGTAGCAGAATGGCTACCCGTCAAGGGTGATCGGTTCATCTACATCAATGGGGATTCTGATACTTGGTCCGCTACTGCGGTGCGCCCAACTGAAGGAATTGATGCCGTCTGGTTCTTTATGCCAGGTAAAGACCATGGTCGTGCTCGTATACGCAATATGAGCAACTCCGATCGAGCAAAGCTGGTGAATGCTTTGGAGCGCTGGTTGGAGATGGAGATTGAATAGTTGTTGTCGGGAGACTAAACGAACTTGTACTTTAGTCGTGTTTTGTCTCCCGATAGCTAGTATTTTGTCTCCCGATAGCTGTGTTTTGTCTCCCGACAAAACACTAGCGTCGGCGCCCGCCAAGAATACCGAGCAGACCCCGAGCTAATTCCCGCGCTAACGTACGGCCAATTTGACGAGTAGTCGTATTGCTCATGACCTTCTCCAAAGTAGACTTTTCGCGACGACGGCTTCGCGAAGAAGACTTTCGAGCCTTTTCCCGTTCTGCCTTGAGTTCTTCTTGACGCTCTTCTTCGTGAGCGGCCTCTATTTTCTCAGCCAGAATTTCGTGCGCGCTGTCGCGATCAATAGTCTGGTTATATTTCTTGACGAGTGGTGAACTATCTACCACCTCATTAATCTCCTTAGGTGTAAGGATATCCATCCGTGATTGCGGTGCTCGCAACATCGTATGCACAAGCGGAGTAGGAATCCCTTTTTCGTTCAAGGCGGTCACCAATGCCTCCCCAATACCCAGTTCCGTCAATAGCTGATCGACGTCATAGAAATCAGTAATGGGATAATTCTGCGCGGCCAGTTTAATGGCCTTACGATCTTTGGCAGTAAACGCACGTAAAGCGTGCTGCACCTTCAAACCAAGCTGGCCCAGCACACTTTCTGGAATATCAGCTGGATTTTGCGTAACAAAGAACAAGCCTACTCCTTTAGAACGAATGAGTTTGACAATAGCCTCCAGCTGGTCCATCAGGGCATCAGAAGCTTGGTCAAACACCAGGTGAGCCTCATCGATAAACATCACCAGTTTAGGCTTGTCGTCATCTCCGGCCTCCGGGAAGGTGGAATAGATTTCTGCCAAAATTTGCAGCATAAAAGTCGAGAACAGCTTTGGTCGATCTTGAATATCCGTTAAACGGATCACGGATACGATACCGCGGCCTAGTTCATCCAACCGGCATAAGTCCTCTACTTCAAAGGAAGGCTCACCGAAGAAAATTTCTGCGCCTTGCTGCTCGAGTTCTACCAGCTTACGCATAATCGAACCCACACTGGCGCTGGAGATGCGACCGTAGATCTTCTGCACTTCCGCCTTGCCCTCATTGGTCATGTATTGGAGGGTCTTCTTGAAATCCTCCAGATCTAACAAGGGTAGATCATTATCATCCGCATACTTGAACACCACTGCTACAATACCGGACTGGGTATCATTAAGCGCCAATATTTTCGAAAACAATACCGGACCAAACTCCGAAACCGTGGCGCGCAGGCGAGCACCTTTTTCCTCAGAAATCGACAGAAACTCCACCGGGCTTCCTAAAGCCTCAAACGGAATGCCGATTGCCTCGTGGCGCTCATCGATCTTGCGGTGCCCCGGAGAGGGTTGTGCAATACCACTTAGGTCGCCCTTGATATCCATCAAAAGACTGGGAACACCCACTTGTGACAATTGCTCTGCAATAATCTGCAAGGTTTTGGTCTTACCAGAACCGGTAGCTCCAGCAATTAACCCGTGTCGGTTAAGGGTGGCTAAAGGTAAACGAACTAGGGTGTTGGTCTGCGTTTCTTTATCTAACATCGCACCTCCCAGTACAAAGCTCTCGCCCTTGAACTGGTAGCCCGACTCAATACTTTCCAAAAACTGCTCTCGCATGATGAGGGGTTATAAACAATGATATAGTACAAAAATATAGACTCGATCTGTTCGCT
>JBCBVN010000515.1:0-2380 GCA_039817625.1 Bacteroidota bacterium
CGGCCTTTCCAGACTACGCACTGGAAGGCCGTGGTGAGTATAACGGTTGGTGGATCGGTGAGACTCTTCAGGAAATCAGTACCGTAAAGCTTGGGCAAATGAATATCGAGGAACATTAAGTCGATACGTTCATTATTCAACACATCAAGGGCTTCCAGGGCATCTTTGAAAGTTCCCCTTAGCTCCATTCCTCCCATATCCTCGATATATTTCCAGAGGATGCGCTGTGCAGGCGGTTGATCTTCGATGATGATACAAGTCATATTCGAGCCCTTTGTAGTTGAATCGTCAGGTCGACCTTGTACCAGCCTTGATCTTCAAGAATATTTAACTCGTTTTGATCTGGATAAAGCAGCTCTAATCGCTTGCGCACATTGGCCAAGCCAATACCCAAAGATATGGCCTGCTGCTCGGGTTGAGGCGCATAATTATTGCGACAGCAAAATCTAAGCTTTCCTTCCTCAGACAGACTTAAATCGACCTCGATAACCAGGCCTTCTGATAAGCCCGACTGACTATGCTTGAAAGCGTTTTCAACAAACACCGGCAAGATGAGTGGAGCGACCTGCCAGTCTTCGCTATCTACTGATGATTTGAAAGTAACAGTACCTCTATCTTCAATTTGTAGCTCGTAGAGCTGAATGAAATTTTTTAGCTGGGTAATCTCCTTTTCTAATTTAACGTAGGCTTCCTTGCACTCGTAAAGCATGTATCGCAACACTGCACTGAGTTCCAGTATAATTTCGGGGGTTTTGGGCGAGTTCTCAAGGGCATGGGAATAAAGGTTATTTAGGTTGTTGAATAAAAAGTGTGGGTTGATCTGCGATTTTAAAAACTGCAACTCGCTTTCTGCTACAGCTTCTCGAAGCCGATCAACTTCCTGCTGTTTATTTAGGGCATCCCAGGCAAATTTGAAACCCACCAATATGGTAATGACCGGCATGACATCAAGCAAAGAATAGAATACGGAAGAGAAAACCTTTCCCCTATCGTCGGGATAGAATATCTGCTCCAGCACGAGCTCCTCACACAAAATGGCTAATGTCACGACCAGTGTAAGTCCCAAGAAGAAGGGCAAATAGCGCTTGCGATAAAAGAAGCGCGGCAACAACCAATAGCTAATGACTAAGCCAGAGGTAGCGTAAGCCAAGAAGAACCACCACTCCTGGATCTCTATCTCGGGGTGCCTTCGGTCTATAGAAAAGAACACGAATACCAGAGCGTGTAAGCTCAGTTGAAACAACACCTCCTTCCATGAAAGACTGGTTTTTCCCATCGATCCAAATGTAAGCTATTGAGATGGAGGCGGCGCCTACAATACTATGAACGGCATGATTAAGCACCCTAAAAACGAGTGTATGCTGTTTGAAGGTTCTAAGATGTCGTTCATCCGGTTTTTGACCTTTTGAAAAAGCAAGAATGCGGTCAACTGCGTTAGGTGGGAAATAAGTTTATGAAACTATCCCCTACCCAAATGTCTATGTTAGCTTTTAAGCGTACCCTCTATATTCTTGCCTGCGGCCTACTGGCAGGCCCCCTCTTTAGTCAGGCCGATCTTTTTACCTTTTCCGGTCGGGTTGTTGATGAGGCTACACAGCGGCCCATAGAATTTGCCACGGTTATGATGCTGACCACGCTGGATGACGAAAGTCTGGGTGGAAATACGACCGATCTTGACGGTCGCTTTGCGCTGACGGCTAATCGATCCGATATTTATTTCCAGGTGAGCTTTCTGGGTTATGAAACCCTTGAAATCAGAGAGTTCGAGCAAAACGGAAGACAGGTGAGCCTGGGCGATATTGCGCTATCCGTGAAAGGTGAGCTACTCGATGAGGTCGTAGTAGAAGCCCGTCGTTCTCAAGTAACCTTTGAGCTAGACAAGCGAGTCTTTAATGTAGGAGAAGATTTAAGCAGTACTGGTGCCAGTGCATTAGAAGTGCTCAATAATGTACCCTCTGTCAATGTCAGTATTGAGGGAGACATCAGTCTGAGAGGGAGCAACGGTGTACAGATCCTGATCAATGGTAAGCCCTCCGTACTAGCAGCAGATGGCGGAAATGCGCTCGGCACCATAACGGCCGATATGATCGAAAGCATAGAAGTCATCACCAATCCGTCGGCCAAGTACGAGGCGGAAGGCACCGCCGGCATCATCAATATCGTACTCAAAAAAGATGAGCGCCGAGGACTGAATGGCGCCGTTTCAGTCAATACGGGTACTCCGCACAGCCATAGCGTAGGCCTGAGCCTGAATCGGAGAAGTGAGCGGTTTAATTTATTCAGCCAGCTCGGTGTGGGCTATCGCGAATTGCCCAATGAGACCGAAAGCATTAACCGAAACCTGGTAGATGGTTCTGAGGTATCCGCGATAGGTGAAGAA
>JBCBVN010000516.1:0-2377 GCA_039817625.1 Bacteroidota bacterium
CTACCCTGAATCAGAATGTATCTAGATATCAGTTTGCCTTTCTCTGCGGGGTATGGAATGGAATGATCGATATTTTAGGAACCGTCCCCAAATTGCTTAAATGGGTCGTTGATCCAGTTGGCGAATACACCAAGTTTACGGACATGCTCGCCAATTTGGAGAAAATGGAACGATTTAAACCCGATGGTGTGACGCTGGAATGTCAAGGGTACTGGTGTCTACTATACGAACTTAGGGATCAATTCAATTTCGCCCAGAACCCGTGTACGGCTTTCCACAATACTGCCGGCGTAGCCCTTGGTGTAGCTTGTGCAGTACTCACCGCGGGTGCGGGTGCGCCAGCACTGGCGTCCACCTCAGCAGGAAGGATAGTCTTAACCATCGCTAAAGTGCTAAATAAGGTAGAGGACATGACAGACGTACTCGGGATTGGCTTCCGAATAGCGAATAAAGCAACGGGCGGAATAAGGCGGAGAATCCTGAAATTGAGTGATGATTTCCCCATGAACAAACTCGGCACCATAGATGGAGACAAGGTAACACTCATCGACAAAGATGGCCAGCCCTTTGATATTGACGAGGCTGATTTCAAGGCTGGTAATATTACGGACGATGCCGACGGAAAACTCTACTATCAAAAAGACGGCACGGGACCCAAACGGGAATTACAGGCTCGTAAAAGGCCTGGAATCACCTGGCCACTTTCATTCTCTGGCTTCAATTTGAGAATCAAAAATTGGCTGGATCAACTAAAAGTGGCTGGCTTAGTGCGGTTAGAACAGTTGACCCCCACGCGCTGGCGGGTGCTGTACAAGAAAAATGGTAGCGAGGTAGAGGTTTCAATACTCGATGATACTGGGACGCCAGATCCCAATACCCCTGGTACGAATTACGGAGAATTTAGTCGGGATCAGAACATCGCTCCTAATGACCAGGTGCTGGAGCCATCACCCGATGGCCAAATGGGCATGGTAGAACAACCAGACGGTACAACCAAGCTGAAGGCCTGTGGCTGTTTAGGTGCAAACACACCGGTACAAACACCACAAGGATTAGTGCAAATCAGCCAGTTACGCGAAGGCGATCAAGTCTATGCTACCCCCGCTAACGAAGAAGCCCAACCACGCGTAGTACGAGTGGCAAGGCGTATCGAAAGTGGCGCCAACAAGATGCTGCGTGTATTCACGGAGAAGTTGTCCTTTGACATTACCAGCGGGCACGCTCTCTTCGTGCCTCAACTGGGTCGAACAATGGTGGCCGATAGCCTACGTCGAGGCATGCAGATTCTCAGTCTTGCCAGCCTACTGGTAACGGTAGATAGTGTAAAGGTCCTCGCGGGTGAGATGCCGACTTATGATATCCAGCTAGAGAATCAACAGGGCTACCTTATCGGTGAAGACGGGATTTGGTTACCACCTAACTATTGTAACCTAATGCTGAAGTACCTCGGCTTTTCCGAGGCACAGACGCAACGAATGATAGACGTTTTTAACAGCATCAACCCTTCCGGTAGGCTTGACGAATTGTCCAAAGACCTCTATGTACACTCTGACCTTGCAGACCTGCTTAAAAATTCTCCGGATTTGGATATCCTGGAGCTGAGAATCAGGGGCTGGAATCTTGCAAGTGACATAGGTGATCCATTACGAGTCAGTGCTAATTATGTTAAATCCATTGGCAGAGAACTAGGTCGAGGTGTTTATTCGACTAATACGCTCAAGACCTTCTTAAAGATCAGACGAGTTGATTTCTCTTATAATCGATTAAATGATAACGACCTACTCGATGCTATACCGGATATATCAGAATTAGAAACAATGGCGATCCATCGCTATACCGTCTCTTCATTCGATTTAAATGGCAACTTTTACAAACAAACTCCCAATAGCAACGATTTAGCGTGGGCAGAAGTAGTAGACCGTGCCATTGACGATCTACAAGTGAGTCGAAAATTTGAAGGGCTGGTCTATCGGGGACAAAACCTGGATTATCAATTGGTTTACGACAAGTATATCTCTGTGTACGACCGGGCCCAGACAATGGGAACACCTGCTTACGTAACAGAAACAGGATATCTATCTACTTCTAAAGCTGGTCAGGTAGCCGATCACTTCATCGATAAATTCTACAATCCAGATAAGATTCAGGTACGATTCAAGATCATCTCCAAAACCGGTGTTGACATCGATGATATTTCGGATTATGGTGTAAACCTCTGCGGTTCTAATGGCAATTGTGATTTAGTTCAGACGGAGGTCCTGATGAAGAAGGACTTGGTCTTTGACATAACTGATATTCAGGATGTCCCCGAAGTAATCAACGGGAGAAGTCTAACGGTAAAAGAAATCACCATCGTAGAGCAGTAGCCCACAAAACG
>JBCBVN010000517.1:0-2357 GCA_039817625.1 Bacteroidota bacterium
GGTGAGCGTTTCTGTGTAGTTACATTCCGGCTGATCGGCAAAATTGACAAAGACTTGGTATGTACCAGGCTCTTCAGGATAGAACCCATCTACATCGATAGCTACAGTATCTCCGGTTTCCACATTCACCCATATTTCCTCTTCTGCTCCTGGAGTTTGACCATCTGGGTATTCAATGACTACAATAGCAGGTCCGGGTTGAGGTCCGCAGGGGTTGAACACATTTCCACCTCCAGTTTCTCTGACAACGGTAACCTGAGGGCCATCAATACCGACAAAAAAGGTCAAAGTCTGAGAACAGAGACTCCCATTTTCGATAATTAAAGTGTACTCTCCAGGAGACAAGTTGTCAATATCTTCTGATTGGTCTGCCGTGGTCCAAGTAAACGTCAAATTTTCATAATCTGGTGGTACGGTAATATCAATGGCTCCATTGTTTTGGCCGCAGCTTGCATTTGTGACATCAGCTTCTACCAACACACAAGCTTCATTTTCCTGTATCCAGCTTTCGATGACATCACAACCATTGGCATCAGTCACTCTAACGGTATAGATACCGGGATCAAAAATGGTGATTGCAGAAGCGATAGAACCATTGTTCCAGATATAAGTATATGGGGGGGTGCCTCCTGTAACATTAGCGGTCAGTAATATGCCGCCACCTGGGTTAGGCGAACCCACAATATCTACTTCAAGAGTAGACTCAATGGGCACTGTAAAGCTGATCGTCTCCTGACACAGATCCGTAGCATCATAGAGCAGGGCAAAATATACACCACCAGGCAGGTTATCAAAGAAGGTTTCTCCTTCCTGTGTAGCAATCAAGTTTTCAAACTGGTCGTAAACCTCGATGACAAAAGGTGGAGACACCTCGTCAACAAAAAAGTCGACCGAGCCTACTCCAAGACTATCGCAGGGGGCAGGGGTAATGGTCTCCGCCTCGAGAACGAGAGGGCACTGATCCAGACAAGGGTTTTCCATGATCAAATTCCCGGTACAAGTTTGATCAGTGGCATCAATCACATCAATAATAAGCTGATTGGTAAAATCTCCCCATGGAACAGTGACTTCAATAGGAACATTAAACGGACCACCACCATTGCCTTCGGCTAAAAACCACTGACCTTGACTAGAATCGAGATTAGTGACGGTTATAACTATTGTGGCTGTACCGCCGAGTGGTGTAAAGGCACAGTCGTTGAGTTGAACAAACTCAATATTCAGACACTGCTGGGCCGATAGGCCGCCCAGAAGTAGTGTGCTACATAGCACGATAAATAGGTATCGAATTGATCTAATCATGGGAAGAGATGATTGAGCGATGAATTAAAGCTAAGCGAAAAGATCATCATGAGCGCTTGAGGTTCTTTTACGCTACAAATATGATGTTAGGACAAGGCTAAAACAAGCACAAAAAACCAGCTTTGTGTACTGTGCAAATTCTCTAAAAGGTCGAAAGTGTATATTTTATTCAATTATTTTTCATTTTTGTGTAGTTTAAGATTCAAGAATTTGGTTAGTTGATGCGCAGATTTATTACCTAGTCGCCGACAGACCATAATTACACCTCAATTCATGGAGAGCCACAACCTGCTGGATGCTGCCTTACTCAGTCTCAAAAAAGAAGAATGGGCACAGCTATACCAATGGCTTTCTTGTCCATTACACCACAAGCATGCACCCAGCTTAGCCCTCTTTCACTGGATGAGCAGATGGTACCATAGCCAAAGCAAACTACCCCCAAAAGATCTTCAGCCCCCAGAGTGGTCTAACAAGAGCTTAAGTGATCTGCAATTCAGGAAGTATCGCTCCTTGCTGCTAGATAGTGTCGAAAATTTTCTAGCCTGGAAGATCTGGACAAAACGCGAAGTACTGAAAGCGAATAACCTATTGGAAGCTTATCAATATCGGAACCAAACCCAAAGTCTACAGAAGCGTATAAACCGGGATCGAAAGAAGTATAGTCGACTCAAATTCAGAGATTCCTACGCGCTAGAGGCTGACTTCAGACGAGAAGAATTTGCCTTAACCCTCCAAACGCCAACAGAGAGGCGAAGTATTGAACCTTTTGAAGCGGCGGAATTCCGACTACTCAAGTGGCAATCTGCTGAAAGACTGCGAAAGGCTGTTGCCACACTGGCCAGGAGTCGTACGAGTGGTCAAATCATAGACACGCCAATCCTTCATGAATATCTGGATCAGATTGATCAGCACCCAGAGTTACAGAAAGAGCCAGCTATTGCGCTATACTATCATGCCTGCAAGTTGTACTTAGACAATCAAGATCAGACCGAAGTCGATCACTTCCAGCAGCTTACCGAGCTATTACCCGATTATCTCGAAGCCTTTACACCACC
>JBCBVN010000518.1:0-2345 GCA_039817625.1 Bacteroidota bacterium
GTAAACCAGCACATCTGGGAAGGACAATGGTATGGAAGAGGCATAACCGATGATGGCGTATTATTCGGTACACGTCAGGACCAGGAGGGACGAATATTTTTAAACCCACAAGCCTGGGCACTTCTGGCCGAAGCAGCAGATGCCGGTCAGCAGAAAAGTATCATCGAAGCAGTGGAGGAAAACCTGGAAACCCCTTATGGCGTAGAATTGCTCGCCCCTTCTTTCACAGCGATGAGAGCAGACGTAGGGAGAGTCACTCAAAAGCACCCAGGCTCGGCAGAAAATGGTTCGGTATACAATCATGCAGCTGCATTTTACATTTACGCCCTATACAAAATTGGCCAGCCAGACAAAGCTTTCGACCTGCTGAGAAAAATGGTTCCAGGACCTGACCTCAGTGATTACTTACAACGTGGCCAACTACCCGTCTACATACCCAACTACTACCGAGGGGCCTTCAGACAATTCCCTGATCGGGCAGGAAGATCGAGTCAGCTATTCAATACCGGTACCGTTCACTGGTTCTACCGATGTTTGATTGATGGACTTACCGGATTGAGAGGGTGTCCGGAAGGGTTAAAAATTGCTCCTCAAATTCCATCTTCATGGAAAAACATGAAGGTGACCCGCCAGTTCAGGGGGGCAGAAATACAGATGCAAGTACTCAGGAATCACAACTTTACTCAAACGCGCATAAGCATTGATGGCCAGGCACTGGCAGGGAATGTGCTTCAGGTGGAACCCAAAAAAGTATATGAAGTACTGGTTGAGGTTTGCTAGATAACGAATGCATAAAGTTCTAAATTTCTCAAATGAAAGATCAGGTTCTCGTCATTGTCATGGGCGTTTCAGGTACTGGCAAATCCAGCGTTGGTAGTGTGTTGGCCAGCGAAAAAGGCTGGGCATTTTTAGAAGCCGATGATTTCCATTCCCGTGAAGCAAAGGCCAGAATGGCATCTGGCAAACCCCTGGATGATGAGATGAGAGCGCCCTGGATAGATCGGATTTGCGCAGTCCTTGAGCAACATCGAATGAATGGATCTTCCGTAGTGCTGTCTTGCTCGGCTCTGCGCGCAGCACACCGGGATAGATTTAGGGCTACCGACTACCCTATTTGCCAATTTATATTTCTAAACGCCCATAAAGAAGTCATTGCCCGACGTATGGCTGCGCGAGAAAATCATTTCATGCCCGCTTCTTTACTCGATAGCCAGTTCGACACATTGGAATGGCCAACAGACGAAACCGATATCGCAGAGATTTCGGTAGCCCAATCATTGGAGGAAGTTATTAAGGAAGCCATCAAGCAGCTTAGAACCCAGTCAACAAGCACCAGTCGAACCTCCTAGCGTTTGCCCACTGGACTCATCCAAAATCGTACGCACGGCGTCCACTTTCGGACACATGTAAAAATTCTACCTGCGTAAGTCCTTATAAATCAAACCTAAAAATTTCTGGCACGCTTTTTCCATAGTCAATGACGAAATCCGACACAGACTATGGATCGACCAATCGACAAAAAAGAAGTTAGGCAGCGCAAGCTCAGGTTTTGGGTGAGGATACTCGCCACCCTGGCCTTAATCGCGCTGGCTGTATGGGGCTTCAGATATTTGATCAGCCCAAAAGCAGAAGCCTCGCAGATGCGGGTGGCTGTCGCCGAAATCGGCACAGTTAGCAATAGCGTTACGGCGAGCGGTTTGGTGGTCCCGGCTTTTGAAGAGCAGCTGAACGCACCCATCGGTAGCGAGATCGAGCGGATCGTGCTCAGAGCGGGTACCGAAGTTCAGCGAGGCGATTTGATCCTCGAGTTGGATAGAGAGTTCGTCGGTTTACAATTAGACGGACTTAGAGATCAATTGGCCGTGCGCCAAAACAATATAGCCCTTCTGGACCTCGAATACGACCGAGACATTCAGGAGCTGGCATACGATACGGAGATTCTCTCCCTACGCCTGGCCGCCGCCGAAGCCCAACTAGCCGACAGCCGTCGATTGTTGGAAATCGGTGGCGCGACCCAGGAAGAAGTCGAAGCGGCAGAGCTGACGGTGCGCATCAGTCAACTCGAGCGCGATAAGCTGCAAAATGAGCTGGACTACAGACGCGAGAGCCTCGATGGCAGAAAACGCGAGCTTCAGTTGGAAGTAGAAATTCAGGAAAAGGAAGTACGCCAGTTGGCCCGTCGATTAGACGAACTGGCGGTATTGGCACCACGCCCCGGTGTGATCACCTGGGTCAATGAGTCTGTCGGACAGCGCGTTGAAGCGGGCGCACCCCTCGTCAGACTGGCCGACCTGAGTCAGTATCGGGTAGAAGGAACCTGCAGCGATCGCTTTTCGGAGCAGGTC
>JBCBVN010000519.1:0-2319 GCA_039817625.1 Bacteroidota bacterium
ATGTGATGTAGGCACTGTTAGTATCAATGTTTTAGCCGATGATCTAAGCCTCCCTTCAGATACCGTTAGTCTATTTACTAAGCGTGTTGGTGAGGCTTTCTTATTTGTACCGGAAAACTTTGACTTAGTCACACCTCCGCAGCACGGTACCTATGACGATAGTCCTGAGGTACCTCTCTATATAGCTGATGGCAGTTTTGTCGGCGAAGATTATCTGGTATTTGAAGACCAGCAAGGAGAGCAGTTGACTTTCGAGGTAACTGTACTGGACCTAATCAACAATGCCTTTGCTGTCGAGGACCAGTACAACACGATTGCAAACGCCCCGATACTCCTACGTCCGCTCTACAATGATTTCTACGGAAACTTGGCAGGCTGTGTTAGTTTTGGTCTACCCACTTACGGTACCCTGGAGCCAACTGCTAATCCATCGCAGGTTACTTACCATCCTCCAGTTGGCTGGACTGGAATTGACCGAATAGAATATACTTCATATCCACCGGGGTGTGTTGGCGACCCGGAAACAGAGACCATCTATATTCTGGTATCCAACTTTGAGCCGGAATTGGAGGAGGTTGAATTGACTATTTCTGCAGGTGGGCAGGTACCGATTACTTACGATATACCTGTAGATGCAAGTGCCAATTGGACGGTAGTATCCGATCCCTTGTTGGGTAGCGTTTCTTCTGTAGATGGTCATCTGGTATATACGGCCCCTGACCAGGCAGGTACGGATCAGCTGAGCATTAATTATTGCTTAACTGATGGCAGTACGACTGATTGTCTGGTTAGTAAGACCGTGCTCGTAAATCTTCAGGTTAACACTGCTAACGGCCCAGTCTGTGAAGAGGATTGCGTATGGCCCGGAGATGCCAATGCAGATGGAGTTGTTGATCTAGGAGATATGCTGACCATAGGTCGCCACATGGGGACTTATGGAATAGCCAGGGACGGTGAAGACCCACTCGTATGGTGCCCTCAAAGCAGTGCAGACTGGGGAGAATCAGCAGCAAACGGAGCTGATCTAAAGCATGCTGATACCGATGGAAACAGATTCATCGACCACAGAGACACCACAATGGTTCGACAGAACCTGGGCCTAGCGCACCAAGTCAGACCACAGTTGCCTCTGTTGGAGTCTTTCGATGTGCAATTAATGGGTGACATCTTTGCGGAGTCTGGTGAAGTAGTTGCTTTAGATATTGTTATTGGGGGTGAGATTACCTCCGGCTATGTAGGCACAGAGGACATATATGGATTCAGGCTTCCATTTGAGTACGACCCTGAATTCATTGATCCATCTACAATTTCAGTCGAATTCGATGCTCAGGCCTGGACATCTTACGATTCTCCGGTTATGTTCATGACTAATGGAGTCGAAGGTATGTTTGAGGCAGCGTATTCACGTACGAATGGTTTGCCTACGAGTGGTCTTGGTATCGTTGGAACGATGTATGTAGGTACCGAAGATATCTACGGTTTCCGACCAGACGGTGATCCAGTCACGGTGACTATAGGTGGTGGCAAGGCTACAGCTATGACAGGCGCTGGATTCCTGGGAAGCGTAAATATTCAGCCGTTCGAGTTGACCATTCTCCCACCTGCTGAAGTTGAAGAAGATCTAAGTCAGGCAGAAATACAAGCTGAACTGGCTGAAGACCTCCTGACCTATCCAAATCCAACGGCCAACAGGCTTAACATTCATTTGAATGGCGGCAGGGAGTTTAGTGAGTTGTTGGTTACCGATCTACACGGTCGTGCGATAATCGCTCAAGAAGGCCTACAGACCAACCATTTTGTACTTGATTTGAGTACAGTACCCAATGGTATTTACAGCCTGCGACTAACTACCGATGAAGGTGTAGTTACGCGCAAACTCGAAGTACTTAGATAGTACCTTCCTTTGGGTAGAATTCTAGCTATAGACTACGGAAGTAAGAAGTGTGGCTTAGCAGCCACAGACCCCCTTCGTATTGTGGTGACTGCTCTTCAAACAGTTCGTACAGATGATCTGCTAGACTGGCTGTCGATGTACCTGGCAGCAGAGCAAGTTGATATAATCGTCATTGGAGAGCCAGTACATAAGGATGGCCAACCCACTTTTTTGCATGAACAGATAGTGGGCTTGGAGCGCAAGATCAGAAAACGCTATCCAGCTATTGAGCTGGCTCGGCAAGATGAGTTTTATACCTCTATGCGTGCCAAGCAATCAATCATTGATTCTGGCCATGGAAGGAAGAAAAGGAGAGACAAAGAGATGGTAGATCGGGTAGCTGCAGCTATTATTTTAGAGGATTTCTTAGATAGTCAGACTTAGAG
>JBCBVN010000520.1:0-2319 GCA_039817625.1 Bacteroidota bacterium
CATCAGCATAAGAGATATATTCAACATCGCCTCTAGCTGATGCAATATTTTTAACCAACAGATTTCCGGTAGCAAGCCCACCTGCTAAAGTAGAGGGGCGTGGATACTTTGTTGATGGAGGCTATTATGACAATTCAGGCTTACAGACTATTCTGCATACTCTGGCATACATGAAAGGCTTGGCAGAAAAGGAACCAGAATCCGTATTCGGAGAATTTTTCAACAAATACGACCTTGAGGTAATTAATATCAGAAATTCAAGTACCGCCTACTACGGATATTTAATTGACACCATATCATACGATTACTCTGACGTAAATCTAATCGCTGAACGCAGGCAAATTGGCAATATTCTATCAGCAACTGCTAGTGGTGGTCTGTCTGCATTACCAAATTATTACCATCAAGTACTACGTGATCACACTGTGAGATCAGCTATTTGTATAGAAGATTACAAAACTATAAACCTGCCATATCTATTAGCCGATACAAGGCCTCTGCACGAAGCACTAAATGGGCAAATTTTTGATGAGTCTTGCAAGCTTCAGAAAATTGTAACCAACAACAACCTGATTATTCAAAATAGCCTTGACAATAATATTAAAGGGGTCAAAATACTTCCTCCCCCTTTAGGGCGTAGAATACTATGGCATACACGCGAGTACATGATAGACATGCTAAGTCACGAAGACGTGAAACGGCAAATAGATAGAATCAATGCGCAATAGCCAAGTTCCTGTGTTACTTTTGTAAGTGAACTTATCTCATATTCGATATCCGATTGCTCGGAAAGAATTAGGTCTAGATCAGTTCAGAAACAAGTAACTATCATGAACACCCGATCATTCTCTCCACTGCTTTGCAGTATACTATTGGTTTGTAGCCTCACCATGCGTGTTTTTGCCCAGAATCAAACCGCTGAACGAACCGCCCAACTTGAAGATGCCAATTACGTTATAGATGGCCAGGCCCATCTACGCGCTTTCGATGATGGCAGCTTGCAAGTCGTATTGTCCGACAACTTCAACACACCGGTTGGACCAGATGTGCGCATGTACTTAAACAATTCTACAACTCTGGCCGGAGCAATTGAAATTGCCAATCTGAGTGATCTCAATCACTTCAGTGGTGGACTGACGGTAGATGTAGAAGATGGAATAGGCATCAACGATTATGATTTCCTGGTTTTTTACTGTGTGTCTTTCAATTTGCTGTGGGCGACAGGAGATTTTGGTGAGCCTGCCGATGAAGGAGACCCAAATGTATGTACAGAGCATGCCACCGCTACAACCGGCTGGGCAACACTAGCCGATATTTGTCCAGATGACGGGATGGCAGATAGCCTCGAACTGCGCAATAGCATTGGCGGATCAGCGGAGGAGAATTACGCTTATCTATTGACCGACACCAATGAAATGCTACTCGAAGTCATTTATGACTCGGTCTACAATTTTGAAGGAACCGGTCCAGCAACCTTAAGAGTGTACGGCATCAGCTACACGGGAGAGCTCAATCCTGTAATGGGTGCCAACCGAATGCAAACCACCGCATCTGGTTGTCATACGCACTCGAGAGCTGATTTGTTTCTGACCGTTACTAAAAATGCCTGCGCCACATTCGAATGCCAGGAAAGTCTTACAGCTACTTTTGCATGGGTCACAGAAGTGGAAAATTGCTCTACAGATGGTGAGGATGATGTAATTCTAATCCAGAATAATATCATGACACCTCCTGGTGAACATTATGCCTTCTTATTGACTGACAGTGACGAAAACCTGATTGAAGTTATCCTGGATTCCTTCTACAACTTCGAAGGTGCTGGTACGGAAGAGCTAAGGGTATACGGAATGAGCTATGATGGAGACCTAAGCCCAGCTATTGGGCAGCATCGAAGCCAAACTACTGCCAGTAATTGTTACATCCATTCTGGTGATAATCTGTATTTAACCATCTTTCAAACGGCAGCTTGTGCAACTAGTGTGGTTGACAGAGCGCTCAGTGAATCCTTAATTGTGTATCCAAATCCAGCTCAAAATCAGTTGAACATCAGGAATTCCGAGCAAATCAACTGGCAGCAGCTGGAAGTTGTGGATATGCTTGGTCGTGAGGTATTGAGCTTGAATCCAAACACCTCAAGTACAGATATACCAATCGATATCAGCCGTCTTGAAAGTGGCAACTACGGCTTGAGACTATTGAGTCAAGATGGCCGGTTGGCCAACAAGTTTTTTAGGGTAGACAAGTAGACATATCCAGCCATTTTCTCAGATTTTCAGCCCTCGACATTGAATGTAGCGTGGTTTTAGCTGTCAAATTCAC
>JBCBVN010000521.1:0-2311 GCA_039817625.1 Bacteroidota bacterium
CGTTTTTCCAATCGTTCTCTGCCGATCAGCGTCCAGCATTGGTAGGTGCTGCGGGTACTTTCGAGATCTTGGCGGCCATCAGTCAACCTGATGCGGCGCGGCCCGCAGCCATCAGTCTGAAAACCGAAGATCTACGACCATTACTAAAACAACTGATGACGACATCCCTGGAGGAAAGAAGCCGAATGCCCGGAATAGATCCAGAGCGCCTGGCCATGATGCCACTCGCCGCTTATCTGGTTGATTACGTACTGGACTTTTGCCAGCAAGAACAAGTCATCGTCAGCCGATACGGTCTGAAAGAAGGTGCTCTTGAGGAACTACTCCTTGGATAGCCCGAATGACCTGGGGCCTTTACTCTAACCTGATGATCTTGACCTCTACCCGCTGGTTGCGCTTCTGACAATCGGGCGTATTCTCGCTACAAACTCGATAGCGTTTCCCGTAGCCGACAGGGAATAGCCTGGCCGTTTCAATGCCATTCTCATATAAGTACCTGACGATGGCTCGAGCCCGCTTGAGGGAGATTTCCTCTGCGAACTCTGTACTTGCCAGACTGCTGGCGTGACCGCCGATTTCGACAACTGCCCGGGGATTGCTGGAGAGGAAGCCCTTGATCTCCTGTAGTGCACTTTCCGACCTCGGCTGAAGGACATCACTATTGGCTTCGAAGGTAATATTTTCTATGCGAAATACGGTTCCTTCTTCCAGCACCGCTTCCGTTTCACCTAGTCTGACCACATCGGGCTCTGGCACGACGGGCTCTGGCTCAGGTGTGCGTCTGACTGGCGGATCCGATTGCTGAGGTGGCAACTCGACAATGGGTGGATCGGCGGGAGGATCGTCTACATCGGGGCGATTAGAAGCGAGTGTCTCTTCGCAAGGTATCGGCACCAGTGGGCTGGCATTGTCCAAGAGCAAGTTGCCGTTATAAGGCATGATAACCGGCGTCTTGTAGAAGATTTCCAGAATGATGTGGGTATAGTCCTGGCTCGGTTCCAGCTTGAGCTTGTACTCTTGCCAATCATTATTGCCTACGGTTGTGGTCTTACCAATTTCTTCTGCTTTATCACAATTGGAATAGCCACCATATATCCGAAGGACTGCTGGCCGGATGTAGTTGGCTTCCCGACCGGTTATGCGGCTTTGGGAAACGTAAGACAATGATCGCGCTAAGTAAATGCGAAAGTCGTAGCACTGGTCGGCCATCATAGGGCTCGACAATTCCTGACCTACAGATTCCCAGGTTTCATTGTCTCTGACGACCATCCCGAGGTAAGTATTACCCTGCTGTGCGCGACCGTGCACTTGAAATAAGCGTCGCGGATCGGGGTGCACATCTACAGGTGTCTCACCGGGAAAACCACAGTTGGCCCAACCCGTTGGAGGATCACTGGCACCAGGAATATCTTCAAAAGACGGATTGCGCAAGTGAATCAGTTCTCCCTCTACTGATTGGGCATACTGGGCACTGATGTCTGGAATGAAAAGAATCATCAGACAGAGCAGAGCCGTAAGCTCTAAATACTGCCTCATGTTTAGAGATGAACTGAAAAACGCCATATAGTTTGATGTCGTTGCTGAATCAATAACGCGCCAAGACCGTATTTATGTTTTCTCCCCTTGAAAGTCATGACCACTTTCAAGTCAAGTCACAGCCTACAAGTCCTTATTTAAATGCATTTAGGCCCGTTACATCATGACCCGTAATGAGCAGATGCACATCGTGGGTACCTTCATAAGTAACCACAGATTCCAGGTTATTCATATGCCGCATAATGGGATATTCGCTGGTGATGCCCATGCCGCCGTGAATTTGGCGGGCTTCGCGGGCTATCTTCAGCGCGATCTCTACATTATTCCGCTTGGCCATGCTGATCTGGGCAGGCGTTGCCTCTCCCCTATTGGCCAGGGTACCCAAACGCCAGGCCAATAATTGAGCTTTGGTGATCTCGGTGATCATCTCGGCCAGTTTCTTTTGTGTGAGCTGAAAACCACCGATTGGCCTGTCGAATTGCTCGCGCTCAAGGCTGTAACGAAGCGCCGAGTCGTAGCAATCCAGAGCCGCTCCAACCGCACCCCAGGCGATGCCGTAGCGAGCTTTGCTCAGACATGACAGAGGTCCACGCAAGCTGCGGATATCTGGGAATACATTTTCCTTTGGTACCCGCACGTCTTCGAAAACCAGCTCGCCAGTCACACTGGCCCTCAAGCTCCACTTACCGTGAATTTCAGGGGCATTGAATCCTTTCCATTCGGACTCAACCACCATACCGCGAATCTTGCCTTCTTCATCCTTAGCCCAAACGAC
>JBCBVN010000522.1:0-2294 GCA_039817625.1 Bacteroidota bacterium
TCCCTAAATACCGTATGAAGGCACTAGGCGATACCAGTAGCATATGCGATCATGTCACGGCTTCGGTCATAAGTAGCACATCAGACCCAACCATTAGTGGGGGTAAGGAGATGTTTCTCTATCCCAATCCGGCGTGGCACGAAATACGTCTGCTTTGGCCAGAAATGCCGGGATCTATACATTGGCAGCTTTACGATCTGCAAGGGCGGATGGTGAAGAACGGCCAGGTGCAACAGCAGTTGGCGAATGAGGCTTTGCGGATAAATGTGCAGGATTTGGTATCCGGCATATACGTGGTTAAAGCTCAAAATGATATAGGTGATTTTTGGGTCAGGTCGCTCGCGATTGCTCGCAACTAGAGATTAGACCGCTCACTGTGAGACTTTAGACCGTTAGCTATGCTCACTGTAAGATTTTAGACTGCTCGCGGGGCGAGCGGAAGGACTTGTTTACTCGTAGAAATTAGGCTGCTAATGCTGAGGGGCTTTTAATTTGGTTGATTTAAGGTGTGTAGCTTCGATCATTGGTTGCTGCCCTTATTCATTTTAGTCTCAATCACTGATGTCAGGCGTTTAGAAATTGCGACTGTCTGAGCGGAGCGAGTTTGAGCAATTTTAGCCTGGTATCGGTGATTGGGGCGTCAAAAAAATGGATTTAGGCTTGATTTTTTGTTACTTTTTTATCAAGAAAAAAGTAAATTGTAGAAAATTAGAATCTATATCCACACTTGTTATACAATGATTTGGCGCATAGTTATTTTGATGATCACCCTTTGGTCTAGTAGTAATCTAAATGCTCAAAAACATGACTTCCAATGGTTGTTTGGAGCTAGGTCGGCAGGTACAGTTAATGAAGTGGAAAATATTAATTTTGACTTCAACGATAGGCCTGCCAGCCTTGATATTGTGGATAGTACTGATCTGGTTTTTTTCTACACTGGCACAAGAATCTCTGATTCTACTGGCAACTTATTGTTTTACTCCAATGGCTGCGAAATTAAAAATAGATTTGGGGTGCAAATGGAAAATGGAAACTCTATAAATCCGGGTACGGTAGCAGATTTCTATTGTGATCCAAATGATGTGCATACTTATCCTGGTAGTGCGCAGTCTATGTTGAGCTTGCCACAACCAGGCCACGATAGCCTATGGTATGTATTTCATAATACTATAGAGATAGAACCTTTTATTCACATTGGTGATGCTAAGTATTCCATTATTGATATGCATTTGGATTCTGGTGCAGGTGCAGTCTCTCAAAAAGGAATCGTATACGATACTTTTACTGCTAATGGCCAATTGACAGCGGCTAGATCAGCTGACATGAGCGCATGGCTAATACCAGTTGCGAAAAGGAGTAATGAATCTATTTCGGTCTATCGTTTGGATAGCACGGGTTTTGAATTGCAGCATCAGCAAAGTATTGGGATCAATTCGTGGCCACAAAATGAAGGTGGATCGAGCTACTACACACGCTTCTCGCCAGACGGCACTTTGTATGCCAGATATGGTTTGGGGCTAGGTCTTGAGCTTTTTGACTTTGACCGAGAGACTGGAATTTTTAGCAACTATAGATTTTTAGAACCACCTTTGGATGATACAATCGGTTTCGGTGGGATAGAATTTTCTCCCAATGGGCGTTTCATTTATATAGCAAACATCTGGCATGTGGAGCAACTTGATCTATGGGCACCCACCCTGGAGGAGGGTTTAGAACGAATCTTTTCTGTTCCAGATGAAGATTTGGACACCTTATTTCCTCCGGTGTTAGCTTACCCTCAACTAGGCCCCGACTGCCGCCTCTATATCTTTTGTGGCAGCTGTAGCTCGGTTCATCTTATACATAGGCCCAATGAACTAGGCCAAGACTGTATGCTCGAATATAAAGCATTCGAGACACCTACCTCCTACTTTAGAGGTACACCGGTATTCCCTAAATACCGCATGAAGGCACTAGGCGATACCAGTAGCATATGCGATCATGTTACGGCCTCGGTTATCAGTAGCACATCAGACCCAACCATTAGTGGGGGTCAGGAGATGTTCCTCTATCCTAATCCTGCTCAAGATGAAATACGTCTATTGTGGCCAGAAGAAACAGGAGATATTCACTGGAGGCTATATGATTTACAGGGAAGCGTAGCTGTGCAAGGAAATGTATCCCAGCAGCTAGCGCATGAGGCATTGCGTATTGATGTTCAAAGTTTGGTGCCAGGCATATATATTATTCATGCGCAAGATGAGAATGGTTTTTCTTGGGTAAAGCGGTTTGTGAAAGATTGATTTGAGGCCGAT
>JBCBVN010000523.1:0-2278 GCA_039817625.1 Bacteroidota bacterium
CGATTATGAAGTACTTGCTCCCACTCACTATTTTATTGTTGGCTTTTGCTTGCAAGCAAGAACCAGAAGTTGCCAGTCAGAATCAACCAGATGAGGTCGATGCCCAGGAACTGAGTATACCACTTCCTCCCAATGAGTTGTATGGAAAGCTATTCAGACGTGTGCAGTTGGAGCAAGTTTTTCCCGATGGAAAAACCTTTGTCGACTGTATTCCCAAAGTCGAGCCAGATAGCATTATGCGCGCCTACGAAGCCACATCTACAGCAGCAGACTTTGATCTGGAGTCTTTCGTGTTGGCCCATTTCGATTTGCCGCCTGAGCCCGCCAGTGGCTTCCAGGCTGATCCAGACCGCAGCATCAGCGAGCACATCAAAAGTCTCTGGCCAGTACTTACCAGGCGAGCAGATGAAGAGGCAGATAATGCCAGCAGCCTGATACCCTTGCCTAAAGACTATATCGTTCCTGGTGGGCGATTTAGGGAAATCTATTATTGGGACAGCTATTTCACTATGCTAGGTCTGGTAGAAAGCGATCGGCTGGATATGGTAGAAAATATGGTCGATAACTTCGCACACTTGATTGAAACGGTCGGCTTCATACCCAATGGCAATCGCAACTACTACCTGACCAGATCACAGCCTCCGTTTTTTAGCATGATGGTTGAGTTGCTGGCCGCTAACTCTGACGATCCCTTTGCCGTGTATCGACGATATCTTCCCGCTATGGAAGCCGAATATCAGTGGTGGATGGAGGGTGCAGAAATTGTTTCTGAAGAGAATCCCGCCCATTTACATTGCGTGCGTATGGCCGATGGCACCATTCTGAATCGCTACTATGACAGAGGCGATTATCCGAGAGCAGAGAGCTACCGGGAAGATGTGGAAACCATTCGCGAAGCTGTAGCCAATGGCCGCGATAGTGCGACCGTGGCTCGGCATATTCGTTCGGGCGCAGAATCGGGATGGGACTACAGCCGCCGTTGGTTTGCCGATGGAGAAAATATGTGGACGATAGAAACTACAGATCTCGTTCCCCCTGATTTGAACAGCCTGCTGTTGGAAGCAGAATTCAATATCGGATACGCATATCAAGTTCTGGGACACGCCGATCAGGCAGCTTATTACGATAGTTGCTACGATGCTCGCGAAGCTGCCATTAACGAGTTTCTCTACAGTGAAGAGTCGGGTTATTTTGAGGACTTCCGCTGGTCGGATGCTTCCCACACAGGCCGGGTTTCTCTGGCCTCCTTATTTCCACTAGCTATTCTTTGCGCCGATGACGAGCATGCAGAAACGGTAATTGCCAACCTCAAGCGAGACTTTCTGGCTCCCGGCGGATTGCCTGCCACACTGGTTGAAACCGGACAGCAGTGGGATGCTCCCAATGGTTGGCCACCTCTTCAGTTTATGGCGGTGTGGGGAATAGCCAACTATGAAGAAAGCGACGACCTGGAACTGGCCATGGACATTACCCGCCGATGGACGACCAACAACGAGCGCGTTTACGAGAACGTAAGCAAGATGGTCGAAAAGTACAATGTATATGACCTCAGCCTGGAAGCAGGTGGTGGAGAGTACCCCGTCCAGGACGGCTTTGGTTGGAGCAATGGGGTATACCTGGCATTCAAGAGCGGGATTGAAAACCTGACGGTAGAATAATTTACCTGGCCAGACTGTCCGTTTCTTACACCAACTTTACCATGACATTCTTGTTGAAAGATTCTGACACAATCCCTGTTGGTCCTATCATTATCCATAAGAATATCATCTGTGAATAGCATTTTACGCATCCTACTACTGGCCATACTCACGACCTGCGGAAGTCTAAATAAAACAAACGCTCAGGCACCACCACGCCTCAATTCTTCAGAAATTTACGCAGGTATTCAAAAGTTGCAGGTGCTGGGTTCAGCGCTATACATAGCGGCTCATCCCGACGATGAGAATACGCGCATGATCAGCCACTTTGCCAATGTAGACAAGGTAGAAACGGCCTACTTGTCGCTGACGCGTGGAGATGGTGGCCAGAACCTGATCGCCAGCGACATCAGAGAATTGCTGGGCCTCACCCGAACTCAGGAATTGTTGGCGGCAAGACGTATCGACGGTGGTCAACAATTTTTCTCTCGTGCCAATGATTTTGGTTATAGCAAGCACCCCGACGAGACCTTCAATATCTGGGCCAGAGATTCGGTCCTGGCAGATGTAGTTTGGGTTATTCGCAACTGGCGACCAGATGTTATCGTATTGCGCTTTGACCCACGAGCGCCAGGCACCAC
>JBCBVN010000524.1:0-2256 GCA_039817625.1 Bacteroidota bacterium
ATTTGCCGTATCCGGCCCCACTGGTGCCTTGCCAGACATGATCACCACCGACCCAGGCACTACAGGAAACAATCAGATCATTGCTATCACAGCTAATGAGGGCGAACCCGACGACGATTATATGGTAGACCCCCTTGGATCCGTCACCCTCATCAGAATTGATACAGAAGTAACGCTGGATTTCACCAGCTTTAATAGCCAGGAAGAAGCGCTCAAAGCCCAGGGATTGCGCATTTTCGGGCCTGGTGCGACCCTCGCTCAGGACCTAGAACCCGAATTTGTGACTGTCGCAGGAGACTCGGCCTATGTGATCTGCCAGGAAAATAATGGTTTTGCCATCGTGGACCTGAATACAGAGACCATCGTTGACATCATACCCTTTGGTTTTAAGGACCATGCCTGTGCGGCCAATGCGCTAGATGCTAGCAACGATGATGATGCCATCAACCTGGCCAACTACGATGTGTTGGGTATGTATCAACCAGATGCGGCAATTGCGTACCAGGTAGACGGAGCAACCTACCTGCTGACAGCCAACGAAGGAGACGCCAGAGACTACGATGGCTTCAGCGAAGAAGTTCGGGTCCGAGACCTGATGCTCGACCCAACGGCATATCCCGATGCAGCTACCCTGCAACAGGATGAGGTGCTGGGACGCCTGAGAGTGACCGACGCCCTGGGCGATACCGACGGCGATGGTGATTTTGACCAACTCTATAGCTACGGCGCGCGCTCATTCTCCATTTTTGCCGTAGATGGCACGCTGATCTGGGATAGTGGTAGTGAATTCGAGCGCATCCTGGCCGAAGTACTACCCGATCATTTCAACAGCAATAATGACGACAACGACAGCTTCGATAGCCGAAGCGATGATAAGGGCCCAGAACCGGAGGCCATAACCCTGGGTACCATTGGTGAACGCACTTATGCTTTTATCGGACTGGAGCGCGTTGGAGGCGTCATGATCTACGATGTAACTGACCCCACAGCACCGTTTTTCGTCAACTACTTCAACAATCGCAACTTCGATGTAGATGCCGAACTGGAAGATGACGGCTCCAACCCAGAAGCCGGAGACCTGGGTGTTGAAGACATCACCTTCGTATCTGCTGCCGACAGTCCCAACGGACAGCCCATGCTGATCATCGCCAATGAAGTCAGCGGTACGGTCAGTTTTTTCCAGCTAGGCGGAGACCTGGTCAGTACGCCTACCGTTGCTCCGGCTGAAATGGCTTTTTCTGCCTTTCCGAATCCGACGTCTGATCAGCTCAACCTGCAGTTTGACCTTCCACAGTCGGGTCGAATCAGCTATAGCTTGCTCGATCTACATGGCCGCGTGGTCGATCAAGCAGACCTAGGACTTCGCTCTGCTGGAGAGCAAAGAGAAACCATCCAATTGGCCGGCTTGCCCGCTGGCACCTACTTGCTCAGACTCACTACCGAGCAAGCCGTATCAAGCTTGAGGGTTATGAAACAGTAATAGAGAGTAGGGCTGACTCATAAGATGCATCTGATGCGAGTCGGCCCTACCCTATTTTAGTATGACTCTAGCCTAGATGGCTAGAGTCATACTCTTATTCTACCAGTACTTCAATGTCTGTCCCGTCTATCCGCAAAATGCTAGGCAGTGATTCTGCCAGATAGGGCGTGAGGTCAAACTCGAAAGTGCGGTTGAAGAAAGCCTGACAAAGCTGATCTTCGCCAGGTGCGCCATCGTTGAAAACAAAATAGGCCCGTGACTGAGTAGGCAAGCTTTCGGCAATTTCTCCTGTGGTATAGAGCTCCATGGTCCAGGGATCTGGAGAGCAGCCAGAAAAACCAACAGTAATACTCAGGCATAGGCCATCTACACTCGCTTCGATACCTTGGGGCGTATCGGCTGCATCTGGAATGTCACTGACTAGCTGAATGAACTCCCCACAAATGGGATCGGGGTCAATTGGAGCTACATCATCATCAGATGGACAGCCAAAAAAGAGAATACTCAACAACGGAAGAAAAAAGAATACACGCATGGGATGCGAGGTTTTTTGAGGTTGTAATAAGAAAGACGGGTTGCATGAAGGAAACGTTGGGTAGTAGAACTAAAAAAATAATCCCCATCTTTCTACCACATCTAACCATCTTAACCCCATGTCTGGTCCCATTCTCACCATAGATAATGTCATTGCTCGCCTCGACGAGATCATTGATGAGAACCTGACCAGCAACCATGCACTAGGTTACTTCCCCGTCCTTTACCGTCGGGTAACCATT
>JBCBVN010000525.1:0-2255 GCA_039817625.1 Bacteroidota bacterium
AGGTTCCAGGTCCTTGAACCAGGTATGATCTAAACCCAGGGTTTCGTATTTAAGGAGTGACCGCATGGCGATGTAAAAGTTTTTCTGGGTCTGGGTTTCTATGATCTCCGTCAATAGCAGGTAGTTGATATCGCCGTAACTGAATGCCGCGCCTGGCTTTGCTAAAGGTTGTCCGATTTGTATGCTGCGTTCAATTTGTTCGGACTTGGACCAATTGTATTGCGGGTTTTCAATCACAAAATTGAAATAATCGTCATCGACATAGTCATGTATGCCTGAGGTATGGGAGAGCAAATGCCGGACGGTAATTTTATCTAAATCGTACTGGTCTGTTTTTAGTAGTTCCAGGGTTTCTGGATGCAGTAGATCGGAGATGTGATCATCTAGTTGAAAAGCACCTTCCTCCACCAAGCGGAGTATCGCCGCGGAAACGTAAGTTTTGGTATTACTCGCGATCAATACGGGTTGGTTGATGTCCAGTGGAATGGTTTGGGAGCTGTCTGGAAAACCGATGGCTCTGGTCCAGGACAGTTTATGATCTGGAGATTCTACATGGATCAGGATGCCCAGCGCATCTTCATGTACTTGATAAACAGAGTCTAGGAGTACATCTAGTCTTTCGTCTAGTCCTTGCGCGCTTAGGAGGAATGGAGTAAGGGTAAGGATGATTATTGCAATTCGAAGCTTGGTTTCCATGCCTATTTATTCTCTTTTTATGATTGTAGCTTGCTGCCTGATCCAGTGAGCGGCAATATCTATTGGTGCTGTAATTTCCGTTGAGGTCGTATTATGGCCGAGCTCAGTAAATAAGACATATTCAAAAGCTTGTCCACGAGCCTTGAGGATATTCAGGTTTTCTATGCACAAACTGACTGGAATTTGTATGTCCTTTTTGCCGAAAAGCCACAGTCCGGGTATAGAAAGCGTACGCAAAGCCAGATTAGGGTCAGTGGCTGCGAATTGATATCGATCCGGATCGTTCAGGGTGTGCTCACGGGCATCTGCTTCGGTGTGGTTTTCCCAAAAATCTGTTCTTCCGTCGGTATAGAACTGAAATCTGAGCTGTTCTAAAGTGGTGATAACCGGGCAGCTAAAAAGTACCATGAAGTCTACCCTTGGATTTTCGGCTGCGGCTATGGGAATAATCCACCCCGCCTGACTTGCGCCCGCCAACCCTACAGCTAACTCTTCGTGGCGCTGGTAGAGGACATCCACGGCTGCACCAGCATCTTTTGCCAGCAATTGGAGGTTTGTAGAGTCCACGTTGTTTGTCCCAACTTCAGGGCCAACATATACACCTCCAGATTCACCAATACCTCGCTTATCGTAAGTCAATACAGCTATGCCTCGATTGGCTAGTTGTACGGCAAAATTTGTCATCCGAGGTTCTTGACCAGAACCATGAACAAGCACGACGGCCGCACAAGGGTCACGAGGTGAATGAATTGTGCCGGAAAGGACAATTCCTTCACTTTCAAAGGCCACAGACTCCGTTGAAACCTCTGTTGATTGAGCGTTTATCCAGGCTTTGAAAAGGATGAGCAAGACTGCTGTCAGTAGCGGCTTAGGTTTCATTTGGAGGGGTTTACTAATTGATTCTTGGACGATGCATTCTTTATTTTTTAGACTTGCATAGATCGGCCTCATTTGTCGTTTAGGGTGTTATATGATGCTGCCGACAAGTCTTTGTTTTAACCCTGTTCTATCAATCACCCATACAATTTCGTAGAATCCTGCCCCATCGCTATTCCCTTGGTAAACGAAATAGGTGTCTCCGTTCTTGTAAACCGTAAATCTATTGTCGCATTCGTAGATGTCTGAGTAGAACACTCGATGAATATCGATTTCTTGCCCGTCGAGGGTCACGGCGATGTTATCTACCTGAGTTCTTGGAAGGTTACCATCGGTTCCCCAAACTGGCCGACCATCTATAGACGTTATCCACTGGCCGTCATGTTGGTCTAAGATTCTATCTGTAGGATCGAAAACGCTGACTTCATACTCAAAGGTGAAGTCATTTCCTGTGTATTCTTCTAAGTCTTCTAGCGGGAGGAGTCGAGATTTATGGATATATCCAACCATGTCGGGTTGATTCGTTGCCCTCATACAGTAATCATCTTTTGGAATGTATACCTGCACCCAATCCTGATCGCTGTTTTCGATGTAATACCAGAAAACATCATTCTCATATACTTTGTGAATGATATCGGCTGTCCTATTTGGGGCACTTCGAACGTTGGTCCAGCCATCAGGGT
>JBCBVN010000526.1:0-2237 GCA_039817625.1 Bacteroidota bacterium
GAAATGATCGATGGCGATCAGGAGAAGCGGAAGATCTGGGCTAAGGTATTGGAGAGTCGCCAGCAGAAAGGCCTGCCTTATCTGTTTTTCAGCGACAACATCAATCGCTTTAAGCCGGAGGTATACAAGGACAAAAACATGACCATTCGGTCTAGTAATCTATGTTCAGAGATTGCCCTGCCATCAAGTCATGATGAGTCTTTCATCTGTTGCTTGTCGTCTATGAACCTGGAGCTCTATGACGAGTGGAAAGACACAGACGCTGTAAAGCGAGCAGTTTACTTCCTCGATGCAGTTCTTCAGGAGTTTATCTCTAAAACTGAAGGGAACTACTATCTGGCATCAGCCAATCGTTTTGCCAAGCGGCATCGTGCTCTGGGACTTGGTGTAATGGGGTGGCACTCTTACTTGCAGAAGAACATGATTCCGTTTGAGGGAATGCGTTCCAAGTCTTTGACCAACGAGATTTTCAAGCTCATCAACGAGCAGGCTTACGAGGCCAGTCGTGAGCTTGCCGATATCTACGGAGAGCCCGAAGTACTGAAGGAGTATGGTCGCAGAAATACCACACTGATGGCCGTCGCTCCGACAACTTCTTCTTCCGCCATTCTTGGTCAGACCTCACCCGGTATCGAGCCATTCAGCAGTAATTACTACAAAGCTGGCTTGGCCAAAGGCAACTTCATGCGCAAGAACAAGTACTTGCGTCAGTTGCTTCAGGAAAAGGGTATCGACAACGAAGAAACCTGGCGTAGCATCATGCTCAATCACGGCAGTGTACAGCATCTGTCCGAACTCAGTGCAGAGGAGAAGGAAGTCTTCAAGACTTTCAAAGAGATCAGTCAGTTGGAAATTATCCAGCAGGCATCCATTCGCCAGAAATACATTGACCAGGCTCAAAGCCTGAACCTGAATATTCCACACGACTTACCGATCAAGGAAGTGAATAAACTCATGATCGAAGCCTGGAAACTGGGTGTCAAAACCCTCTATTACCAGCGCAGTCAGAGTGTGTCCAAGGAATTTATTTCCAACATTGTGACCTGCTCAAGTTGTGAAGGATAAAAGACTCATGACTGCATTGCTTAGCGATCAGCAGAGGTAATTGATTATCCAACATATTTGAATGCCGCGCTAAGCTGCCCAATACTAAAGCAGCTTTGCGTGGCATTCTTATTTTATTGTAGTTGAGAACACTGCATATTAGCGCTCCTTAGAGGAACCTTTATATTTACACCATATCCCTCTCAACCCTATGTCTAATACCACCTTCTTCCAATGGCTCCGAACGAGCCTGACCGCCAAGCTCATTACCATTGGTGTTCTCCTCTTGTTCCTGCTTATACCGGCCTTGTTGCTTGATGCCCTAATCTACGAGCGACTGAGTCTGCGCGATCAGGCTCAGACCGAGGTGTCCTCCAAATGGGGACTTCAGCAAACCGTTGGCGGCCCTGTACTCTCTGTTCCGTACACAGAGTATAAAACCAATGATGAAGGCGAGCAAGAGGTAGATCGAAGAGGATACGCCCACTTCTTACCCGAGCTGCTGAATATTGATGGCCAGCTAAGTCCGGAAAACAGATACAGGGGTATTTATGTGGTCGTTCTCTACAATACCAAACTCCAGATCAGCGGGCAGTTTGGTGAGCTCAATGAAGCTTCTCTAAACCTACAAGCTGGGGCCTTGCAATGGGATCAAGCCTTGATCACCTTAGGCATCTCCGATATGACGGGTATTAATTCTGCCATAAATATCGAAGTAGATAGCCAGTCCTACAGAATGGGACCTGGAACCATAACCAACGATATTTTTAATAGTGGAGCTAGTATCCCGGTCGATCTGAGTGGCGATAGAACTGATCTGAACTTCAAGCTCGAGCTTGATTTGAATGGTAGCGCTGCTCTTTTCTTCCGCCCTTTTGCCAAGACTACTCAGGTGCAGCTGAATGGCAATTGGTCAGACCCAAGTTATGCCGGCCAATTCCTGCCAAAAGATCGGTCGCTGGATGGCGATCAGTTTTCTGCTCGTTGGGAAGTTTTAGAGCTCAATCGGAACTACCCCCAGCAAGGAGTAGGCAACTTTATACCGAATGTAGAGGAGTACATCAATTACGCACGTGATTACCGCAATTACACCAGCTATTCGGATTCTGATCAGTTTGGACTTCGCCTCCTGCTACCGGTCGACGAATACAAAAAGACTGAGCGTTCGACTAAATATGCGATGCTCTTTGTCT
>JBCBVN010000527.1:0-2228 GCA_039817625.1 Bacteroidota bacterium
ACCACGTATATCTCTTGAAATTGCTCCGGGACTCAAAGACCAACCAAAACCTACCCAGCTGGCTTCCTCCTCCATCTTGTGGTCTGAGGAATAATTGAGTGACATAGGATACCCACCAATCTCGAATAGCGGTATCGAATATTGAAAATTCCCAGAAAATGGGTCAACCAGATTATCGGCCGAAACCGTACTAAACTGGGTAAATTCAGGTTGAGAGGGTCCTCCTGTCAATGCATGTGCCCTCGGCACGCAAAGGAAAGATTGGAAAAGCAGAATCAGGGACAAGCTTAAGTAGCCGGGTCTGTAGAGGAATTGCTTGGTGTTCATTTTTTAATGTTGAATAGTTTATCGTTAATAAGAATGCACGTCAGCTAGATGGTGGATTCATAAACCTCAAATAGTATACCTGCCCTCGTTCTGTAAAAATTTCAACCTGATAAATGCTTGTCGAATTAAGTGACAAACCAGATGTAGGTATACTAATTGTATTGAGACCAGCGACTAGATTATTTACTGTAGGAAGACCAATTAGCTCTACATTATCCTGAGTCAAATCAACGATCCTGTAGTCTAGAGTACTTACTCCTTCATTATTGTCAAAAGCGAGGTATATATCCTGATCGAATATGTGAAAGCGTGGGCTCGGCTGCGTACGAACCATGACATAGGATTGATTTGTTATTGCGGACTTTGCAGCCGAGTTGGTCTTGAGTTCAAACACCCAAACAGCCGATATCGCAACAGGAAATCCTTCTTGTGTGGCCTGTACCTGCCACGCGTATTCTTTATTCGGCTCCAGATCCCTGGCCAAGGCTGGATATAGCAATCTATTTGTAGGAATCGCAAACTCTTGGACCAAGGGTATATTTCTATTGATTGCCTCTATGGGACTTTGCCCTTCAAGTAACTCCACTAGGATCAGATCATAAGCGATCTTACCTTGACCTAACCTAATCAAGCTCAGATTTTCCCAGCTCAGCATAGGTCGATTTTCCTGAATAATTGACTCGTCATATGGGTAGATGAGTGAAAAGTCAAAACTTGACCTAGAAGGCACTTCTTGTCCGAACAAGTTTACAGTCCCTACCCAAAGAACAAGTAGCAGCACAATAAATTTCAAGGGTCTCATCAGTATATATTTCATCTTAAAATAGATTTCCATGCCAATGCTGATTAGAAAAAATTTGATCGGATGGATTACTTGTAAATCGCCAATTGAGCATCACACTCATTTGGCCAAACTTTCCCAAGGGAGCCTCACACTTCAATACAGTACCTAAAGCAGGTTGCACATCAATACCATATTGATCATATCTCAGCAGCATACTTACCGCCATATTCTTTCTGAAACCAGCACCTATGGTATAAGCCCAGCTATTAATTCTTGCGTCCAGTATGGGTAAATCCTGTATTCCATTGAGTTCTAGATGCCAGATATTATTCAATTCCAAAACGAAATTTGCAGTAGCTATAATGGCTTGATCTACAATTAGACTGTCTTGCCACCCCAGACCATTGCTGAAATTGCTGACAGAAAAGTAGGACTGGAAAGGCATCTTCAATAGCTCGCCAGCCGACTGAAAGTCAAGTTGGTAGATATTGAGTTGAGTGAAGTTCTCGTTAGGTAGGTCTTGCCTGAAAAAATTTGGAGAAAACATGAAGCCGACCAAGCTATTTGGACCAAGCCTGTAACTAAGTCTTCCCTGTCCCTGAATCCTAAGAGGGTTTTCAAGGCCAACAACTGCTTCTTCCTCATTAGGTATTCCCCTGCCCAGCATCAAGTGCAGCTGACCATTCAAACGACTTTTTGATCCAGCGTTACCCAGACTTACATCAATACCCTGAAGGTTATTGATTAAATATGGGTTGGCAAAACTTTGAAATTCATCACCTATTCTGAATGCACCTATCTCCAGCTGCAAAAGTTCCAAATCAATTCCTCCTACAATCCTCGCCGCTACTTGCCTCAGATCTACAGCTTGGTCATACTGAGCGTTAATTAATGCCGTTGAAGACAAAGAGACGTCCGTTTTTAAAGACCAAACACTTCCTAATCTTGAGCCTAAGGAAATTGACCAGACCCTATTTTTCTGTCTATCATTACCTGACAAGGGAAATTCTCCACTCTGCTGATCTCGGCTATTTAACAATCCGACTTCTACGTAAGAACCTTTTTCCCTCTTTCCAAATTGTAAATTAAAGTCACTTACCCTTTGATCAGGTAATAA
>JBCBVN010000528.1:0-2215 GCA_039817625.1 Bacteroidota bacterium
GTAGTTGCTGAATACGGATTGTTAAAATCGATAGTTGGTAGATAACTATGTGGTGCTAACCGCAAACTAAGCTCGAAAGCGCTAGAATACTACGATGAGACGCTTGATTTATGAGCTCATGTTTTACAGCAGACGCTCAAGACAGGAAGTAGGAGATACTCACTAAACGGGCCATCGTTGTGGTTTATCGCGAAGGGCAAGGTCAACATGAAATTGACTACAAGATCAGTAAAGTGGCCTTTTTAAGGGACGACTAATTAAAAGTATCAAATACTTAACATCAAATTTTTTCCTGACTTGCTGTTTAACGCCACCTTTCGGAAAAATTAACAGAAAGATGCGCTTTTTACTCATTCAGCTATTTCTCATTTTTCTCATTCACAATATTTGCGCTCAGGTGATTGTCCCACAGTCAGATCAAGATTTAAATGGACCAACCCCTTACACCGGACTAGATTTTAGAGTCCCAGATGGCCAGTTTCAGTTTGTTATTGTTACTGATCGTACTGGTGGATTAAGACCTGGTATTTTCTCCAGGGCAGTGGATAAAATCAATTTACTCCAGCCACAATTCACCATGAGCGTTGGCGACCTAATTACTGGATATACAGAAGACACAGTAGAGCTTCATCGGCAGTGGGAAGAGTTTGACGCCATGGTGGAGCGGTTAGACGCACCTTTCTTTTATGTGCCAGGCAACCACGACATCACCAATCAAGTGATGGAAGACTTGTACAAAAAGAGATACGGACCTACCTATTATTCTTTCGTATTTCAAGACGTCCTGTTTTTGTGTCTCAATAGTGAAGATCAAAGAAGAGGAGCAGGTAGAGGAACAATTTCTAATCAACAGTACGAGTGGATAGAAGAGACTTTAGCGAATCATCAGGATGTTAAATGGACCTTAGTTTTCCTTCACCAACCTTTATGGGATCAAGCAAATCCTGAACGCTGGCCAGAAGTAGAGCGCTTGCTCAATCAGCGAGAACATACGGTCTTTTCTGGTCACGTACATCATTATCAACGTTTTACCAGAAACAATGGCCGCTACTACACTTTAGCTACTACAGGAGGTGGTTCCAGACTTCGTGGTCCTAGACTCGGCGAGTTTGATCACATCAGCTGGGTAACGATGACCGATGATGGTCCCATTATGGCCAATCTAGCGCTGGATGGCATCTATAGTGATAGCATAACAACTAAGGCCGACTATGACTTTATTCGAACCTTTACTGAAAACAGGCCTATTCGCTTTGGACTTATGGGCAATCCAAATATTCGTCTGGCAAATCACAATGTAAGTCTCCAATTGCATAATCCAACAGATATTCCCATGCAGGTCCATATCGATCCTCGCTTCAGTTTTGATTTCCTGGCTGAGCTTCCTATCGACACCTTGACCGTGCCTCCAAACTCTGTAGAAGATTACGAATTTAAACTACAGACCAGAGGGGAAGCAATTCACAATGATGCTTTTTTACCGCTACACATTGATATAAGTTTTGATAAAGGGGAAGAGCTATTGACCATTCCATTTGCATTCAATATTGCACCAGTCGAGCGATTTGATCTAACCTACACAGAGTCTTTGACTATGGACAAAATCGATTGGTCAGATTTGCGCTATCAATTTGGCCAGTCTGAAGACCCTACGCAACAAGACTGTCAGGTAGGCTGGAACGTCAGGCAAACAAAGGAAAGTCTCATTTTTTGGGCTGAAGTGAAAGACGATGAGGTAATCACTCGCCAGGGTGAAGCAGGATTTAGACAAGATTACTTAGCTGTAGTGATAAACGCTGACCCACTTCCCATCTCCATGTTGGACGAAGGGGAGCGCTGGTATGAAAACTCACTTGTGTTTCTGGCCTGTCCAGTACCTCTGGAAGAGCCACCAATTACTTTCTACACCGATAGGTATGATTTTACTATTTCACATTACTGCCATCCTGTAGAGGGAGGCTATCGATTCGCAGCTGAATTTCCACTGAGTTATATAGAAAATAGGCTCGGCCAAAATTGGCAGCAGCTGCGCATTAATGTGTCCGTTCAAGATGAAGACCCCGATCAGGAAGAGAAGCCTAGATTTTACTGGCAACCCAATTGGAGGGGGGATAAAAATTTGGTTGGCAGCGGTTTATTCTTCCGGAATTAAGGACGGAACTAATTTTTAGACTTTCGCGGGCCAGGATATAATTTCAAAAAGGGCCTATCCACG
>JBCBVN010000529.1:0-2209 GCA_039817625.1 Bacteroidota bacterium
GAGGTCTTGAAGACCGAGAAGCGGGATGGAAGCGCTCCCCGAATCTCGACATCCTCGCACGAGGTCTTGAAGACCGAGAAGCGGGATGGAAGCGCTCCCCGAATCTCGACATCCTCGCACGAGGTCTTGAAGACCGAAAAAGAGGGTCGAACCTACCAAGGCTATGCGTACATAGAGCTGGCAGAAATATCAGGCCTGGCCAAATTATCTGATGCAGAAAAAAACCCACTGGAGACCAGCACTTTTGGCACTGGCCAACTAATGGCGACAGCGCATCAACTGGGTTTTAATCAACAATATTTATTTCTGGGTGGGAGCTCTACCCATGATCTCGGCTTGGGTATTGCTGCCGCATTGGGTTTTCAGTTTTTGGATAATCATGGGCGTGCATTCACACCAACTGGTGGAACTCTTGGGCAATTGCGAAAGATCATCCCACCAGATCAGTTGCTAGATACCGACTTAAGGATAACCCTGGTCTGTGACGTTGAAAATCCATTGACCGGGCCAGCAGGCGCAGCACACACCTATGCGTTGCAAAAGGGAGCCGACCTGCCTGTGGTCCAAACACTAGAAACCAACACAAAGCATGCAGCCTCTATCCTTTCTAAATTTTGCGGCCGAGACATCAGTCAGTTTCCAGGTGGTGGAGCTGCTGGTGGTATTCCTGCTGGTCTGTCGGCACTATTGGATGCACAAATCCAACCAGGCTTCGAATTTATCGCTGAAACTACAAGTCTGGAGGCTCAAATCAAGCAAGCAGATCTGGTAATTAGCGGGGAGGGACGTTTGGATCGTCAAACGCTGCAAGGAAAAGTACCCGCAGGAGTAGCCAGCTTGTGCCAAAAATGGGATAAACCGCTGGTATTAGTCGCAGGTGAGAACAAACTGGGCGATGCCGCAAACTCCGTTTTTCAAGCCAGAAGTACCTACTCCGTTTTAGAGTTGGCTAGCTCGGTACCAGATGCAATGACCAATGCGGAAAAGTATTTAGCAAAAATCGGACAGGAATTACTCGGCTAAGGCCGAGCAGGGATCAACCCGCTAAGCCTTATTGGGATTGCCGGGCCTGTCACTACCATCAGGAAAACATCTTTCTTGTCATGTTATCAATAATTGTCCTTTAGCGCCCCATGATCGAAAGGGGAGCTCTACTGCGATGTCGCTGGCAGGCAAATCCCACGAGCCATAGGTGAGTTTTCACAGTCAGAGTTTCTTACCTTTGCCCTCCAATTTCAACCACCCCGTTTACAGCTTGTTGCTTAAGCGGAAACCAAAGACAACTATGACCTACGATCTCATCGTACTAGGCGCAGGCCCAGGCGGATATGTAGCTGCCATCCGCGCTTCTCAACTCGGCATGAAAACGGCCATCATCGAACGGGAAAGCCTTGGTGGAATTTGTTTGAACTGGGGTTGTATACCAACCAAAGCACTGCTCAAAAGTGCTCAGGTGTTCGAATATATCCAGCACGCCCAAGACTACGGTATTAAGATTGAAAGCGCCGAGGCTGATTTCGACGGAATGATTAGCCGAAGCAGAGGCGTAGCCGACGGAATGAGCAAAGGGGTCAACTTCCTGATGCGCAAGAATAAGATCGATGTACTGAAGGGTACCGGGCGCTTGATGAGAGACAAAAAAGTACAAGTAACCGATGCCGAGGGTAAAGCGACTACCTACGAAGCCAAAAATATCATTGTGGCTGTAGGTGCTCGTGCCAAAGAGCTGCCCAACCTACCCATTGATGGTAAGAAAATTATTGGTTACCGTAAGGCCATGACCCTCGACAAACAACCAAAGCGTATGGTGATCGTCGGCGCCGGTGCCATTGGTGTAGAATTTGCCTACTTCTATTCCAGTATCGGCACTGAAGTGACCATAGTTGAATTCATGGAGCAAGGCCTGGTACCTCGTGAAGACAAGGATGTATCGAAGGAACTGGCCAAGATCTACAAGAAGAAGGGCATTACGGTACTGGCCAATACCAGTGTAGAATCTGTGGACACTAAGACGAAGGTGCTCAAGGTACACGTCAAGGATCGCAAGTCTGGCAAAGAAGATGTCATCAATTGCGACGTGGTCTTATCGGCTGCAGGTGTAACTCCAAATACAGAAAACATTGGCCTGGAAGAATTAGGCATCAAAACAGAGCGTGGGTTAATTCCCGTAGATGAGTGGTACTCAACCGGTGTGCCGGGGATATATGCT
>JBCBVN010000530.1:0-2181 GCA_039817625.1 Bacteroidota bacterium
TAGAGCCTCCAGGGCATACTTTTGAGTGAGCACATTGACGTTGTAAGGCGGCTTGATGGCCTTCATCATCGAGATGATGTACTCAGAGGCATAAGCTGCCCCAAGCCGAATGCCGGCCATGCCCCAGGCCTTACTCAGCGTTTGGGTGATGATCAGGTTTGGGTACTCATGGAGCCTGGAAATAAAACTTTCTTCGGGCAGGTATTCGATATATGCTTCGTCCAGAACCACAATCCCTGGAAAGGTGTCGAGCAGGTATTCCACCTGAGCTTTGGGCATCAGATTGCCGCTGGGATTATTGGGGCTGCATATCCAGATCACCCGACTATTCTCATCAATGGATGATTCGATTTCGTCTATGGGCAGTGTGAAGTCTGGCCTCAGCGGAATCTTCCTGCACTCAATATCATTGATGCCTGCCGCAACGATATACATCCCGAATGTTGGCGGCATACAGATCACATTGTCTATCCCCGGCCGACAAAAGATGCGCGTGACGTAATCAACCAATTCGTCGCTACCATTCCCCAGCATAATGTGCTTGGGATTTATCCCCTTGAGTTCGCCAAGCCGATTACGCACCTCTGTTGCTAGTGGATCCGGGTATCGGTTGACGCCTGTTTCAAAGGGGCTTTCATTGGCATCGAGCAAGACATCGGCTTTACCCTTAAATTCCGAGCGTGCGCTGGAGTAGGGGACTAGCTCTCGAATGTTCGCCCGGACAAGGGAGGGGATGGATAGCTTGAGTTTTGTAGAACTAGGCATATTGTTCTTTTTCCATGATGACGAAGTTCCTGAAGTTCTCTCTGGTTATAGTTGCTGTCTGAGCCTCATATGCACGAGTAAAGGTTTTGGATATGGGCTTAGTTTTCTTTGGATTCCATTTGAACTCAAAAGCACTAAGTTTCTGTGCTTTTTCTTCGATGTAGTCGATTTCCTGTTGTTGCGTCGTTCTCCAAAAGTAAGAGCGCGCAAGCACGAGTTTGTACTCGCGCTGCTTGATACGCTCCGACACCAAGAAGTTTTCCCACAGGGCTCCTTTATCCGCCCTGAGATCAAGAGGGTCGAAATTATTGATAATGGCATTTCGGATACCATTGTCGTAGAAATAGATCTTCCGTGCTTTTCGTATTTCTGTACGCACGTTCTTTCCAAAGCTGCGCAACCTGAAAACCACATAGGCTTTTTCCAATATGTCTATATAACTGATAATTGTATTTCTGTCTAGACCGATAAGTCTGCTTAACTCACTGTAGTTCACTTCTTGACCAATCTGCAATGCAAGTGCCCTGACTAAATTGTCCAAGATTTCAGGCTTCCTTATATCTGCGTAGGCGAGTACATCTTTATACAAATAGCTATTCGTCAACTCATTGAGTATCTCGGTTTCATATCCTTGATTTTTGATTACTTCTGGATAAAAACCGTACACCAGTCGCCGCTCTATTTGTTGCTCGGATTTTAAATAACCAACGTGCTGCTCAAATTCTTCCCAGCTTATGGGATATAGCTGATAGGCCCACTTCCTGCCGGTGAGTGGCTCGATCGTTCTGTCGTATAGGTCGAACGAAGACGAACCGCTTATCCAGAGTTGCACATCTTTGAACTGATCGATTATGATCTTTAGGGTCAAACCTATACCCTCTACCATTTGAGCTTCATCTACAAAAACCACCTTCTTATTCCCAATCAACGTTCTGATTTGCTCCGTATTGGGGTAAGTGAGCTGGGCTCGGATACTCGGGTCATCTCCATCAAGAAAACGCACATCTTCATCGGCTATCAATTGTCGAATCAGTGTCGTCTTTCCTACTTGTCGCGGTCCCGTTATCAGAATGGCCTTTCCAAGACCAATTTTTTCTTTTATCCGGTCTGAAAGAGTTCTTCTAATCATAAATAAATATAATTATATGTGAGTGTATTCGCAAATAAATATAATAATTTATGAATACGATCATAAATAAATGCAATAATTTGTGATTAGGTGGATTTGCTAACCGCTTCCATCCGCTTCTCCACAGCAAGTGCATGCGCCTCCAGCCCCTCAGCTCGTGCCATAGTCATTACTGTCGGACCCAGATTTTGGAGACCTTGTTCGTCGACCTCCTGAAAGGTGATCTGGCGGCAGAAACTATCGAGACTCACGCCACTATACTGACGGGCATAGCCATTGGTAGGCAG
>JBCBVN010000531.1:0-2171 GCA_039817625.1 Bacteroidota bacterium
TACCCTGTATCGCATTGATTTCCAGACTAGCCTGCGCCAAACCATAGAGGTAGGCCGAGCCCATCATCCCCAAAAATTGATACCCATTGATATTGGTAGCGATGGTGGATAGCGCAATGGAGGGCCAACGCAGGTTGCGATCGCTCAGAAAGTACGTCTCCACACTAACATCCTTGCCACTGCGCCCGGAAAGGGCCGCTACGAAAATGAGTAAAAAGTACCCAAGAACAATGAGGAGATCTACCATGATAATTCTGCTGAGCTTTTGGTGAAAGTACAGTAAAATTGACAGTTGGTAAAACGCTTGCTCAGCCAAGGGTTGGCATCGTAGAATCGAAAAGAAGGCAACGGAGATGGATTAGCGCTTATGGAAAAAATGCGGCACCTTTACAGCGAATAGTAATACCCCATACCAATGATTGCCACCAAAGATGTACTGATTCACCGCGAGCTCAAGAAAGTGAGGACAGCAGGTCGTCAACTGATCAACTTATCCGACGCAGATATTGCTGAAATCCTAAATGAATTAGCAGCGCTAGCAGAAGCTGAAACCGATTTTCTGTTAGCTGCCAATCAGCAGGATCTAGACCGCATGGACCCACAGGACCCTAAATATGATCGCTTACTACTTAACCCAGAGCGCATCCATGGGATCGCTGCTGATTTACGTAAAGTGGCCGTACTGCCCTCTCCCCTAGGACGAACATTGGAGGAAGGCACACTTGATTCCGGCCTGCGCGTGCAGCGAGTAAGCGTTCCCTTGGGGGTCATTGGTATCATCTTCGAATCCCGGCCCAATGTAACTTTCGATGTCTTTGCCCTTTGTTTAAAATCAGGTAATGCCTCGGTTTTGAAAGGCAGCCGAGATGCTCACTATTCCAACGAGGCCATCCTTAAGTTGATTGGGGTAGTTCTGGAGCCGAGGGGGCTGACCAACTGTTGCTACCTCGCTCCAAGTGAAAGAGAAGCACTACCAATCATCCTCCAAGCGGATGAGTACATAGATGTCATTATTCCACGTGGCAGCCAGGGCCTTATTAATTTCGTTCGCGACAACGCTCGAGTGCCCGTTATTGAAACCGGAGCCGGCATCGTTCATACCTATGTAGATGCTAGTGCAGACTTGGCAAAAGCCCAAGCCATTATTACCAATGCGAAAGCCCGGCGGGTGAGTGTTTGTAATGCCCTTGATTGCTTACTCCTGCATCAATCGCAAGTAGCCGCTCTACCCAAGCTAATGGAGAATCTGGGGCAACAGCATAAATGTATCATCCACGCCGACGAAGCGGCTTACCAACAGCTAACTGGAAACTACCCCGAAGAACTGCTAAAAGAGGCTACAAACGACAGCTTCGGCACCGAGTTTCTGAGCATGCAATTAGCCGTAAAGGTGGTAGATAGTTTAGAAACCGCCTTGGACCATATTGCTCAGTACAGTTCACGTCACAGTGAAGCCATAATTGCCGAAGACAACAGTACTTGTGAAACATTCCTAAAGCAGGTAGATGCCGCCGTAGTCTACGCCAATACCACTACTGCCTTTACCGATGGGGCACAATTTGGGCTGGGTGCTGAAATTGGTATCAGCACGCAGAAGCTACATGCTCGTGGCCCTATGGCCCTGCGCGAATTGACTTCTTACAAATGGGTAGTGCGTGGAGACGGGCAGCTACGACAGTAAAAGCCAGTTGCCTCGTTTCCCCGAGTGAGCTTCAATATTACCGCTACAAAACAACTGAAAAATGAATGATCTGCTTATTGCTGATACGCCTAAGCACTATACCGACCTTTGTAACAAAAGCGAAGCAATAGGATTTTCAATGGCTTCCGATCTTCATATCGGTGCATTACTTAGAACGCTAATTGCCTCTAAGCCAAAGGCTAACTTACTAGAACTCGGAACGGGTGTTGGCCTATCCTTGGTTTGGATGATCGACGGTATGGATGCGGAATCACAGATCACCACAATTGATAATGATCCAGACCTCACTGCCATAGCAGAAGACTTCTTCGGTGACAACAAGCAAGTAGAAATTATCTGCACCGATGGAGCAGCCTGGCTGAAAGCTTACAAAGGGGAGTCTTTTGACTTAATCTTCGCAGATGCCTGGCCCGGCAAGTACTCGGATCTTGAGAAAACCCTGGACTTGGTGAAGGTGGGCGGTTACTAC
>JBCBVN010000532.1:0-2154 GCA_039817625.1 Bacteroidota bacterium
TAGAATTTTTAGTAAAGTACTTACGTTCAGATGAACTTTCAAGTTCAAATAATCTAAAACTCTTTTCCTAGTGTTATGATAAAAAATTACGGATTGCAAAATTCCACTCAGTTATGACGCTATCTCAACTTAAGAACCATCTCGGTTCACAATCAGAACTGGCTATCTTCCTGGCCGACGGTACTCAGGTGCCTAGCCACTTTCATCTCACAGAAATCGGAGAGATCAGCAAGCAGTTTGTGGATTGTGGGGGAACCCTCCGAATAGAAAAAACGGTCAGCCTGCAATTGTGGACGGCAGACGACTATAATCATCGCTTATCTGCTGACAAACTGCGCAACATCATCGAAATGGGAGAGCGTACCCTCGGCCTGGGCGATTGGAATGTCGAAGTTGAATATCAGGGAGCCCGCGCCATCGAGCGCTACAAGCTGGAAGTAGCCAACGGTCAGCTACAGCTAAAAGGGACCATGACGGACTGCCTGGCTAAAAGTGATTGTGGTGTACCTGATCAAACTGCGAGGGTTTCACTCGACTCCATGATTGCATCTCCCAGTGCTTGCGCACCGAGCAGCGGTTGCTGTTAAGAGCGGTGATAAGATCGAAATTTAAATTCCCAACAAGCTCTAAAGCTTATTTATCCGCCGATCATTACGGTGGGAGCTCCAAGTACAATGGTTCCGCCATGGGCAGTCGTATCGCCCATTCTGGCCGCTGGTTTTCCACCTATCATCACTGTTGATGAACCCTTGACGATTGCGTCAGGAGGTCCGACACAACTGCACATATCTCCAACTACGGCAGCTGGCAATTTTGCAATGAGCACAGTGGGAATGCCTGGCCCGATTATGGGCCCACCCACATGAGGTATCGGTGGTACGCCCGGAGTTTGCATGGGGCAGGTATGCATATCGGTTAGTCTGGCTGCTGGTGGCATATCATTCTTTACTTTATTCCATTAATTGATCATAACCATAGCCCCCTTAACCACGGTCTGAACCGAGCTGGTCAGACTGGCATTTTGTTCGCCTTTTAGGCTAGCTGACATGGTTGCATTAGCTTCTATATTGTTAGCGTTCAGCTTAAAGTCTCCAATACTTTTAATTTCGATACCGTTGGCCGTCATGTTGATTTGATTACCATGCTGATCCTTCATTAAAAGGTCTTCACTACTGCTTACTAAGTTAGAATTCGAAGAAGGCTCAGCTTGCGGGTGGTCTAGAAGGCTTCCTAGCTGAGGACTGGTTTTATAGTCGGCCCATCGGAAGCTGGTCCAGTCCGAAGAAAGCCCATATATCAATTCGCTTTCCCAGATCCCTTCATAAATGCGGTGCCGCACTCCGGAAATTAAATACTTGCCATTAAAGCGTTTCCCGAACCCTTTAATTTCCAGCTTTTTATTCAACCCATGGGTATGGCTACCCATTAAGGTCAGCCTACCTTGTCGGGTGGAAAGTTGGCCATTAAATCGGTAAACATTGTCTCCATATTCGACGGTGGTAGAAACTTTGTCGCTAGCGGTGATGGGCTGCACTTGTACTTTCCCATCCTCGATATATACCAATAAGTTATTGGCTTTTGCCCGTAGGCAGATGAAATCCCAATGGTCTTCAGATTGGATGACTTCTTCATGTTGGGTATCTGTTGTCTCGACAATACCCTCCAGCCCAGCTTCGCCCAGTATGTGATTGATGATCTCACTATCCGATTTGTTGGTGTACATCACCTGCTGTGGTTGTCCAACCAGTTTAGACGCTTCAGCCGCGCATTGCAAATGGTATTTGATGCCCAGGCTTCCGAGCTCTACGTGATGATCCAGGACTATTCCCTTAAATGCCGACTTCGTGGTATCGTCGTATCCCAGCTTGATCTCGACTGTTGCCCCCGTCGCAAAGATCTTGTCTTCGAAAGGCTCAAAGTCTGGATCTCCAAGATTTCCCGTCTTCACCAGGCAAGTGATTTGGGCGATGGAAACTTGTCCGATCGCTTTTCTGATATCGATCGCTTCTACCGTTATTTTATCATAAACTGATTTGCCTTCAAACAGCAAGTCAAAACGGACTATATCATTCATAGCAGGGTGTTTTTCTTTTAGACTTCCGCAGGTCGAAACTTTCCCCGAAAGTTTCGATCCTCGCACGAGCTCCTGAGGAG
>JBCBVN010000533.1:0-2132 GCA_039817625.1 Bacteroidota bacterium
CATAATCAAGCAACAATGGTCGAAACGATAATTCATCGCCAACTTGCTGCCCAAGCGGAAGCTCCATATCAAAAGAATAGAAATAGGGCTGTTCCGGATTATCAGCGTGAGGCAATCTCTCCTCTATGAGTACAGACTCCGGATAACGACTGGATATTTGATCAATAAATGGCCTGACTGGCGTATCTTTTCCTGCGTTCAGCATATCATCTCTGGCGATCAGTCCGAAATATCCGCCAGAATTAGTTTGAGCACGCACCCTCGCCATTCCATTTGCCTCCCAATCAATTTCAACATCTACATGTTCTTTGGCAATAGGCGCCTGTATGTATATCCAGTCGGCAGAATCATCACCCAACAACCAGCCTTTATTATTAAGAGCAAGTGGCCTGACATATCCGAATGGCAAAGTGTGGCCGGCAACATCTAATAACCGCTTTTCTCCATCCAATTCTGCGTATACCAGCATATGATTGAATTGGGAAAGATCAGGGAAGTCTTCCATCGGATGGCCATATCCTCTGAGCCCTATTAGTACTGGCCTTGCATCAATGCCCAGCTGTCTGAGCGCATATAGTAAGAGGGCATTAATTTCTGCAGAATTACCTACCCTTCTGTCCCATATCCTGTTTGGAGAAGCATCTGACAAACAATCATAATTTTGATCCCACCTCATCTGATTATTTAAGAGTCGGTAAACCACCTTTGCTTTTTCAAGATCGGTTCCGACTCCAACCAGCAATGGCTCTACATCTCTTAAAAACCGACTACCTCTCGCTCGCAGGTTTATATTTTTCCAGATACTTTTCCTCCTGATGTCTTTAGCTAAATATTCCCATGTGTAGGATTCGGAATTAAAAATGATATTCTGCCAGTTAACAAAATCAATATGCTTGCGAATACGCGGCATATAATCTTGCAGATTGTTCACATGTGGTTCAACCTCTACAGGTGGGACATCTTTCAGTACGTAACGATCATGGGTATAAATGGATACAATTTCTCCGAAAAAGCCTGACAGGCGAGGATTTTCTACTCTCTCTATCAAATCAAAATTTGGCAGCTCATCTAAATAGACATAGTGGAAGTCCTGGGGTTTCACTACGACATATTCAGACCATCTACACGGCAAATCATCCTGAAAGTAATGAACGGGAAGTCTGTCGAAACTGAAGAGATCTGCTTGCAACTCGTAAGTGTATTCAATGATGGATCCCTTTTCAACGTGTGGAAAAGAAAATGCACACTCGTATAATCCAGCTTCTATCCCCTTACAAGTCAGATCAGAATGATCCAATTCTAAAACTCCCCCATCAGCATAGTAGACGGATGCTTTAAATCTCTTGAACTCCTCTTCCTGAAAGTAATTTACCGCTACATGCGCTCGGTAAAAACTGGATTCTTCAAATAATTTAATTCTTCGAGATACAGTTTGCTTGAGTTCTAGCTCTCTGGTCACTGGTGACACGACCATTTCAACCTCCAGACGATCAAACAGGATATAAGCATCGGCGTCCGGGTATCCAGGCACACTTTCAAGCGCTTTCTCCTCTCTAGATATTTCTCCAAATTCGTAATCTTCATACTGAGCAAAAGACCAGGGAAGCGCAATATATAAGCAGGTCAACAGTAGCATTATTTTCATAGCTATGAAAATTATTTGACAATAGATCCGAAGCGATTAGATACTATATCTGTATATAATCGATCGTCTATTATGTAACTCCAAGCTAGTCTTTTTGCAAAGCGATAAAAGATCTTTAATTGTTATTTAACTTTTCTGAGTACCAGCATACTTTCCTGTAGTTCATTAACCTCTGTAAATAGTCTGCGGAACATCTCATATTCCTCGGCAGCATACAAAGTGCGTAGCACCTTAAAATCTAAATTGAGTGATATGGTCTGTCCAGATTGGCTGGCACTGAACCGACAGCTCATGGTGCCATCTTCAGACCGGATGGAAGATGCTTCCGGCAGTTCAGACACTTCGTAACCTTCTGGCAGAGTCATAGAGCAGATATACCGCTTGCGGAACCCATAAGGCAGGTCTATAGGGTAGGTTCGCTCTTCATCCTCAACGATTTCGCCGGTCACAAGATTCATTAACAAGGGTGACACATACTATGTGTCAC
>JBCBVN010000534.1:0-2126 GCA_039817625.1 Bacteroidota bacterium
TTTTTCTTTTACGATAAAGGAGATTTTTTCTGGACGTATATGGGCACTGTTCGTACGCCAAGGCCTGCTGTGGAGGCTTCCCTGGATGGAGCAGAGCTGAGTGTGCGTGGACTTCAATCTGATTTCTACTTATTGCAAGAGGTGGACAGCTTCAGCCGGCGCTCGTATTACGTCTACCAGATAGATAGTCTTCGCGACCGTAGGCCTGACTATCAGGCCCATTTCACGAAGAACTTCAAAAACAACCGCGTTCCTATTCCAATCTTTCAGCCATGGGACCATTATGGTTATGTTCGTTCTGGGCTATTAAGTATGAGTCGATTTGAGGCTGAGTCTGCCCAAAGACTGGCCCTTCCAGGGAAACTGTCCTGGCCTACACGCCTATTTCAACTAGACAGGTGTGTGCTCAGGCAGTCCTATACTACATCATGGGGCGATGAACTGGTGGTGTATAATGTTCATCTTTCGGCTTATGATGATGGTTCTAAAAAGGCTGCCGAAATGGCCTGGCTCAAGCAGCAGCTGTTGGAAGATGAGGCTGCGGGCAGAAAGGTCGTTGTTGGTGGTGACTGGAACCAGGTTCCACCAGGGTTTGACTATGCCCGTTTCACTCCTATGTTAGCTGATGAGTTTTTTCAATTAGAGATCAGTTTTGATTTTATGCCAGACGGCTGGAAATGGGTCTATGACCCTGCAACACCTACCAACAGAAAGACAAAAAGTCCCTACAGCCCAACCGGGTCACCCACTACTTTAATCGACTTCTTTCTGGTTGGTCCAGGACTTAAGATTGACAAGGTGCAAACCCTGGATCAGCAATTCCAGTTTTCGGATCATCAACCCGTTCGACTAGAAATAACTTTCCAATAGGTGCTACTGTTTGCTTGGTATGAATAAGAATGCCACCCTCGTTTTAGGAGCTACGCCCAACCCAGATCGATATGCCCATATCGCAACTAAGCGGCTTTTAGCCGCCGGCGAAGCAGTAGAGCTAGTAGGCATCAAGAAGGGAGAAATTGATGGGATCCCCATTCAGAATGGCAGGCCGAAATTCGACAATATCGATACCGTAACGCTGTACATTGGTTCCAGGCATCTGCCAGAGTGGGCAGACTATATTTTTGAGCTCAAACCACGACGAATCATTTTTAATCCAGGCACTGAACACCCGCAAATTATAGCCCAGGCCAGAGAAAAAGGCATTCAGGCGGATATAGCTTGTACACTGGTTATGTTAGCTAGTCATCAATACGCGTTATAGCCTTGAATGTATAGACTTCCCCAGCATTTATTGTCGTGGGCAACCGCTGCCTTATTTTTGGGATTTGCCTGGAAAGGCCTGTTTTTTGATTTTCCGCTTCGTGAGTTTTTCTGGAATGAAGCCTTGCTGAGTGATCTGCTTGCCTCCTTTGGCATAGATTGGTCATGGTGGGTAAGTGCTGAAGGTGTTAATGCTTATTTACCTAACATTCAGTTGTTTATAAGCATTGCTTTCGTGCTTGGCTTTATAGCGGTTTGGTGGCAAAACATGCCGATTCGTTCCATCTTCGTTTGGCTAGCCATCGTTTTCAATACCATAGTGCTTCTGCTTGGGTTGCCAGGCCACAATTATTCCTTCGGGTACGTGTTGGAGATTGCGCTTCGATTTGGAACGCCCTTACTTTGGTTGGCTGGATCAAGACAAACTATTTCGGTCAACACTTATTTCCTTGCCCGAATCTTCATAGCAGCCACCTTTATAGGTCATGGGTTATATGCCATGAATTACTATCCACGGCCCTATTCCTTTGTCAATTGGACTACCGCAGGTCTCGGCATTTCCGAACCCTCAGCCATCAACCTTCTTTTTGCAGTTGGTATTCTCGATTTGATAGCCGCAGCTCTTCTATTAATCCCCAAGCCGTCATGGTCGATCCCAGTAGCTATGACCTGGCTTTTGCCCTGGGCTTTTCTGACCACTTTGGCGCGATATTGGGCCAATTCAGCCTACGAGGATTTTAGCTATCTGATTCTACGTTGGAGTCCGGAGGTACTTATCCGGGTACCTCATGTATTGGTCGTGTTGGCTGTTTTTGTAGCCTGGAGATCAGCACATCGAAAACTCAATCTAAGTCGCTTGATTGAGT
>JBCBVN010000535.1:0-2105 GCA_039817625.1 Bacteroidota bacterium
GTTTCTTTAATACGAGTCCAACCCTACAATAAAATTAAATTATCCGTTGCACCCTGTATGTAAATCCACTGTTAAAAATCAGCACCCTCAATAAACACAATTCTATGATCTAAGTTATACATTTCAGTATAACACAAACCTTATGACATTTCACGAACGCCTCCTGCTCATGGACAGGATGGACCGCATGATCAGACTAAAAGCAACGGGCACCCCACAAACCTTTGCCGAAAAAATGGGTATATCGCGCACGACGATTTATCGGGCAATAGAAGATTTGAAAGACTTTGGTGCGCCTGTAACTTACTGTCGACGAACAGAATCTTTTATGTATACTGATTCTTTTCAGCTCGATTTCAATCGAATAAGATACTGAATTGGAAAACAAATATTTTATGAGAAATACGCTGTTATTTTTAATTCTCGCAATGCAGACAAGCATCGCCATAGCAGAAAGATCGGCAGCAGAAACCATTTGTCACTATGAAAATATATGCCCGCATCAGCTGAAGTCAACTAACACCTCAGATCTTCTTCAAGGCCTTTATTCGGTGTTTATGTATGGGTCTATATCAGAATCTAAAAACGACACCCTGATCGAGGATCTGACTCGTATCATCGCTACTTATGCTTCATCAGACGAGGTAGCGCAAGATATGATTGAAAGATTGGCAGTTACGCAAAGTACCTGTATAGAAAGTTTTCATCAAGCCGAAATAACAGACAATTGGTACTCTAGATATACTTGTGTAATCAGCAGCCTTATAGAAGAGGCAGAAAGCAAAGAAAATGAAGACAAGCTAATAATTGCACTTAAGGCAAAAGCCGTACAGATTGGTGGCTTAGGAAAGGAAAGGCATTATAATTTCCTAGTTGAAAATACAATACATACCAATTTATTTTACGATGAATTTATCAGTAAAACAAATTTTCAACCTGACGAAGCTCTTGTTCGTGTTTTTAATCTTGAATTCCAAGAAATAGATATTCAACTGGGCGTAGCTCCTGAAGGAGTCAAGACTAGAGATGATATTATAATGGCTAATCCGGCTTACTACAAAGAGGGCTACGAAGCAGATACTGGAGAAGAACTGCCTGTAGAAGCAGTCAGCTTGATTTCTGCTTATAAGATCGAGCCCGACTAATCAGACAAGCTTGCGCCCTTCGGCCGCAACTATTCACACCTGCGACCGAAGGGCGCAGTCCCACTAATCATTCACCGAACTCCCCAACCTGACTTCTGCCTCATATAAGCGGCCTTCCCGCTCGAACTCGACGACAACCATGTCGTTGGGCTCGTAGTTCTCGAGCTCGAGGTAGATATCGGCCATGCTATTGACCGGCTCGCCGCCAATGCGCTTGATGACATCGCCCATGAGGTAATTGCCGTACTGATCGCGGCGAATGCCGCGTAGACCGGCTTCAGCAGCAGCGCCTGCATCTTCGACATTCTTGATGATCACGCCTTCTACTCGCCGGCGGTATGGGCGATACTCTTCTACGCCTAGCGTTGGTCTTCTGACCTGGCCATAGGCGATCAGGTCGGGGACTACGAGTTTGACTTCATCGACCGGGATACTGAAGCCGATGCCTGCCGAAGCACCAGAGGGGCTGTAAATGGCCGTATTCACCCCAATGAGCAGGCCACGACTATCGAGTAAGGGGCCGCCAGAGTTGCCCGGATTGATGGCGGCATCGGTCTGAACGGCTCCCTGAATGGGGACGCCTGCCTGACTGTTGATCTCGCGGTCCAGGGCAGATATGATGCCGGTAGTCAGGGTTTGATCAAGCCCAAATGGATTTCCAATGGCATAAACCGACTGACCGACTCGTAGGTCATAAGAACTGCCGAGCGGTATTTGTACAACATCGTCCATAGAGACGTCTACCTTAAGGACCGCCAGGTCTTTTTCAGGTGCGATGCCGACCAGTTTGGCTTCGTAACTACTTCCCGTTGACAGGGTCACCAGGGCCTTGCTGGCGCCCCGTATGACGTGATAGTTGGTGATGATGTGGCCTTCTTCATCCCAGATAAAGCCAGATCCTGTTCCGCTGGGTACTTCCGAAACATCGAAAGAGAAGAAGTCTCTTTGCAAGCGCAAGGT
>JBCBVN010000536.1:0-2099 GCA_039817625.1 Bacteroidota bacterium
CGCTCTTTGGTGTGCAGAGCAATAAAACTGTGGGTTATTTTAACCCAAATTTTTCAATAATAGCCCTTAACCGATCTGCATAATCGGGAGTAGAACTATAGCTTGAGCGATCTAAGTTAACCAGCCATCGATCTAAATCAAATGCTGTATTGGTCAGTTCAGGAAATTCCGAATTTAAAAACTCGCTGTGCGCGCGCCAATTGGTCCATGCATTGGGGTAATAGCCATTAGGTGTGGCATGCCCAAAGTGGTTGTTGTTTTCAATGGACACAGGGCTCTTCCCGGCCTTACTTTCATATATGCCCATAGCGAGTTTTCCAGCAACTGGAATGCCGTACTTGTCAGCTTCAGTTAAGGCTACACGTTCAAACCGATTAATATAGGCTTGAACATCTAGGGGATTTAACTGATCGACATGCCAATCTTGACCTCTGGAAGCCACCGTATTCTCACCAGAAACAGATAGCAATCCCATTTGATGAGATTCTGTAGCATTATCGCTTGCGCCTAGTGATGTTGTTCTTGCCACAATCGCTTGCCCGGTTCGCAGGCCCTCTTTTCCAACAGAAATGTTGAAATCTATTTGCTTTTGAGTGAAAACGTAAAGCAACAGGCCCATGAGGCCGAGTCTGAACCAGGTCAATCTGAAGCTGGATAACCAACTAGGGGGCGTGTACTCAGTTTGAGAAGCCTTATGACGAGCGGAATTAAACAACAAGCCAACTCTTTTTCTCAACCGGCTAAATAGAAGCTTCCAATTTATACTCACCACTCTGTTCGGTGAGCCAGGCTGCATAGAGCCATTTTGCTTAGTAGATCTATGGATACTCATAACTCAAAACTTGAAGATGTATTTGCATAAGGGACGAACCCTCAACACAAATATAAACTAAAAATTTTTAAGTTTTAAAATTTTAAAACATTTTTGTTTTAAATCATTTCAGCAGCTTCCGAATACCTAGCTGCAACCCGGCCATCCAATATCTCTCGCTGATCGGATAAGCATCGCTCGTAAAGGATTTAGGATAGTGGCTGAATGTAGGTTCTACCAGCAATCTTGTTCCGCTCTGCCCGATCGGGTAACTTGTTGACAAATTGATTCTCCAGGCTATTCCGGCAGTTGAGTTATACACGCCAGCTTCATTAAATTCGATAGGCATCATACTCTCAGAGCTCAGGTAACTACCATTCGCTGAAGACAGTATATTGATAACCGGACCAGCGCTAATCCCGAGCTTTACCTTTTCTCCTGGAAGCTCATATCCGAGCATGATCGGCAATTCCAGCAGTCTGATGGAATTTGTGCGTTCTACCAGCAAGGCGTCCTCTCCTTGCCTAGGCATTTCGTATTCCAGTCGATTTCGTAGAGCCGTATAACCAATACCACCGGAGACGCTAAATCCATTTCTCAATCGATACCTTAACCTTGCAACCCCGCTATAACTCAAATGAGGAAACTCACTTACTTCTCTTGCATCCAAGTCAGGACGGAACACTTCTGAACTGGCTTTGAGAATTTGATTGGCATAGGCGGGGCCCAGACTCAACTCCAATTCGAATCGATTCTGAATTCGGACTGGCTTTATGCTAAGTTCTTCCAACGGTTGATAGTCGATCTGGCGGTCCACCAGGTATCTCTCTATTTCTGTTGTCGTAGTCTCCTCATCTGACATCAGTGACTCATTAAAATCACCTGGGTACGGTAAACGAGTTGGCATGTTCCACATCAAGTTTGGGGAAACATGAGCTAGTTGTACATTGGTTCTGGCAACTTCTTCTCCTAGTGCCTGAGCAGATGCAGCTAAATCTCTCAAACTTTCTGCAGCAGATGGTGGAGATGATAAGGTTACTGGTGTAGGCTGATCGGGAATCAATGCAGATTGATCTACAGATTCAATCACAGAAGGTGAGCTAACAGTTTGGCGTTGGCCATTATCAACGAAGGATTGCTCCTCGAGCTGATTAGCGAATGACAATGGAGATGACTCTGCCAGTTGACCATCATCAACCTCAGAATCTGGCGTGGATTCATTCTGCGCGAGTGGCACAGCTATTGGATTCTCTGTAGAAACAGGTCCTGGATTACTAACTGGATTTTC
>JBCBVN010000537.1:0-2091 GCA_039817625.1 Bacteroidota bacterium
AGAGAAGTCTGCCATGCTTAGAAGAGCTACTTTAATTCGGAAAATGGGCTATAGTACCATGTTAGTTGATTTTCGTGCCTCAGGGGGTTCTTCCGGAAATACCACAACCATAGGCTATAAAGAATCGGAAGATGTTAGGTCAGTGGTAAACCATTTGAGAGCAGAGGGAAATGAAGAAGTATACTTATTAGGGACCTCTATGGGAGCTGCTGCTATCCTAAAAGCCATGTCAGAAAACGATGTTGGAGTCCAAGCTGTGATCGTAGAATGTCCATTTGGGAGCTTACTGCAAACGGCAAAAAACCGATTTGAAAATATGGGAGTTCCCTCTTTCCCAGCAGCTCACTTACTCGTCTTTTGGGGAGGAGTGGAAAATGGATTTTGGGGATTTGGCCATAATCCTGCTAATTATAGTAAGAAAGTACAAATTCCCACATTGTTGATTTACGGAGAATTGGATGGGCGAGTGAAGCGAGCAGAAATAGATGATATCTATGCTAACCTGGCAGGGAAGAAGGAACTTGTTCTTTTCCCTACTGCGGGTCATGGGAACTATCTTGAAGTAGATGAAACTAAATGGGTAGAAACAGTGAGATCGTTTTAAAAGTGATGATCATTATTGATCACTTCTTGAGTTTTACATATAAATGAAAAGTAGAAACTGGTTTTAAGAATAAGGGCATAATTGTGTAGTCATGTTTTCATTTTCAAGAAACTATACCTTCAGTTTAATCGTCAGCATCCTCCTTGCCGGGCTTTCTATCTATGCCTATGTTAGACCTACTTATTTTTACATCGGAATGTCGAATCCTGATGGGCTAAAACACCTGAGGGTTCTCCTTAACGATGAAGAGATATTTAGTGATGAGATTTACTATAAACCCTTTGGTTATAGAAAAATAGAAAAAAGGATGGGCTTCAGAGGCTGTGAATTAAAGATTTTTGTCGGGCCTGATAGCTGTTACTACGAGACCGAAGTGTCTATCCTACTTAAAAGACATGTCATAGTCGAATATATTGAGGAAAGGATTACCTATGATAACTGCTTTATGAACGTTGAATCTACCCTTTGGGAATATTATTTTGAGTAATATCTTTTTTCCTAAGAATCCTAAAAAAGCCCCTAGCCTGAGGGCGAATGTCTCGACCGAAAAGAAGCGCATCTACTAGATTTGAATGATTTTTTGTTAAAAATGTTATCACTTAGATGCGTTAACAATAGTTGAGGCAATATTGCTAAAGTCCCAGCTTAGGTTATGTCGATCATATAATCTAAACATTCCTCCATCATCCCAAACAATGGTCAGTAAATCCCGCTTTGCAGCTTCACTGGCATAAAATCCAGCATAGTCCAGACGAGATTGAATAGGATTAGACTCAATCGTACCCCATTCTCCTAAAATTACTGGCCGACTTTCTTCGACAATCCATTTCTGCCTGACACGCTCTAATTCATTTTGCAGGTTTTGTTTATCCTGGGCTGAACCCCAGGAAGCGGCGGCTTCTCCGGCAAATGACCATGGGAAGTAGGTATGTAATGAGATAATTACCTTTGGGTCATCATTAGGAATTACTAAATCGTTCATGGCGGCATCTACAGTGCTTGCTGCCCAGGTCGAAATCATTATATGCCGCTTTAGGTTATTTCCACCAGTAGCTCTAATAGCATCAACGGACGCTTTATGAAAATCATTAATATATCCTCGACCTTCTGCTGTTCCACCGGACCATTCCTCAGGTATTCCTTCTAGTCTGGGTTCATTCAGCGTTTCAAAAATTAAAGAATCATTGTACTCCATAAAGTAGTTCCCTACTTGAGTCCATAAGCTAGCTAGTCTTTCTTTAGCATACTCAGCTTCATCACCATTCGGTTTTATCCATTCATTATCATGATGCACGTTGATAATCACGTGCATGCCGTTTTGAAATCCATAATCCACAACCTTTTTAATCCGACCCAAGTATTCCGATTCAATTGTGAATGGTGAAGTTTCACTCTGATTGAAAGCCCAGGTAATCGGAATCCTTAAAGTGTTAAACCCCATCGCCTTAACAGCATCGATAATGGATTTGCTTGGAGTTGGATTTCCC
>JBCBVN010000538.1:0-2081 GCA_039817625.1 Bacteroidota bacterium
AATGAAGAATTGAACACGAGCTTTCTGATCAGGGACGACGACAAGGTGTCTTCTGATCTCTTTTATAACCAAGCATATTCCATCCTTCACGATGGCTATCAAATCACTAAACTTGAAAAGTTAAATACTACACCTGAAATTATAGAAGCACACTCAATTTTCGATCGGACGAATTATCTTAATGGACGTATAGATGTTCGATGGTTCGGCCATCCAAACGCTATTGACCAGGAGTTTGTATTCTGCACATCCGAGAACAGTCTTAGCTTTCTCAACTTTAGAAATAGAGATATTGAGCAGGCAATTTTCAAGCATGAAAAGCCAGAAGAAGAGCTGAATTACTCTTGCCTGCTTAAAGATTGGGAAGAAAGATATTGGGTGGGCACCCAACACGGACTACATCAGTATTTACCCGATTCAGACACCCTGGTTCCACACAGCTTTACACATCCTGCTTTGAATGAGCGAATCAGCGACGCTATTTATTTATCCAACGATTCCTCCCTGCTTTTCGCAACAAGGGGCCATGGTGTGATCTATTGCTCTGAAGACACTGTATTTGCAATTACAGAGAAAGACGGATTGGCTTCTAATTCTGTTAGAAGAATGTACCTAGATAAACAAGGCGTAGTATGGATAGCTACATATTCAGGTCTCAGTAGCCTTGATTTTAGTCCGGCACCTCAATTAGAAAATGCTGGTCGCTTCCAACAAAAAGATAGTATTTCAAAAAATTTCATTTTAAGAACCTTTGGAATATCTCATGGCTTGCCCAGTGAGGAGCTGCTCTACGTGCATGAATCAGACAATCACCTATGGCTGGTTTCCGATTTGGGCATCATTAAATTCAGACCTCCGCCCATCGATACACACGCACTTGCTCCGAGATTGGAAAAAGTATATCTCAATGGAAACCTCGTCCAATCCAATTTTTTAGCCGATCTGCCGGCAGCTTCTAACTATACACTTGATTTACATTTTGCGAACCTGAATTTTCGCAGTCTCGGCCAACACGTCCATCGGTATCGCCTGACAAGGGAGGAAAACTGGAAAGAAATCCAATCCAACGAGCTCTCTTTTCCGAGTTTACCCATAGGTAGATATACCCTGGAAATCCAAAGCAGAAATTCTGATGGATTCTGGAGCGAAAGCTTGTCATTGCCCATTCAAGTAGATGCCCCCTGGTACAAAAAATGGTGGAGTATCGGTCTTTTCGTTTTAGCCATTTCTACGCTAATAGTTGGGTTGATTTATCGCAGGGATCGTCAACGAACCAAAGAGCAAGCCATTCAGAAGCAAATCAACGAACTGGAACGATCAGCACTGCAAGCCCAGATGAATCCGCACTTTGTTTTCAATAGCCTGAACTCCATTCAAAAATTCGTCATCAAGCAAGAAACCGAAGCTGCTGTCGATTACCTCTCCCGCTTCGCACGTTTAATCCGAGAGACCCTGCATATCTCAGCCGTGGGCGTACACAGTTTGGAGGACGAGCTAAGGCTACTCAATCACTATCTCGAACTGGAGCAGTTGCGATTTAAAAATGAATTTAAATACGAGGTAAAAATCGCTGACTGGATCGTTCCAGCCAACATCAGCATCCCAGGGCTTTTAATACAACCCTTTGTAGAAAACGCCATCAAACACGGACTGCGCCACCACGAAACAGACGGGGAAGTCATCGTCGAATTCGACGGAGATCCAGAAACACTGCAGGTCCGCATCTTCGATAACGGCAAAGGTTTCGATCCCAAAAAAGCAAAAGGCAAAAAACACCACGGCATCGACATCACCAGAAGGCGGCTGGAACTGACCCAAAACAGGTTCGACAAACAAACGCCCCTAGACATTGCGCTTCGCTATGATGACAACGGCAGTGTCTGTGGCACCGTAATCACACTTTTCATTCAGACCGTATCCCTATCCGCTTCCCCAGTTGACATAGAACACGACCATTAATCATGACTGCACTCATACTAGACGACGAATCAGATGCCCGGGAAGTTCTATCGGAACTCATCCAAATGTTTTGTCCGGAAATTTCCGATATACATCAAGCAAAAAATGGTAGCCAGGCCATT
>JBCBVN010000539.1:0-2072 GCA_039817625.1 Bacteroidota bacterium
GCAGACCCCAGATTGCCAAACCAGGCCGGAAGATATCAGCAGCGAGACCGATTGCAGGCAGAGGTAGACACCTTACGCGCCAGAGCTGATAGAGCCTGGAGTCGCCTTCGAACCGCTGAACAGAGTATTAATCGGGTAAAGGGCGTATTAGACCTGGCACCAGAAGAGATTTCAGATACCCTCAGCACCCAGTCTAAGCACTTGATGGACTCTATTTCTATGCTAAGAGAGTTGGTCCGTATGCCGGAAGATACCAAAGGCATTCAGCGCAACCCCAACAACCTGGGTGGTGTACTAGGATCAGCAAGTAACTACATCAGACAAATAGACGGACAGCCCACTCAAATGGCGACGCTGGCTCTGGATAGAGCCAGACGCGAAACAGAAGCCTTTATCGACAAGGTCAATGCCTTTTTGGAGGAGGATCTCATGCCATTTAAACAGCAGGTCGAAGAAGCCAGGCTAAGTATGTTTGGCGAATTAGGGCCAGTGGATTGATGCTTTAAACCAATGGTTCCTGGCTGAGAATCAGGAATAGCTGAGTAGGTCAAAGATGGTTTGTTGGGGTTGGTTGGGTCAGAACCAACAAATCAATCTTTTAATACACGAATATGTTCGGGTCCACCCGTTCAAGCAGCCAACAACCAGCGAAACAATCGATTCGCTTCTGCATAGACCACTGCATTCAACCGATAACCCGCCGACCCGTCGGAGAGAGGCCCAGCTTCCAATAGATCAGCTCTGCTCAGTAAGGACAGGTGGTGCGATAAAGTTCCTTCTGCAAGGGGAATGGCCTTTCTAATTTGAGAATAACTCAAGGTTATCCCAGAAGACAAACCCTCTAGTATGCGTACTCTTGCAGGATGGCTCATCGCCAATGCGAGGCAAGCAGCCCGGCGCTCATCATCAGAAAAATGAAAAATCTTTGCTTTTGCCATAGGAAGGTGTTTTTTTACGTTCAAAAATAAACATTTTTTGTTTAAAAATTATGTATAAAATAAATTATAGTATCTCAAACTTCTTTTCAATAACTCCTCGCCAACCAAAACATTAACCCGACAAGACCCGATACTCGGCAACAAACTGCAATTGATCTCGGCACCTTCGTTTTTCTTGTCTTGCCGCATCGTTTCTATCAGCGCTCCAAAAGCGGATTCGGGAACGGGCTGATGCCCATAAATTTTTAATACGTAACTCGAAATTTGATCCAGTACCGCTTCTTCAAGTCCCAACAACTTGTAACTGAGCCAAGCCTCACAGATCATCCCGGCAGCAATGGCCTCCCCGTGCAGTAGCCGCTGGTCAGTATGTAGCCAGTAGCTCTCCAGTGCATGGCCTATGGTATGTCCAAAGTTTAAGGACTTCCGCAGGTCGGCTTCTTTAGGATCCAGGCTTACTATTCTGTGCTTAATGGAGATTGATCTCAGAATAATTTCCTGCCAATCAGCTACTTCCGCCAGTGCGTTGATCTGGCGCAGATCGGCCCATTGATTAGCATCGGCTATCAGGGCGTGCTTGATGACCTCTGCATAACCGGACCTGAGTTCTCTGGCAGTCAGTGTTTTTAGAAAAGCAGGATCGATCCACACCGCTTGAGGGTCATTGAACACGCCGATGCTATTCTTTAATTCAAAAAAATCGATGCCGAGCTTGCCTCCTACTGAGGCATCAACCTGAGACAACAGGGTAGTTGGTACTTGCACAAAGTCAATACCTCGCTTGTAGGTTGCAGCGGCAAAGCCACCCATATCACCAACTACGCCGCCGCCTAAATTGAGCACGCAGGCTTTTCTACCTGCCTTTTGCTCAAACAAGTGCCTCCATATATCCTGAGTTGTATCCAGGTTCTTGAATTGCTCTCCTGCAGAAATTTTTATCAGGTGGTACTGACCATCCTCGATGACTGTCTTGAGTACTTCCTCGAAAATGGGCCAGCAGTACCTCTCCGTATACTTATCAGATCGATATTGGTCCTATTCATCGGGCCCAGTTCGAGTGGTTACAGTCAAAGAACTATTCGGATTACTTCATTATCGTCGATGAGCATACGGAGAGGTACTGCTGGCCCATTT
>JBCBVN010000540.1:0-2071 GCA_039817625.1 Bacteroidota bacterium
GACACCATTCGGTAGGTGCAAGCTTCTTGTAGTTTATATTCTAAAGTATCGTACAGACTTTCCTCCGAACCTTCGTAAATAGGGGCTTGCAGCAGTTTTTCTGTAGCGTTCCAATAATTATGCTCTATATGCTCTTTTCGCTTCAGGTTGAAAGTTACCGTTGTGCCGCTCTTGATTTTTTTTGTGTGCTGGAAAATACAGCTTGTTCCTGGCACGTGTCCATAACGCAGATATAGCCCCAGAGCATTTTTGTCTATGGCCTTTTGAAAATCGGGGTGCTGGTGAAAAGCCTTTATTTCTGAAGCAAATAAAATTAATCCATCACGTTCGTATACATACAGTGGCTTGACCCCTAGCCTATCTCTGCAAAAGAGCACAGAGGATTTGACCGAATCATAAAGCACGAAAGCAAACATCCCCTGGAAGTGCTCCACACAATCTTTACCCCAATATTCATAAGCTGATATGAGCACCTCGGTATCGCTATCGGTAGTAAAACGGTAGCCGACCTGCGCAAGTCTATATTTAATATCCTTGAAATTATAGATCTCTCCATTGTAAACCACTGTACAGCCATGCTTGCTCATGGGTTGAGCCCCGGATTCTGTTGGATCGATGATGGCTAGGCGGCGATGGCCAAGCCCGAGTAGAGTCCCTTCCTTTTCCAGAATCTCGTATCCGTACCCATCTGGTCCTCTGTGTGATAAGCTATCGGTCATAGCTTTCAGGATTCTCTTTGGCTGATTTGGCCAGCATTGTCGACTATCTATAAATCCACTTATGCCACACATCGGCTAAATCACATTTAGTTTTTCCAGACGGTGACGATCGTAAGCTGCAAAAAGGACAGGAAGTATGAATAAAATATTCAAAACTTTGTCGCTATATCCATTATGCGATGTCATGAACGTCAGAGTTGTAACCGTGGTAAGGCCAAGGATGATAAATCCTGTCCTCTGCTTTAAAAGACCATTTAAACCCGTAAACATTAAAATAAATACCAATAGTATAGCAGGAACAATACCACTGTTGCCGGCAGTAACTAAAAAAGTATTGTGAACACCTATCCAGCCTGGAATAGCATCAAAGTAACCCAAGCCGTATCCGGAAAAGGGCCGCTTGGGAATAGCCTCAAAAGCATAAGCCCAGACATCTGTTCGCTCTGCAGTAGTCTCCGAATCAAACTTTCCCTTAGTCAGAATAGCCTCAATAGACTCTACGCGAGACTTAGTGTAAAAACTCAGTTGCTCCTCTTTGATGTAATCATAATTTAAGGCAACATAAGAAATGACCATTATAGGTAGTCCTATAAACAGGAATGACTGAATAAATCGGAACCTGCCATGCACTCTTGGTTTAAAGAGAAAATAAAATATACCCAATACGAGTACAGCACACATAACAATGAATCCTGTCCTGGATAAAGGCAAAACACAAGCTACAACAGCCATTATCAGGATAATAGTAAACCTGAACCATTTACTTGGATAGCGAAAAAGAAAGTCAATGGTTAGCACTAGTCCCATATTCGCTAAAGTTGCTGCTGTATTTGGGTTCTTAAAAACACCTAAGCCACGCTCGTTATTTCTATTGGCATCAATAAAGGAGTGTACACCAAAAACAGGCTGAAGGATCAGGATAGACATGGATATAACCATGGGAATAAAGAGTAAAATGAGCACCCTGTGCAGTGCATCATCTTGACAAAGCCTTCTATAAAAGTATTGCTGATACGCGAGGATTACAGTTAAACTAGTCAGTGATTGTATGACTATTTTTTTCCAGGCTACCCAGTAATTGGTCTGAACTTCCCAGTATATCCTGCTCGCCGCACCAATAAAATAATAACTGAAATACTGAATAAAAAACCAGAATATCAAGGAATACCCCAGCGATTTCCAGCTGATTCCTTCATAGCCTATCATGATTAAGCAAAGCAGGAGAATGAGCGGAGATGCTAACTGCCCCACCCCGGTAAACATAGTGAGCATCCCGTTGAAGCTACAGAAGAACAGGATATTAAGACAGAAGAAGAGGGTGTCGTATATCTGTGTTCTAGAGAAACTCATAT
>JBCBVN010000541.1:0-2050 GCA_039817625.1 Bacteroidota bacterium
CCAGTTATAGCGTTCGGTCTTATTGTAGATAATGCTATTGATCGGCGCTATGAAGTGGTTTTCGTCGAAAAAGAAATGAGTTATGTCATTCCCATCCTGAAAGTAAAAGGTTCTGATTAGGCCTGACTCTATAAATAGTAATCTATTGGAGAATCGATTTACCTCCCGAATAATAGACCCTTTTTGTATGACTTCACTTACGAAGGCTGCTTCAATGGTCTCACACTCTTCGTTGGTAAACAGGTTTTTACCCTTCAAGAAAGTTGCTAGGTCCATTTCACAAAACTTGAGAAGTTAAACTTCATCTGGATGACTTCTATTTCAGGGGCCCTAAGGTACATTTTTATAAATCCAGCTTTCAATCTATCTGAAGTCTTACGAATTCAGACACGAGCCTCTTTTGTGCTTTGTTGTCTTTTGCCCCCGTTTATGACAAGCTTGTTATCTGGTCAGCACATTCCCATTTGGCCCAGTAATTTTTACAATTTATTAAATCATCCTTACAGCGATATTATCAGGGCGACACAGGAATGGGAAAATAGAGCCTCTGAAGAAAAGAGCCTGGATAGCATACAATCTCACTTTGATCAGCAACTGGAGAAGTCCGAGCTTGAAGATCGCGAGCGAGTCTGTTTGTTGGCGGCCTATGGGCAGCTTTTGATTAGGTCGGAAAACCTCTCGTCAGCCTATAACTATTGTAAGGACGCTAATGATCTGGCCACTCGAACGCTGTCTTCGAATGACCTGATCAGAGGATATGCGCAGGCTGGTTATGGATTCTACCTGGATTTTTATCATGCGCCGGAACTGGCCATTGTCCCTTTAAGACAGTCTTTGGAAGGACTGCGTCAACTACCTCCCGAAGGTGAGCACGTCAGCAGGAGCGTGTTTTGGTCGCTTGTTGAAAATCAGATACAGTTAGGTTTGCTAGAAAATGCTCAGCAAGATTTTGAACTACAAACGGCTGCGCTTAACCAGGTGGATGATCTCAAAGGCCTAGCATGGGCCTTCAACAACTATGGCTTGTATCTCCAGAAAGCCGGTCACCACCAGGAAGCCATTGCTGTCCTAGACACTGGGCTCCATGTTTTCACTGACCTTTCAAACCCTGAATATTTAAACATCCATGTAAACACGCTGGAAACCCGGTCTCACTCTTTGGTCGCTACAAATCATTTTGAGCAGGCCATCGAAGACTTGAAGCGAGTATATACCACCAGAAAGTCGATGGACCGCTATGAAGGGGCCATGCAAGCGCTCAATTATTTGATTGGTTATTTGTCTGAAAAGGGGCGATATGAGGAAGCCTACGAAATTTACTTAGCTGAACGAAGCTATATAACCAGTCGCCGAGAAGTTGGCAGGCGAAGTTATCAGCTATATCGACAATTAGGTGCACTCTTCGAAAAACTCGGTTTTGAGGAAAATGCTACCGTTTACTATACCATCTACAATAATTATGCGGCAGAGAATATCCTGCCCTTGGCCAAAGCTAGTGCGCAAACACCTCAAGAGCTTAGTGAGCAAATTTACCTGCGCGTCAAGACCTTTGAGCAGAATACGCTAATCGCCCAATTAGAGGCCGAAAAACTTCGGAAGGAACTCAGGCTGCGTCAATACGGAATGATTCTGATTGCCCTGATAACCCTTTTACTGTTAATTTTTGGACTGGGGTGGCGATGGAAAAGGCGACAAGAAGAGCAGGAAAGAAGACGGGCCGAGGCTGACCGCAGACGAATACTAGAGCTGGAAAACGCAAACCTTAAGTACAGCCTGGAAAGCCAGGAGAAGGACATCAAAAGGCTAGCCGCAGACAATCGGCTACGCACTCAGCTCAAACGTGATTTACTGCGGCAGATCGAGGATATACACGCGCTACCCAGTAAGGAGCAAGATACACAGTTGGGAAAGCTAAAGCGAGAACTGTCTTCTACCATTGACGATCAGGAAATCGTATCGAAGCTGCAAGATCAGGTCGAAACCATCAATGCGGCCTTTGAACAGCGCCTCACCGAACATATACCAGGAATCACAGCTCAGGAAATTCGCT
>JBCBVN010000542.1:0-2046 GCA_039817625.1 Bacteroidota bacterium
AAAACAAAGTATCCATATTGAACATGGTAACATTACTGTAGGCATCGGCTTGAATTACTTTTAAAGTGTCAGTCTCATTAACAACCCTAGATTCCACATATAGCATAGACGAGTCAACTCCAAGGTCTTCCACAGACATCATTGAGCTACTCGCTGCATTTAAATCACTTGACTTATTAGTATCATTACAGGAATAGAATAAAACAATTGCTACAATTCCAAGGAATAAATTCCAATTAATCATTCATCTAATTTTTTGACCCTCACTAAATAACTCTTCAAACCCACTTAGAGTCATGCTAATTCAAGATAACAACTTCCATACGCTCTATTCTAGAACTTGCACGAAAAAAGACTTCTAGTCTCTTTCCCCTTAGCACTACCAGGAAACAGAATCGCTCACAAAAACTATATTTTCCTTTACCCATTTAGAAAACAGTTCCACTGACTGTAGGCCACTCCCTGCTCTGCCTATTCAAGCACTAGAAATCTGCCACTCCCCGCGCAAACAAGTCTTGGCTCTTTAACCTTGATTCTTTCCGCTAAATCCCCAAACACCCCACGCAATCAAGTCTTAGCCCTTCCCTCTCTACACTACAGCACGCTCAAGCTACCGGCTCTGACAATTATGTCCCCGACCCGCGCCTGCCTGCCGGTGCCAAGCAGGCAGGGAAGTCCTCAAGAAAATCGCACCTACAATGCCTTACCTTTGTTGCTACAGATAGATCGATCAAAAAAAGCGCACACGCATGCCCCTGACTTATCGCCGCCAACCGCTCTGGTTCAAGGACGCTATTATTTACGAACTCAACATTAAAGGATTTTTTGACGCCAACAATGACGGCATAGGAGACTTCGACGGTCTCTGCCAACAGCTGGACTATATCGAAGAACTGGGCGTAACCGCTATTTGGATACTACCCTTTTACCCCTCTCCCCTCCGAGACGATGGCTACGACATAGCCGATTACTACACCATCAGCTCAGCCTATGGCAAACTGGAAGACTTCAAGCGCTTCCTCGACGAAGCCCACGCCCGCAATCTACAAGTCATCACCGAGCTGGTCATCAACCACACCTCAGATCAGCATCCCTGGTTTCAGCGGGCGAGAAAAGCACCCAAAGACAGTCCCGAACGCAACTTCTATGTCTGGAGCGACAACGATGATAAGTACCCCGACGTACGCATCATCTTCACCGACACAGAGACCAGCAACTGGACCTGGGACCCCGTAGCTCAGCAGTATTACTGGCACCGGTTCTTCAGTCACCAACCTGATCTGAACTATGACAACCCACAAGTACAGGAAGAGATCTTCAAAATCCTCGACTACTGGATGGACATGGGTATCGACGGCTTCCGACTCGACGCCATTCCCTATCTTTTCGAACGCGAAGGGACCAATGGCGAAAACCTGCCCGAAACCCACGAATTCCTGAAGAAGTTGCGTAGGCACGTCGATGAAAAGTACGACAATGTGCTCTTCCTGGCTGAAGCCAATATGTGGCCAGAGGATTCAGCCAGCTACTTTGGCGATGGCGATGAATGCCATATGAATTACCACTTCCCGCTCATGCCGCGCATGTACATGAGCATCAAGATGGAAGACCGCCATCCCATCACCGACATCTTTGATCAAACGCCCGAAATACCCGAAAACTGTCAGTGGGCGACCTTCTTGCGCAATCACGACGAGCTCACCCTGGAGATGGTCACCGATGAAGAGCGCGACTTCATGTACAAAGTCTACGCCAGCGATAAGACTGCGCGCATCAACCTGGGTATTCGCCGCAGGCTGGCACCACTTATGGACAACGACCGCAATAAGATCGAGCTACTCAATGTCCTGCTCATGAGCCTGCCCGGAACACCCGTCATTTATTATGGCGACGAGATTGGTATGGGCGACAACTACTACCTGGGCGATCGCGACGGCGTGCGCACACCCATGCAGTGGAACAACAACGAGAATGCCGGCTTTAGCGCGGCCAATCCACACTCGCTCTATCTCCCTGTCATTCGCGATACAGAATACAGCTATCGCT
>JBCBVN010000543.1:0-2035 GCA_039817625.1 Bacteroidota bacterium
ATGTCTTATCGAATTGCCTTCTGAATGTTCGCTCCCATGGGGTTTGTTCGAATTCCAGCCGCTCGACCTGGCCGCTTGGTCTATGAAATTTATACAGCTCCTTTTGAATGGGGGCTATCCAGAGGTTGCCGTCGCTGGTTTGGCAGATGGTGCGTACACTTTCATCTCGCCACACCATAGCACTATCTCCCTGGCTAAACTGTTTGCTCTTTGGGCTATGCTTGTATAAACCGTGGCCGTTAGACCCAAGCCAAATATTTCCTTGACTATCTTGTAATAAAGAGAAAAAGCCTTCCTGAGTAATATCGATCACGTCTACTAAGCCATATCTATAATTTTGTATTTGAAGTCTTGAATTTTCTGGTTGATAATGTCCAACCACATGATTACCTACTATCCATAAGTGTCCTTCTTCATCAAACATACTGGCATTGGCTGCGCCGTCGAAAGGACTAAAATCACTGAAGTCGTAGTCGTGGTCAAGCACTTGCCAGTCAAATTGGGAACTTGCTGAATTCCAGCGACCAATCCCTCCGGCAGTTAGCACCCATACCGACTGATCTCGTCCTTGAATAAGGTGCAGAAACCTGTGGTCTGGCCGAAAGCCAGCCCCCGCATTGTATACATAGTTGAATGTAGAAAAACCTGGTATTTTGGGTATATGATTTGCCCAGTTGAGTCGCTCCACATAGCTAGAGTCGGTATGGTGTATGATGGAAACCTCGTCAAAATCGTGTACCCAGATGTTGTTGTGTTCATCTACGGCCATAGAAATGACTTGGGGCTCCCAAAGGCCCTCGTTGGTGTCCGTATTGGAGAATACCGTAAATGAGGCAAGGTCCAGATCATAGGTGTCTGGTGGAATCTCAATTTTGGTTACCCCGCCATCTAAAGTACCTACCCAGATATTTCCAAGTTGATCTTCTACAATTTCCGTGACCTGATCGCTACTGATCCCGCTATAATCACTTACAATGGATTGGTCGGGTTTAAGAGGACTTACTGGTGCTCGCAATCGGTGAAAGACCACCTGTTCACGGTCGAAAAGATTCACACCCGCGGAAGTCCCAATCCATAGCCGTCCACTTTTGTCCTCGTGTATGGCTTTGATGTAATTGCCCGACAAACTAGTACTGTCAAAAGGATCGTGCTCAAACACTTCGAATCTATACCCGTCAAATCGGTTAAGGCCATTTTTTGTGCCCACCCAAAGATACCCTTGACTATCCTGGCAAAGAGCTGAAATATAGTTTTGTGAAAGGCCCAACTCGCTGGCGATTCGCTCAAAATGAAAGGGTTGAGCAAAGCTTGTGCACCAGCTTGATAACCAAAGGCATACCACTGAAATCAGCCAGATAGAAATCGGACTGCTATGTAGATTTCTCATGCCACCAGGGTAGGTTGATCCGACAAGATAGTGTTAAAACGAATTTTCCAAATTGGTGAGTACCCCACATCATCACCGAGCCGCTGCTGGAAAGCGACTCGATCTTCCTTAGATGTGTTGATCTAATATCGTGTGTCGCCATGAAAATTTGTAGACAAGTGCATTTGTCATAGGGCTACCGCAGTCCCGAAAACAGAATTCCTATATTTGTACCTACCATTCTTTTAAAACAACAGTGCAGCTATCAAACCTAAGTCGCACTAAACGATAAACAACTAGTAGTTATGAAAACAGCATTTACATGCATTTTTTCTTGTATTCTGGCGCTCTCCGTAGCGCACAGTCAAAATAATCTGGAAGTACAAGCCGACAGCAACTGGATCGCCTTTATGACGGTTTTTGATTTGCCTGAAGACGGCGGTGGCTTCCAATTTGCCTCTGCATGGGGCCTGAATGATGCACAGTCATCTGTGGATCTTGCAGAGAATACGCTTATCCTTCAGCCAAACTTCAATACCTACAACGCGGCAGATACATTTTGGACAGATCCTGTAACACTGGAAGGCAACAAGCAAATGGTAGCAGCTACCTTCGTAGAGCCAGGAGCCCAGATTAATGGCAGTGATTTTACCTTCTCAGGTACCGTAG
>JBCBVN010000544.1:0-2026 GCA_039817625.1 Bacteroidota bacterium
TGAACGAACCTTGGAAAAATGGCCGCTGTGGTGTTATTGACTATTCTAATAATATTGTGATCCCCTTTGAATACGATAATATTGAGGGGTTTCGCGAAGGACGAGATTTTACGGTAGTAACAAAAGGTTATAGAAATGCGGTTGCTGACAGGTCCGGTAATATTCTGGTGCCCTTTGATTATGCGCCTGCCACGTACTTGCGCTTTCCTTTTGGCTTGGACCCCTTTAGGAAAGATGGTAAAATCGGTTACCTCAATTTGCGGGGGGAGACTAAAATTCCCTTTATTTACAAAACGGCATCCCCTTTCACTAAGTACGGGATCGCGGTTTGTAGTAAGTAGGTTCATACTAGAAAAACAGTGTTTTTTCACTGCGATAAAACGAATTGGCAACAGCGCGCGTCCCTAGCTCGGCAGGTTACCAATATCGATACACTCCTAAGTCAGGTTGAGAAGGGAAGTGGAAGAATAATGGTCACAGCATGGATAAGAAGTACATCAAATTTATATTCTTAGTAGCTGGACTTTGGAGTATATGGGGCATAGCAGATATCCTATTTATTGGAGAGTGGCGCGCAGAAAGGGCACATGCCAGGGTAAAAGAGAGTATCGTCAAGAACTACCATGATAATGTAGCAGTATTTGATAGCTTGATTCTGTTTGTCAACGAACTGGATTTTGATAGAGGAGTACAGCTAGCGTTTCATGGAAAGAACGTGAATGCCGCTGTATTAGAAGAAATGGGAATGGACAGTTTGGCTATGAATCAATCATTTGCTGAGTATTACTTTTCATTAGACAAGGTAAATGGAGAATATGACCAGTTTTTAAAACGGATGGACATAACACCGCGGCAATTTGAAACGCTGATAAAATTGCTGAAGGCTGCCGATTGCGAAGGGCTTGACGTCATGTCAAATGGTGATATTTCATTGAGATATGATGGTGTCGCCTTGTATCAATTTGAATATTACGTTACTGACGCAGATTCAATTGATAGAGTAGATTATGTAACACTTACGGACGGTATCTATGCTGGACTTTATGACAGTGGTTTGTTTTGTGGAACGGTGATATTTGAATAAATAAACGGATGTCAAGTATTAGAAATAAGATATTACTAGTATTGGTAGGCTTGTTTTGGCTAGGTGTGATTGCCGTAATCACGATTTGGATACTGCTGTCAACCGTCTTCAATTACGATAGAGAAGCTGTTTTTGCGGGTTATGCTGCGGGTAGTATAGTTGATTACAATCTTGAGCTGTATCCAGACAGCACTTACTACATATCCTGTTTCCTCAATCCGGATAAGAAACCACTTACTTGGACCAAGAGCGGAGACACCATCTATTTAAAAATAGGTAATGAATCATGTGCAACCTTCAAAGAGGAAAGCTTGATCGATTTTTCTTGCCAGGAAATTAGATGCCTTGAGTTAATGCAGTTCCGAGCGTTTGAACAGCCAAAAATTGTAGAGTATCCCAATAATCGGTGAAAACGCCCACCGCACAGCTAGCTCGATCATTATTGTATCTCGATTAGCCGCTCTTAGCAACGCCTGATATTTTAATCGATTTCTCAACATATGTTGAGAAATTCTGTCCATTGGCGTTCATAGCTTTGCATTCTCATAAGTATAAGCGATGAAACGTATCTGTGTTATTTTAATAGTCGTAATGGTACATCAGGTACTGTTTGCCCAGGAACAGGATCACAAAGATCCAAGATTTTACTTCGGAGCCTCTTTGGGTACGAGTTTTCCCATTAGGGATTTTAAAGAGGTTGATATCAATAATCCCGATGCTGGTTTTGCAAAAAATGGTCGTAAGTTCGATATCTATGGTGGACGTTTCTTGAATGACCGACTTACTGTGACAGGTATCCTCAGGTATCAGACATTTGAGACGGATATTGATGGCCTAATTGAGACCTTTAACAATGAAGACCCCGGGGCTGATTTTAGGGGTACATCAGAAGATTGGAAGGCTTACTATCTCTTACTTGGTCTCGCTTACCGAGTTGTGGTT
>JBCBVN010000545.1:0-2009 GCA_039817625.1 Bacteroidota bacterium
TAGCCAGGTTTTCCATTCTCGGTTTTTCGCTTTGCTAAGTCCGCTTACACTTACGGACTTCAGGATGGGGGCTTCAGCCACTTCTATGGTGAGCCAGATCAGGTCGGCCTTGGTGTTGGTTTCCACAATTTCTACTGAGGCAAAGAGCTGCTGATTCAGCAGCCTTCTAATGGCCTGGGCAATTTGGGGACCGGGTATTTGTACCTTGTCACCCACGCGCATACCGCTCATCTGCCGAACCACCGGAGCAGAGGTGTATTGGCAACCCATCACTTCCAGACCGGCGATCTCGTAAGTGAGTACGTCTTGTGAAAATAGGCATAAGGGTAGTAACAGCAGTGCGCATAGCACTACAGCAGTTAGGTGCTGCATGATGATAGTAGCTTATGTAGAAGAAAGAGTTATCCTAAAGAGCGGCGTTTCCGCGAAAGCGTTGTATTTGCTCCAAAATTGGTTTTGCTGGTACTGTGCTAAAGATGGTTTGGATGCGGAAGTCACCTTCAATGTTGGTCTATACTGAATAAAGTGTTTGGTGTCTTGCTTAAAATCACTTTGTGGCTTCGACATTTCTTCAGCGCCGAGGCCAATTATTTCCTACATTTGCTATGCACGCTGGGCAAGCCTGGCAATAGAAAGTAGCGGGTAGAAGGTAGAATGAGCTTATTTGATTTCATTTTCTCCTTTAGAGAGGCAGAGCATAAGCTTACCTTGTACGTTACTATCAGGACTATAAATACTTTTGAATTAATATGGATGAGGGCTCGTCCCTCTGTTACTGTTTAGACAAGGTGAAAAATAGGTTTTTGATATCGTATCGAAGAGCTATTCTGAACCCGAATAAAATCGACAAGCGCAACGCAATGAGAAACAAGATTGTACTGTGGGGCACTAACGCTGCCGACGAAAAGATTTTAGTAGCTCTGGAGCTGAAAATTGAGGAGAATAAGGTGAATATTTACACCTTTTCAGAAGCTGCTGCTACTGATGAGTTTTACCAGGCCATGATGGACAACTGGCGAAACGACAAAGAAGAAGTGGCTTTCCCCGAGGGCTACGAAACGCTCACACGAGAATTATCCATCACCGAAGGGCTGCTTCCCGATGAGATTAAGGTAGAGCGCGGAGATTTGATCCAGCGTGCCCAAACGGAGTGGCACTTTGTGGTGCTATCTTCAAAATTAAGCCAGGCTTACCGGGCTGAGCTGCAAGAACTGGAAGAAAGATTAGAAGGCCTCAAAGATTATGATAAGCAACTTTGGGCTAATCTGAAGACTTTCTGGAGTAAGGTGCAGCAACAAATGCGCGACCGTACACTATTGCGGGAGCACGCAGATGAAATTCGCGATCGTACCAATAAAGCATTCGATCAGCTCAAAGCATTGCGTTCTAAAATGGATGATGCGCTGCGCGAAAACTCCAAAGAGAACATGGCGCGCTTCAATGAAATGTTGGAAGACATCGAAGGGCGCATTAAAGAGAATAAACAGCTCGGTAGGATCTTTGATGAGCTGAAGCGGGTGCAAAAGCAAATTCGCGATGTAGCCTTCACCAAGGAGCACCGCAATAAAATGTGGCAGCGCATTGATACCGCTTTTAAAGACGTAAAAGAAAAACGCTTTGGCGAACGCAGCTCGGGCAATACGCAACTGCAACGCCTCACTAGCCGCTACAATGGCTTATTGGCCGCTATTGAAAAGATGGAACGTTCCATCAAGCGCGATGAAGATGATCTAGCCTTCCAGGCTCGGAAGATTGATCGCACCGATGGTCAGCTAGAAGCACAGATTCGCCAGGCGAAAGTGCAGATGATCGAACAGCGGGTGAAATCCAAGCGTGAGAAGTATGAAGATATGCTGCGTACCAAAACGCAGTTGGAAGCGAAGATTGAACAGGCACGCAAACGCGAAGAACAGCAAACTGCTAAACGCGAAAAGGAAGCTGCCCGTAAAGTGGCAGAGCAGCAAGCTAAAGAGAAGATTGCTGCCGATATCCGCGACCAGCAAGCAAGC
>JBCBVN010000546.1:0-2004 GCA_039817625.1 Bacteroidota bacterium
CCTATTGATCGTAGCCATTCTGGATGGCAAAGCCTACAGCGTCAATATAATCGAGGAGATAGGGCAACGACTCAATCGCCAGGCAAGTTTGGGGGCTGTCCAAACCGTCCTGAAAAGGCTGGAGAAGAAGAGATTGCTAAAATCCGAATTGGGAGCCGCCACCAAAGCCAGAGGGGGAAAGCGAAAGCGCTTGTATGAGATTACAGCGGGCGGGCGGCAAATGCTCGAGCATACCAGATCTCAAAGGAATGCGCTATGGAATGCCATACCTAGTTTATCATTCAATCTGAACTAAATGAGACGTAGGGAAAACAAACCATCCAGACTAGCCCTGGCACTCTTTCATTGGTACTGTCAATCCGAATACCGTGAAGAAATTGAGGGAGACCTGACCGAACGGTTTAACAAGCACACAGAAAAATATGGACACAACAAAGCCAATCTGCTCTTCATGATAGACGTAGTACTACTTTTCCGTCCATCTTTAGTCAAAAATATATTCCAGCTAGCAGGCATCAAAAACATGCACAAAAAACGGAAAAGGTGGTACTTAATCATGGCGGTGGTCATATCTGGCCTGCTGCTTATCCCACTAACAGCCATGATTTTCACACAGGAGGTGAATTGGAAGTTAAACGATTTTCTTATAGCTGGTCTATTAATGAGTAGTGCAGGACTCATGCTTGAATACATAGTTAGAAAAATAAAAACCAGAGAAAATAAAATCGTTCTTGGTATTGCACTTCTTTCAGCCTTTGTTCTCCTCTGGGCAGAACTTGCTGTAGGTATTATCGGTACTCCAATTGCCGGCAACTGATTGTAATATGAATTTGACAAAAGCAATTGACCGGATACATCACAATGCGCGAAGAAATAAGTGGCTAAGTTACTTTTCGATATTCTGTCGGGTAACCCTTGCGGCAGGGTTTATCCCTTCAGGTCTACAAAAAGTACTCGGAGAGCGGTTTACCGTACTGGCCATAAACCATCCAATGGGCAATTTTTTAGAAGCCTTCTACCATACGGGTTACTACTACACCTTTGTTGGCATCATGCAGGTATTGGCTGCTATACTGCTGCTTATCCCGAAGACTGTTACGATAGGAGCATTCATATATCTTCCGATCATTCTAAATATATGCATACTTTCCTTGTCGGTGCGCTTTGACGGCTCACAAATCACCTCACCTCTAATGACCTTTGCCGTTCTATATTTGCTCTGCTGGAACTATCATAAATTCAGGAATATATTTCCCGTTAGTCGAAACACCCCAGCATTAGCACTCCCTACAGAAGAAGAACGAAGCAGCAGGTTTCCATGGAAATTTTTTGCCGCCGTATTTACCATAGTTTTATTTGTCACTCTTCACACTCGAATATTCTATGACATACTCCCACGCAACACCTACAACGACTGTACTACCCAATGCACGTCCGAATCAGATGCTGAATGCCTTACTTTTTGTAGTTGCATACACCAGGATGGAAACTCGCTTCAGGCGTGCTTAAAAGAATACAACCAAAATCAATAGATGCAGAATATGCTCGTGAAAATTTCAAAGCAGGAAACTTTTATAGCCCACAAATAACACGCTCCTTATGAGTATTGACAGATTGAGCATCCGAACTGATCGCTTACTACTCAGGACAATAGTCGACTCTGACATTCAACACATCTATGAAGGACTTTCAAATCCACTCGTCATCAAACACTACGGAGTCAGCTTCGACAGCTTGGCAGCCACTCAAGAGCAAATGACCTGGTATGCAAGCCCAGAGCAATGCTGGTGGTCAATATGCTCTACCGATGGTCAGGAGTTTTATGGCGCCGGTGGCTTAAACGACATATCAAAAGCCCACCAGAAAGCTGAAATTGGCCTATGGTTACTTCCAGATTTTTGGGGTAAAGGAATCATGCAAGAAGCAATGCCGCTGATCTGCGCGTACGGATTTGACCAATTAAGACTTCATAGAATCGAAGGTTTTGTCGAAACCAATAATCAC
>JBCBVN010000547.1:0-1997 GCA_039817625.1 Bacteroidota bacterium
GCTGATTTGATGCTTGAGGGTATTGAGTTCTGCGTTGAGGGCTTCTTTTTGACGTTGCAGACCGGGTAGACGATTGAGGAGCAGATGGCGCACGAGTCCATAGACCAGCGCAATCGGAATCAAAGCAAGCTGCAGGCCAAGCATTGATTCAGACGCCCCCGAATATGTCAAGCCACCACTCGTATAAATCCAATCCCATTGCCCGTTGATACTCACCAGGTTGAGATTGTCCAAAAAGCTATGCCCCGCAATCAGACTGATGAAAAAGAAAGCCACCAGCAGCCCACCAACACCCATTAGATACCACAGCCAGCGACGCTTCATCAGCAAATTAGGGATCAGGTACAGGATGTTGATGTAGAAAGTCGCAATCGGCAAACAATACATGATCCAATGGGCAGGACTTTCGATGATCATACTACCAGCCCGGAAGTGGCTGAGGACAAATATCCCCATATTGATCCAAATAAAGCTGTGAAGTGCCATTTCCAAGGCCGTCAGCCGCTGGGCCGTAATCAGACGACTGCCTCGCAAACGCATGATCGCAGCGATCACAAACAGAAGCAGACTGAGAAAAGTACCGACCAATAAGATTTCTCCAATCGTATCGCGATCAGAACGCGCATCATGGTTGAGTCGATGCAAGCGACTCATAAAAACATCGCCGTAGATATCGAGACGGGAAGTATTGCCGATCTGATTGATCATCATCAGAAATTCGTCCGTCTGCCCATATTGATTGCCAAAAATCTCTTCGATCCCTCTCGACCAGGCGATTAGGGTATCCGCCCGATGCTTACGATCCCCCACAAAGGCATTGACCAGATTGCGATATTCCGCTGCCTCCAGACCATATGGATAGCGCTGATTGAAAAAATTTTGCCCCGTCGGACGATCACGCTCCCACTCACGGGCCATTTGCATCCGGAGTTTTTCATGTCCAGGCTCTGCTACCCAATCGATTTCGCGTTCTCCGTAGGGGTGAATCACAACGGGATAAAAACGACCCTGGAGCTCGACAAAAGCAATTGAATTGAATTCAGCCTCGAGATCAAACACAAAACTCAATTTGCGCCAATCCAGAGAAGGTTCACTGTAGGCCACAAACTCTTCCTGATCCTTGCCTAGCTCGCCAAACGGTTTGTGTACATAAATTTTTTCTGGAATTGCCCCCTGTAAGTCTTCATTGATCTGAATCTGACCATCTAGTTCAAACATTCGAGGCTCCAGCATTTTTTGCACTTCGTGCAACGAAAAAACCTCTACTGAATGCGGGAATAATTTGCGTTCGTTGAGCACCAGAAAGGCTCGTTCGTCTCCCTCTGGAAGCAAAAAACTTTCTGTCTCTCCCTCTAAGGTGAGTTGTACCCAAGTTTGATCCTGTAGCTCAGGAATAAAGTAATGCAGCACATACTGCTGATCTCCCTCGCTCCCGATGGGATCAAGCACATAGCTCTCCCCGTCAATCTCATAAGACAATTGGATCGGCAACTCGCGCTCATGCTGCTGCCAATAGTGATCAAAATCGGGTAAAAACAAAATTACCTCTCGATTAGGGCCATCTGCCAACAGATAGGAAGGGAGGGCCAGGAGGAGGAGAAGTAGCAGGAGAAGATTAAGTTTGCTGAGATACATGGCAATTTTTATTTGCCCTCAAAGTGCGGCATCTTACTCCTAAGATAAACTAAATGGGACGAAAGTCTACTCAAATGTGACGAAAGCAAATTAGTACGGAGTATGAAGTAGGTAATCTAAGTTGCTAGTTGCAAGATGAAGATCATCTCATCGTTTCGCCGTCACCCCGGAATGCGACTAACAGGAGCATATCCGGGGTCTGTAGACCAATCAGATCGCTAGATCCCGGATAAGACTCATTCTTCGTCTTTCCGGGATGACCGGATGATTGATAACCCGCAACTTGAGTTAGCTAGTACTAAGTACAAAGACCCTGATTGTCTTAATACTATCTACTTTATACTTCACCCTCAATCGTAGGC
>JBCBVN010000548.1:0-1987 GCA_039817625.1 Bacteroidota bacterium
CCACAGTTGTAGCTATTAGATTAAACTCAGAGACTGCTCCAAGTCTGCTTTAATATCGTCAATATGCTCGATACCGACGGAGACCCGAAGCGCGTTGGGCAATACGCCTGCGGCAGCCTGCTCGGCGTCGCTGAGCTGCTGGTGCGTCGTTGCACTAGGCTGAATAATGAGTGTCTTGGCATCGCCTACATTGGCCAGGTGGCTGATTAGCTTTAGATTGTCGACCACTTTGGTCGCATCTTCCTTGCTGCCTTTTACTGTAAAACTCAATACACCTCCAAAGCCATTGCTCAGGTATTTTTTAGCATTGGCATGGCCGGGGTGATGCGCCAGACCAGGATAGCTTACCGACTCCACTTTATCGTGGGCGTGTAGCCATTCCGCCAGAGCAAGGGCATTATCTACTGTTCTCTGAACCCGGAGAGATAGGGTTTCCAGGCCTTGTACGTGCAGCCAGGCATTGAATGGACTTGCAGCCGGACCGAAGTCGCGCAAGCCTTCTACGCGGGCACGAATGGCAAAAGCAATATTGCCAAAGGGACCATCCTTTCCGAAGACATCATTGAACACCAAGCCGTGGTATCCGGGGCTTGGGTCTGTAAACTGTGGGTACTTGCCATTACCGAAATCGTACTTTCCGGAATCGATAATGACGCCACCGATACTCGTACCATGACCACCGATCCACTTAGTGGCAGACTCTACTACAATGTGGGCCCCATGATCAATCGGGCGGCAGAGATAGCCACACGCACCAAAAGTATTGTCGACGATAAGTGGAAGGTCATGCTCATTGGCTACTTTAGCTAGGCCCTCAAAATCAGGGACCAGGAAACTTGGGTTGGGAAGCGTTTCCGTGTAGATCGCTTTTGTGTTTTCATCAATATGGGCGGCGTAATCGGTAGGATTGGTCCCTTCTACAAAACGCACCTCAATACCGATGCGCTTGAAAGCTACCTTAAACTGATTGTAGGTGCCCCCGTATAGATTGGCACTACTGACAATATTGTCGCCGGCTTGTGCCAGGTTATTGACGGCCAAAAACTGAGCGGCTTGTCCAGACGAGGTAGCTAATGCCATGACGCCACCTTCCAGTGCCGCCACCCGCTTCTCGAATACGTCGGTGGTCGGGTTCATGATTCGGGTATAGATATTTCCGAATTCCTGAAGGGCGAATAGCTTGGCACCGTGCTCGCTATCTCTGAAGGTATAGCTGGTTGTTTGGTACAAGGGCAGGGCGCGACTCCGGGTAGTTTCCTCGATCTCTTGTCCTGCGTGTAATTGAAGTGTTTCGAATTTCATATTTTGAAATGGTTTTAATTGGGCACTTGCCTAAAACAAAAAGGCTTCTGCGCGTGCTGACGCACGCGCAGAAGCCTTTGATAAATATATCCACCAGATAGGCGGCTTTCGAGTGATAGCATCGCGTAAGCGTTTTATATGCCCAGGTGCATGTTACCTGGCAGGATTTGGCACCTTTTCCCGCTTTGATTCGGGAGTGGTTGCCAGGGCTTCACGGAGCCTGTTCTCTCCACCCTTCGTTATAAAATGCTCGTAATTAGACCCTTTGAAAGAAAAAATCAGAGTCCTGCCTGCGAGCTTGAGGCGCAAAGGTATGCGCTGAATGATTACCGGACAAATGATGGTTTTTTCATATTTCCCGACCTAGAGCGCGACTATGGTTACACCATCTCCTCCTAGTTCTCTCGGCGGATGGGAAACAGATACCGAGTTAAACTCCTTCAACTTCTGATGAACGGCACGTCTAAGCGCTCCACTCCCCTTGCCGTGTACGATTTCAACTTTATCCAGATTGGCTAGTAGCGCTTGGTCCATAAAAGCTTCGGTAGTGGCGAGTACTTCTTCAAATCTCATACCTCTTACATCTAGCTTTCTAGGCTGGTTGGCCATGGCGTCAACCTGTGAGCGAACCGATCGAACCGGGTTGGTCTCCAGCTGATCTTTAGCTTTCTCCAGATCTCTCAGC
>JBCBVN010000549.1:0-1987 GCA_039817625.1 Bacteroidota bacterium
ATCTTGCACTAAGGCCCAATCTACATAGTTGTCAATAAGCGCTATATAGTCAAATGAAGTGCAAGATCTATTCGGAATCGGCTATTTTCTGGGAGCTCTCCAGGTTTTCTATCACGTTAGAGGTGAAATCAAGCACGCCTATTCCTCTATTAGTAAGAAGAACTTTTTGTGGCTCGAGCATTTTTTACTCAGCTTCCTAAGTGTCCTTTGTATTGATTTGGTCATTACCATTAGTGAAATCTCTTTTGGATACAATGTGAATTGGGATGGCTACATCACCGTCTTTTTCTTGATTGTGGCTATGTCTTATTTAGGACATTATGGTTTAAACCAGCCCATTGTATTTTTACCAACGGTTGTACTGGAGAGCAATGGTTTGGCAGTTGTACCTACCAAAAGCAGGTCATCTGTTTATTTAGGTGAACCTGAGAAGAGTGTACTGAGGCAGAAATATTACCACTGTATGCAAGAGGAGAAGCTCTTTCTATTGCCTGATCTAAAGTTGACAACACTCGCCTCAGCAATGGGAACCTCGCCGCGAAAGCTCTCGGCCCTGCTCAATGAAGTATTGGCTACTAATTTTCACGATGCCATCAATTCTTATCGAGTGGAAGAGGCTAAAGCACGTTTACAATCTGATCTTATCGAAAGTCATTCCATTACGGGAATCGGCTTATCCTGCGGCTTCAGTTCCAAGAGCAGTTTTTATCGGATTTTCAAAAAGCATACTTCTTATTCTCCCTCCGCTTACCTCGAAATGGTGCAAAAGCAGTCTCATTCCAAGCAATAAGACCGGCGGAGCAGGTAAAACTGATGTTTTCTCCGGTTAGCGAACAAGATTTGTGAAAAAAGTGATGCGTAACCTGATTCTGTTTATTCTTCTTTGCGGCCTCTTTAGTCAATTGTCCTTTGCCCAAGAGCGCAAAATCTATTCAACCAAATTAACTCCAGGGACCATCGAGCTTGATGGCCAATTTTCTGAACCGGCCTGGGATGGGGTTGAGTGGGCTGGAGATTTTATCCAAGTTGATCCAGATATTGGAGCCCGCCCCTCTTTCCAGACCCAATTCAAAATTCTCTTTGATCAGGATCATTTGTACGTGGCCATTAGCGCTTTGGATGACCAACCCAAGGAGATTGTAAACCTTCCAACGGCGAGGGACTTTTTTGATGGAGACTATGTGGAAATAAACATAGATAGTGATGCGGACCAAAAGGATGCTTTCTCCTTCACCGCCACGGCTGCGGGAATCCGCGGGGACGAACACATTATTACTTCCGAAAATTGGCTCAACGATTGGAATCCCCATTGGGAGGTAAAGACTACACGGCATGAAAAGGGATGGAATGCCGAGATGAAAATACCCTTGAGTGAGTTGGAATTGTACATTGGTGCCAAAACCTGGGGTATTCAGGTCAACAGATATATAGAACGAATTGATGAGCTTTCCTCCTGGAATGCTGTACCAGACGAAGATAAATGGACCGAGTATTTTGGTCAACTGGAGGGCGTTTCAGGTTTACGATCTGGCGAACCAATCTCGGTTTCAGACCTATTACCTGCCCGTCTTCTGGAAGAAGATTTTCGAATCCTATTTCAATCCCTTCAGGAATCCTATCCGTCCCTCTATCGGTATCGAAGTCCAGCATTTCTAACCTCTTTTTACGATAAGACGGTGAGCGCATTTGATGAAGAAATGACGCGCTCAGCGTTTGGTGTAGCCGTGTCTGCTTTTGTAAGCATAATTGGGGATGGTCACATGCAAGTTGCTTTTCCAGATGAGTTTCAGAAAGAATACCAGCGTCAACTGAAAAGGCTACCGTTTGCCATGAAGATGGTTGGAACTGATGTTATTATTACCACTAATTATCTAGACGTCAGCGGGCCACTTAGCAATGCCCGGTTGGTTGCACTCAATGGGAAATCAATAAACGAAGTGCTTAATGAATTAGCCCAGATCATCCCGTCTGATGGTTATAATCTCAC
>JBCBVN010000550.1:0-1978 GCA_039817625.1 Bacteroidota bacterium
GAGTTTCAATCCTCCTATCACGATTTATTTAATAACCTGTCTATAGAAGATAAATATCAATATGAAGCTGCACTGAGTATGTATTTTCGTTTAAAAGCCGAATATATAGAGTCGAACCAATGCAGATTAAGGGCGCTAGAAATCAAAAAGCTCCAATTTGAAGACAAGGAAGATCTTCAGTTTTATGAATCTTTAAGCTTGAACAATAATACAGAAGACTACGCCAACACCCTGCTATTTTTAACTCGGGAAGGTATGGGCTTGGAGCCCGTTATTGAAGCTTTCAACATATATCAAGAAACGTATCTGAGCAGCCTATATTTAGCTACTAAACACATCAACGCCTTCGACTTTCTTCAGCATAATGAAAAAATTGTTAAAAGTAACAATGTTCTCCTTATAGGTGGATACCTATATCAACATACCGGAGATATATCCTATCTAACTAGAAGCCTTAATCTAATTGATCTTGGCCGGTCTTCTATTGTATATGCTCAAACCATTAAGCCCGAGGTTCAAAATTGGTCTAGTTTCGGAAATAATATAGAAAATAGATGGATAAACGAAATCAGGGCCTTGTCGATAGAGTTTTCAGATTTTGACGAGCTCATCCAATTATCCCGAGCATATGAGAAGTATTTGGATGACGAAAGATCAAATGTTTTTATTGATTTCAATGACCTGGCATTAGATCAATCTATCTTAGATATTCAGCAAGAAATGAATGACTCTAATGGACTCCTGTATCTTTTGGAACAGAGAAATGGCATTAATTCAATGCTCTTTCTAGAAGACAGTATTCATTACAATAGCGCTGACAGCAAGCTGGACGACATCATTCAGGAGATTGATAATTTAGTAGGTCTGTCTTCAAAAACTAATCTTGGCGAGGACGAAGAGAGCGAGCTTGTTGCCTTATCCAGAGTTATTTACCAGGAATTAATTGGTCACTTTGGGCATTTACTGCCTCCTAATCTAGAAATCATCACTGGCGGCTCTTTAGATGGGGTCCCCTTTGGTTTGTTGCGTATTGACAGTAGCGGAAATAATCCGGTATACTTTGGTGATCGCTACAGAATAAATTACTCCTACTCTTTGAGAACTCGAAAGGCCCTGCGCAGTCGAGAGAACAACCCATCTAGGCAGCAGATGCTCGCCATGGCCCCAGCATTTAATGGCCCTGTTCTGATGAGTAGCCGAAGTGGAGACAGTACCAGGCAGGCGGGATCCCTGGCCAATAACAGAGACGAGGTAGCGTTCTTGGAAAACCAGTTTCCTGGAGCTTTTTTCTACGATGCCACCGCTACCCTATCTGAATTTTCCAGGCAGGCAGAAGACTACAGCGTAATACATTTAGCCACACATGCCGAAGCCAATGCCAGAAATGGAAATAGAAGTAGAATTTACTTTACCGATACCGAAGACGACAACTTGCTCTATGCCTTCCAACTCCCTGATTTTAATCTGAATGCAGAACTAGTCACCCTCAGTGCTTGCGAAACCGGTACTGGTGGTCGCGAGATGTTTCAAGGAAGAGTGGGATTGAGTCAGGCATTCCTGGCCGCAGGGGCCAAATCAGTTTTGAGCACTCGATGGGCCGTAGATGACCGGGCCACTGCAGAAATCATGGCAGACTTTTACACTCAACTTAAAGAAGGTGTGGCCAAAGATCAGGCGCTGCGATATGCACAACGCGCTTACAGAGAGAGACATCAAGGCACAGAGAAAGCCAGTCCATACTACTGGGCAGCATTCGATCTCATTGGCGACCCTTCCCCTATAGAATTTAAAAGCGACTGGCATTATGATTGGTGGAAGTGGGCAGCAGGCTGTTTCATAGCCTTCCTGATTATTGGCCAACTAAGTCGTAGGAGAGCCGCTTAGATCTCTTTCAATAATCAAAAACTAATTTCTCTGTTGGGTAACTGAATAAATATTGGCTTTTAATAATCTGAGCTACCTTATCAGACACCTTATC
>JBCBVN010000551.1:0-1974 GCA_039817625.1 Bacteroidota bacterium
GATCATCCCAGCTTACGTAGGCTAGTTGGTTGCCATCGGGTGAGAAGGACGGCTCGAATTCAAATTCGCTATGATCGGTCAAGCGAGTCGCCCTGTCATCATCTTTGTCCATTACCCATAGGTGTCCGACCGCACTGAACGCCAGGGTATTTCCATCTGGACTGGTCGTCAGATGGCGAATGACATTTACGTCTACACGGTCCGTGTGTACGGGATTGGCCTGGCGTCGAGTTTCTGCGACCTGCATCTCGACCTCGGCGGTAAAGGGAATCTCTTTGGCTTCTTCCTCAGCCATGGGGTCTGTATTCACCTTCATGATCTTACCGTTGGCCCAAATCACGATGTACTTATCGTCTGGAGTCCAATCGTAGCCGGTATAGGCCCCAAAAATGGCCCAGGCCTCTTGCTGGTCCTTGCTCAGATTGTCGTGTAGGGTGAAGGTTTGTCCCGTTTCCAATTCGTGTACCATCAGCACCGATTGGGTGCGTACACGTCGTACAAAGGCCAGCCGTTTGCCATCGTGCGAAATCTGAGGTCTGCAGGCACCACCAGGGCCACTCAGTATGGTTTCGACCTTATCTTCCTGGCGATCGTAGCGCTTAATGACGTATATCTGGCTATTGGGATCCTTGTTGTATTGGAAGTAACCGCCCGGATACATGTCTTCGCTGAAGTAGACATAGCGGCCATCCATGCTTACGCTTGGTTCGTTCACATCTTGCTGATCATTCCTGCGCTCCGTCAGTTGTATGCCACTGCCGCCACTGATGTGGTACATCCACATTTCACCAGCACCTAATGAGCGCTGAGACGTAAAGTGCTTTCTGGCTACGAAGTATTGTCCATCCGGTGTCCAGACCGCGTTGTTCAGCAAGCGGAAGCTTTCTTTGGTAATCTGACGGGCCTCGCTACCGTCTACATTCATGACCCACACATTATCGCCACCTCCGGCATCACTCGTGAACAGCAGCTGGCTCCCATCCGGGCTGAAGCGAGGTTGAACTTCCCAGGCCAATCCACGCCTGACCGCATCGGCCTGGCCACCATCAATCGGCAGCGTGTAGATATCACCCAGCAAATCGAAGGCAATCGTTTGCCCATCGGGACTCACGTCCACATTCATCCAGGTTCCTTCGCTGGTACTGAAGTTGACTTCGTTCCAGGTCCAATCTCCAGGTGGGTCGTTCACCTCCCAGCTATTTTCTTGGGCGTGTAGGGATTGCAGTGCAAGGGTGGTCATCAGTATGACACAAAGCGATTTCATAGCCTTATCTTATTATGCTCACAATGAAGGTCAGCTCTGGCCGATTCCTTCCAATTTCTCGATAGCTATTCCTGCTTGCACCCACGTGATGGGTTGCAATATACGTCTGTGGGGTTTTACTTTCCTTTAGTGTTCTGTTTTCTCCCAGGCGAGGCTATCAACTTGCTAAATGCCCAAAAGCATAGAGCCAAACAGATTATGGCAGCCACTGTAGATAAGACACCCGTTACCCAAATCGAGTAACCTCCAAGGCCACTTTCATACCCCAGGGCTTCAATTTGATCTAATCTCTTGAAGTTTTCGTATCCCTCCAGAGAAAAGTAGATTAGCCCAAGGAGGGAGGGGATGAATAGTAGGTGATGTTTGTATTTCATGGAATTTCCACTTAATGACCTACACAGTGCTTCCATACCCGCATAAAAAAATCAAAAAAGCCAACCATATCAAACACCTACACGTAGTGCTATTTCAAGTCAAACATCTCTGATAAGTTACACTACTAGACATTTTTGAAAGGAGCAGGAAAGCGCTAGCTTGGAGTTAACGACAACTTGATTGCTATGCGCCCCCTGCAACTGCGTAAATTTAACGATCTCTACAAAAGCTACGGCCTTGGAGCGGTCAAAAATCTTCATCTCATTTTTCAGCTACTGATTCTCGGGCGAACCACGAACCTGTGGAAACTTAAGGACTATGTCGGCACTGTATTA
>JBCBVN010000552.1:0-1972 GCA_039817625.1 Bacteroidota bacterium
TTTTCTCTCTTTCAGGCCTTAGGACTTAGTGATGGTTTGGGGTTTGCTGCTTCGCAGAACGCTTGGGTCGTTCAGATCTCTCCACGGAGGTCGAGATGACTAGTTGGGAAACTAGCCATAAACCAATTCGTCATCCTATACTTGTATTGATTCAGATATATTTCTGGATGAGCTAACTTGGTTGTCTTGATCAGCAGCCAAAGGAGGGAAGCGCATTCCACAATTAGTCATAGGTCGTAGGAGACCGTTCGAAATGTTGGTTGCTTCCCTCCCTCTGTGAAGAACTTGTACAGTACAGTGGGCCTCAGAGCCCGTATGCAGGATGGATAAGCTCCCCACAGAGCTGCTACAAAAAATCTACTATGAATAACGTATTCGGCGTTGACATCGCCAAAGAAAGTTTTGAAGTTTTTCATCAAGGTGAGCAAGGAGATTACTTTGCCAACCAATGGGGCAATGATGCATCTGGGCACATTGCTTTTCGTGATACTTTACCCAGAGGAGCTTGCATCGTCATGGAGGCCAGTGGGCCCTATCATCTTCGCTTAGCCAGCGTTTTGTATGCGGCAAACTTCACCGTAATCGTTCTCAATCCCTTGAGTAGCCGCCGGTATGCCCAGATGAAACTACTCAGAGCGAAAACGGATCGGATTGATGCTCGCCTCTTGGCGGAGTACGGGACCATCCATTATCCCGACCTGAGCCCCTGGGAGCCTCCTAAAGCCGTTTTTACCCAGTTGCGTCAACTCAATACTTCTGTTAACCTACTGCATAAGCAACTCAGAATGCTGCTCAATCAGCAAGCGGCTTTTGCGGTAGATTTACAGATTGATCCGGTAGGAAAACAGGTGCAAGATCAGCTCATTAGTGAACTCACTATCGCCATTAAACGACTGGAAGCGCAAATGAACAGCTTGTGCAAAACGCACTGCCAAGAGACCTATCAGCGACTGCAATCTATTCCTGGAATAGGCCCCAAGACCGCAGCCCTATTGATTGCGATTACCCGTGAATTTTCATCCTTTGAGTCAGCGAAACAGCTCGTCTCCTATATTGGACTCTGTCCGAGAATTTATCGCTCTGGTACGTCGGTTAAAGGAAAAGAATCGATTGTCAAGATGGGCCAATCTACGATGAGAGCCTGTTTATATATGGCCGCATTTTCAGCGATGAGATATAATCCCGATTGTCGGGCAAGAGCAGAGAAAATGAGGCAAAAAGGCAAACATTATCGAGTCATTAGAGTCGCAATTGCCCATCAATTGATTCGGCAAGCCTTTGCCGTAGTTACACAAAAAACAGAATTCGAACCCAAAATAAATCTCATCAAATCTTGACTTTGGCTACAGTACATTTCGAGCTTGCCGAGAAATCTCTGGAGCCTCTTCCCTGCTTCGCAGAACGCTTGGTCTTGTGGATACACAGCGACGCCCTGTGCTTTGAAAACACAGGGCGTCTATTCTATACCAAGTGATTATTTACGAATCTCCGCCCCCAAGTCCGCTTCTAGCAATTTGAAGATCCGCTGGCTGGTCTTATCGGCAGCTTTGTCGGCGATCGTCTGACGATCATCGCGTAGCTCTACTGAGACCAGATAACTCTTCTTGCCAGCGGGGATGCCCTTGCCTTTGTAGACGTCGTGCAAACTGATCGAGCGAATCAGTTTTGGATTGGCTTTGCGTACCACCTGCTGGATATCCGCGAAGCTGGTCATGTCGTCGATCAACATGCTGAAGTCGCGACGCGTACCCGGAAATGGCGCAATCGGCTGATACTTCACATCCTGAGCATAATACAAATCAACCAGCGCGGGCCAATCGGCTACCAGATAGAAGACTTCGTTGCGCAGATCGTATTCCTCCGCCAATTCTTCATTGACCTTGCCATACCAGAGGACTTCTTCACCGTCTGCGACTAAGGACAGACCGTACGCCAGATCAGGCTGCTCCGTCTCCTCGATCTCACCGCGAAA
>JBCBVN010000553.1:0-1960 GCA_039817625.1 Bacteroidota bacterium
ACGATCTTAAAAGTAGTCCGCCTATTCTCCTGGTGCTCGTCTTCGGTGCAGCGATTACACAGGCAATCAACCGCAGGCTCAGATTCACCATAGCCCCGAGCACTGAGACGATTTAGCTCAATTCCTTTAGATACGAGATAATCGACTGCCGACTGGGCACGGCCCTGACTCAGGTTTTGGTTATACCCATCTGGACCCCGGCAGTCGGTATGCGATCCCAGCTCGATGCTGATATCCGGGTTGAGTCCCATTAACTGAGCCAACTCATTTAATGAAGGCTTGGCATCCTCGCGGATAAAAGTCTCGTTGAAGTCGTAGTAAATGTTTTCCAACGTAATTTCCTGATTGCGGAAAATGCGGTCTAAAGTAAGTTCGACTTCGTACCGCTGAGTAGGATTCTCTGGATCACGAGGTAGCCCACGACCACTAAACCGACCTTCGTCAGCCAGATAGTTTTCGGCTTCTGCCCGGAAGAAATAGTCTTTGTTGTCAGATATGACCAAACTGAGTTTACCCTCGTCGTTGGTATTGACGGTGCGACTCTCTTCTCCAACTTGTATAAACAGGGTCGCATTGGCTTTCGGCCGGCGCCCCATGATTCGACTATTGGGGTTGGTGGGGTCTTCGTAGATTTTTTCTACCACATAGACATCCAGGACGTTTCTGTAGACGATGGGCGTTGTATCTACCCTAGGAGGTGGTGGAGGTAAAACACGCTGGGTATACCGATACACATCGTCACTTCCTTTGCCTCCAGGGCGAGAACTACTGAAATAGCCTTCATTGACAACTTCGCCATCATTGAGCTCCTGGCTGACTGTAAATCCGAAATCGTCACCACCACTATTGATCGGCGATTTTAGATTCTTGGCCGTAGACCAACGGCCATTTTCCAGTGGATATACCTTGAAAATATCGAGTCCGCCCATTCCAACTAATCCATCGCTGCTGAAGTATAGCGTATCCTCTTGTAAGTATGGGAATTGCTCGTTGCCCTCGGAATTGATGCCTCTGGGCAAGAGTTGTGGCTCGCCCCAGCTTTCTAAGCCGGCACGAGACACGCGATACAGATCATAGCCACCCCATCCATCTGGATCAAGCGCGCTGAAATACAAAGTTTCCCCATCGGCACTAAAAGCAGGATGCAGGTAGTTTACCTCGGCCTTGATGAAAGACAACCTTCGGGGTACTGACCAGCCGCCACCTGTCTTTGAACTCAGATAAAGCGCACAAAATGCATCTTCCCGCTTAGCTCCACTACAACGGACAAAAACCATTTCCTGGTAATCTGGGCTAAATGCAGGGGTCCCCTCGTGATCGGCACTATTGATAGCCGGATCGAAGGGATCTACTGAAGAAGCCCGGGGATCGACCAGGAACAAGTCGCTGAATCCACCACCGGTCCAGGCATAGGTTGCATCTCCTGTTGCCTCCGCCCTATCGCTGGTGATCACCAGCTGGCCGCCCTCGTAGGCGACAGGCGCGTAGTCTGATCGACTGCTGTTAAAACTTACCGCTTCGACTTCGTAAGCTATTCGATCATCGGCCAGCCATTCTATGGCTTGTTCCGCACCTTCAATATCACGCCTGAACTCAAAACGACTGCCGATTTCTAATCCCAGTTCATTGTACACTTCGATCGCCTCTTCATATCGCTCTAACTGTTTCAGTAAGTCGGCATGTGCACGGAGAGCGTCTGTACCTGCTCCATTATCATAAGCCGTTCTATACCAGGTCAATGCCTCTTCTTCTTGTCCGGTCTTAGCATAGGCCAGGCCCAGCATTTCAGCCGTTTTGCCCTTTTCCCTGCGCGTTTTCGCCCGTTTGTATTCACGCTGCAACAGGGGCACAGCTTCACTGTACTGCTTTCGATCAATAGCCTGAGGACCGCTGGTAATCTTTTGCGTGTAGGAACAACCCGCCAGCAATAATGCAAAGGCTGAAAAGGAAATGAGAAAGA
>JBCBVN010000554.1:0-1950 GCA_039817625.1 Bacteroidota bacterium
GCGCGGGTCGAATGGCTTTTTCAGCTACCGAATCCAACCGCGTGCTGATCTGGAACTGCCTTTTATAGTGACCAACCGAGCAGGTATTTACTTCGATTTCAACGAGCCCATTATCACCAATACCGTGCTGCATACGGTAGACACCGGCTTTATTGAAGGCCCCAACTCGGTGAGTAGAATTTCCAGAGCAATCGCCAATCTTCAGGTATCCCCAAATCCAAGTCCGAGTGGACGATTTGATGTTGACATTGAAACTGCGAGACCTGGACCTTTCATGCTTAGGTTAAGTGATCAGCTGGGCCGGACGGTCCGTACGCATGAGCAAGTAGACAAGCAATCCAGTTTGGATTATTCCAAACTTCCAAACGGCGTTTATTATCTCAGTGCATTCGACCAAAACGGCCTTTGGCTAGTGACCAAACAAATTATTCGGTAGTTTGCGGGCTTCTTGAGCTTGTACCACTTAAGGGTCAACCGATTACTTCAATATGCTAATTAGCCATGCACGCTCTGTAAGTGGCTTGGTCAATCTTATTTTTTCTTTCAAAAGGGCTTTATCATTATTGGTCAAAAGACTTCCTTTTCTTACATGTTCTGCTAAGTCGAAAATATTACAATAGTTCTGTACGTGGTAACTGAGCTGTTTTTTGCGCCTTAGCATGGACCGAGTATTTGCTATGTGGGCCACTAATAAGTCGTGATAGTCCAACGCCCAATACGCTTTCAAGCGAAGTGTTTCGGCAGCCATCCTGTGTATAAAATCATCAAAAGCAGATTGGCGCAAAGCAATTAAAACACCTTCAAAATCTGATTTTGCCAATGCCAAACGTGCCTTGTTTAAGGCTACTGTCGGGGAATTTTCTCCAGTAGAAAGATTCTTAGCTTCTTGAACAAGAAATTTTTCGGCCCACTCTGTCTTACCCAACCGAAGTGCAATACCCAAGATATTATCAAAGGTAAAAGGCGAAATCTTAGTTCTCTGATAAAGGATACCTTGGCTTAATGCCATTTTGTATAGGCTAAATGCTTGACTTAGATACTCTTCACTGCCAATGTTTATTTTTCGAATACAAAAGTTTAGTGCATGGCGCATCAATCCTTCCTGTTCTCCCTTTGGAAACATATCTAATTTGCTCAACCAGTCATCTCTCAATTCTTTAAAGTGATCCTCTCCTCTATCTAAATCCAGATACAACAATACGGTTAGCCGGTACGGTGCAACTACTGATGATTTCCTGTAAGGTTCAGATTTTGCTATTTCAAGGCATGCATCTAGTAGAGGAATATTCGACTCATGTTCTCTCAAGGTTTGAGAGCTTAAGCTTAAGCTGGCCTGCCGTAACTTTAAACCTATTATAGAAAGGTCCAAAAAGTGACTTCCTTCACTGACATAATCATTTCGATCTGCCACATCTTGTACGATATCAACTAGACTAAGATCGAGTATCCAATACTTATTTAGATTCAATTGGTGTTCTAGCTTCCTGATCCGCTTTTTGAGTAGGCGCTTTTGTCGTAAGTAATCAAGCTCTAAAAAAAGGTATCCATCTGTTATGTTTATTGCATTCGACTTCTGCTTTGACCTTAGGAATTGCTTGTAGCTCAACCAAGTTTCCAATTCACCCAGCAAACGGCTATTTAAACTCTTCCATCTAGAATGATCAAATGGCTGATCATCATACAAACTATGCCAAATTTTTTCTTTTGCTAGCATTTTTGAGCGTAAAGCTGAGTATAGTATGACCAGTTTTGAACGCCAAACAACAAGGTGTGTACTAAGCCACGACTTAGCCTCTTTGTATTCCGTTTCTGTTAGACTATCAATAAGCCCTTGTACAAGTGATTCTTTTCTCAAATTGTCTACAAAATAAAGTTTTTGTCACTAATTATAGTAAGTTTTTAATACATGTACTACTATTTTTACTCACTATTTAAATTCACTTTTGATAT
>JBCBVN010000555.1:0-1940 GCA_039817625.1 Bacteroidota bacterium
GCTCGGCTCTATCGTATTCCTCCAGTCTGAGATAGAGCTTTATCACATTGGCAAAAGTCCAGGGAGATAGCTCGCCTCTGTCCAGTAAGATGGATTGTGCAATGCCTGCCTCGTATAAGCCTAGAACCTCAGTGACATAAGACTCCTGCCCCTGCCTGATTTTACGTGCGCAGTAGTTGATGGCGAATAAGTAAATGTTCTTTAATTCGCTGCTTGGAAGCCTGGCCTCTAAGTGTGTTAGCTCCGCTTTTAATTGACTGAAGTGCTCATTTTCCTCCTCTTGCAAAAGGGCCTGATAAATTCGGTAGTATAGGCTGAGCAGGGGAGATTGAAAAAAATCCCGATAAACGATATGTTGAATCCAAGCCGGGCTAATACCAATGCGATACTTATCCTGGAAGATAGATTGGCGATCCAACATAGCACAGCTTAGGCTGAGGCGCTGTAGGAAATAGTATTGATCTAGTGTATTGGCAACCTCTTCAATGGTACGGTCGAAGGTGCGCCTCCGGCTGCTGGCAAAAAGCGACTCTTCAAGTTCTAGTTGGCGGTATTGCTGTTGAAGCTGTTTAGGCCCCCGACGTTCATCTTGATCATTAGATTGGCGCAAGTGATAAGCAAAAGCTTTCTCCAGGCCTCGTTCTGCCAGACATTGCATCTGCCTAAGTCTCAAATCCACTGGATCGCCTTGCAATGACTCGATAGCCAGAAATAATTCGGTAGCTTTATTCAGGTCACTATATAGGTAGTTGAGCTTCTTGGCACTATACACCTGTCCTGGGAACAAACGCCCAAATTGGCTTTGCTTAAAATCCAGGTCTTTTGCACGCCCGGACTGGACTACAAGCTTAGACTTCCGCAGGTCGGAGAGCAAACTACTTAAGGACTGGTCGAAACTAAAGTAGGGCGATATTAGAAAGTTATGAAGCTGATCAAGCTCTTTAGATGATAAGCTATCCAAGATTTGAAAGAGCTTGGTCTGATTCATTTTACTGGCAATTTATATTTTCATATAATGATATTTAATTAAGTGTAGTTTATTTATCTCTGCTTTTATTGAATTTTTAGAAGGTTAAGTATTTAGCAGTACCTAATAAACCTCTGGCAAACTGAAATATTTGTCTTTGTGTCTAGACAACTATCCCACCAACTTTGGTGTGTTCTCATCAAAAGATTGTCGTTGTCTATGATGCGCTTATTGTCACTACTGCTTTTACTTGCTACGCTGGTTCCGGAAACCAAGGCTCAATTTGTCTGGCCAGGTGATGTGAATAATAATGGTATTGTCAACCAGGTTGATCTCCTGTATGTAGGAATTGCCTTTGGTGCTACTGGCCCGGGTCGACCTGACGAGAATACGGATTGGGAAGCTATGCCGGTTCCGGGCCTTTGGAGTGAGAGTTTCCCAGATGGGTTAAATTACCATTATGCGGACACAGATGGGAATGGAGTCGTGAATTCAGATGATGTTGATGATGCCATCGAGGGCAACTATGGCTTGACTCATGGTATTGTTTCCGGCGATGGGTACCAAAATGCATCAGCTGGTGAGGGAGCTCCTTCTTTCAGGTTTGAAGCCAATATGCTGGTTGTAGAGCCTGGTGAAATTCTGACCATTGATCTCTTTTTGGATGATATACCTGAAGATCCATCTGACGTCTATGGTATGGCCTTGGATATGTCTTATTCTGTAGGCTTTATCGAAGGAGATGATGGACCTGATTTTGATTTAACCGAAGACAGCTGGTTGAATACCGGTAATGATTCCTTTTTAGAGCTATTTGAGGAAGGAGACGGCAATGGGCAGGCTGACCTGGGCTTAAGCCGTACAGACCTGCAAACGGTTACTCCTGGAGCTGAGCCAATTGGTCAAATCAGCATCGTTATTGAAGACATCATCGTTGGGCTCATCATCGACACCTTCGAGCTTTCGATAGATA
>JBCBVN010000556.1:0-1935 GCA_039817625.1 Bacteroidota bacterium
GAAGGCGTCGGGTCTGACTCTGTTTCCTCAGTTTCTGCGTTTGTCGTTTCAGCATCAACAATCTCATCGGGGGCGACTATTCCCGGCAGCGGCCAGGAAAGTGTTCGCAGTTGGGTGACCGATAAAGACCACTCGTCTTCGTAGTACTGAGGCAGAATATTTTCGTTCCAAAACTGCCGATATGACCATAGATCAATCGTATGCCGCTGGCCGCTACTCGAACTCAATTCAACAACTGGATTATCCAGTTCGCGATCGATGCGGTCTACCAGCCAGCTTGTAGTGTCCTGGTTGGCGTCTATGATTTGTACCTCGGCCTTCCAGAACAGAGCTTCGGTCCAGTTGCGAGGTACATCCGGAAACGGATAGCTTCCCCAGTGATCGATATCAATATAGTGCCGCACAGCCTCGTGCCTGGTCGCATATCTCCTTTTATCGGGGTCGACGGCGTGATCCGTCAGATACTCCAGATTTGACCTGAAGAAGGGCATCATATCGGGATCGAGCGTAAACACAGCCAGTCGATTCAGGCGTCGGTGAGCAAAAAATCCCCACTCTGGACTTGAAGGTGCAGAAATACTGCTCGACAAGACCAGCCAGGAAAATACGGCCACGAATACTTTAAAAAACCGGGCTCGGCTAGAAAGAATCATACCCTAAAAGTAGGGGATCTACATTGGTCTCGGCGAACAATCCCCAATCTTGGTCATCATTTAATAGAGCGAAGTAGCCATTGAGTGGAGTCTCATCGTAAATTTCGCCCGTATTCGGGTTTTGGCTGATGGTTCTGGACTTGAAATTGGGATAGATCTTCAAGGTCTCTGGCTCACCGTCGATGGGCGTAACCTGAATCGTTACAAACGGTAGACGCTGGGTGAATTCAGCCCGTTCGTCGGTTTGCTCGTTGCGATACCGATTGAGGTACAGCTTGGGCAGTCTTACCAAATATTGCTCGGCGGCACCCATACTCATGGGTCGAGCGGGCAAACTGATGTTGTCGTAGAATGGGCTGAGCAGGAAGTCTTCATCTTGCCTATCCAGACGAAAGCTCCTGGCCCGCTCTGAAGGATACTCTACCGTGACCGATTGAATTTCTTCCGGCTCGTACTGGAAATACCACTTAGTTCGCCACTCGTCTGGGGTCAGATTGTACCTGAATCTCAGATTGCCATCCCAACCGGGAATATGTGCGATGTAGGGCTGCTCTGAATCTTCCAGGATCATGTAGGTACCCAGCTCATTGGGGCTTGATCCACCTACATAGTAACTCTTGAGAAGCTGATCACCAGACCCAAACAAGCGTACTAAAATGCCATTCGAGGAGATATTGCGCACCAATGAAGGGGTAGAGGCGTAGTTGGGAATAGACTGTATATCTACCCGACTGATGGCGTCTAGCAGGTTCTTCATCGCCGTCTCACTGGTGGGTAGCTGACCATCGACCAGCCAGGTATCTCCCGACCTGTGTAAGTCTACCTGATCACCATCGCGTTTGGCAATAAAAATCCGCTGAATGCGATCCGTATTTTCTACAGCAAATTCAACCCGAACGGTAGAAGAAGAAGTATCTCCTTCGGGGTTTCCCTTCCCGCGAAGTAAAACCACAACAGCTAGCAGAGCGGCCACCAGGCCAACGAGGATGATAGTACGATTCATAACGGTCGCAAAATTAAGTATAACGGACTGGCTGCTCAAGCCCTTGTGGTCGGCAGTCTGTCAAAGGGCGGATTTTATGGATTTTATCGCCCGTATTTTCTACGTCTCAGATAGTTGAACACAAAGCCGAAGATGGCGAGTAAGAGCAATGGCAAGCCAATGTTGAGCATGCGCCAGAACCCCGCTTGCTCTTCGGCAGCTACGCGGTCTAGAAGCCTTAGCCTAACCCGCTTACCTCTGGAGGTGACAACGCCTTCATCATCGAGTAGATACTCGATC
>JBCBVN010000557.1:0-1933 GCA_039817625.1 Bacteroidota bacterium
ATACCACTTTGTAAAGTGGTATTAGATATCGGCCTTTTTGTGATAACCCCGGAATTCACGACGTAAAACTGGTTATCGATGGAAATACCATCACCAACCCAAATTCCGACAACTCAGCTCCGACTTCGACAGCCCCTAATCAGATGACTGCGCCGGAAGAAGGGGGTATAGATATCTCAGACGACTCTGGCCAAGATGATGAGAGATATGTTGTTAATGCTGAAATCACCAACAATAATATAACGGTAACCAGCGCAAATGCAACCTGCATTCTGGTCGAAGAGCCCGTAACAAATACGGTCGGAACGGCAGTAGTCAATGCCTTGATTTCAGGAAATGTCCTGAATGGATGTGCCATGCCATTTATTAGAGGAGGGGTAAATACTTCCGTATCTGATCCGGTTCCCAGTACCGACAATCTCTCTAATATCGGTGATTTAGTTTGGCATGATGTCAACAATAACGGTATACGAGACGGTGGCGAGCCAGGAATACCTGGCGTTACAATCAGCTACAGTAGCTCGGGTGTCAGTGGCTCTACGGCAACTAATGGTATGGGCAAATACTTTATCCCAGCTCTAACTGCAGGCACCTATACCATCACCGCAACACCTACTGCATCATTCCCTTTCTTCACTAGTCAAGGTGCAGGAAATAACGGGGCAGTAGACAGCGACTTTGATCCAACGTCAGGTACGGCCAGTGTAACCTTGGTCGCAGGTGTTGACAACCTAAACATAGACGCTGGACTAACGACTATGCCCTCATCTGTCTGCTCGATCACAGACCTAGTCGCTGGGCCCGTACAATGTGGCAGCAATAGTGTAGAACTGGATCAGGCTTTTGCCGAGTTTACTTTCAACGTGTCCAATGGTAGTGGAGATTATATCATCCTCGTTACTCGCGGAGGCATGACTACTACAGCCAACAACCCACCTCCTGGACAGCCAACAGATGGACAAATCACTCTCCCAGGACAACTCACCTTTACAGGCTCGACAGCTGGGGAAGTCGTACAGGTTCAGGTGATAGATCAAGGCAGTGCCACCACCTGCCAGTCGGCTCTGATCGATGTCACCCTGGTTACCTGCCCGGACGAATGTAACCCCGACATTACCGATCCAACAGCCTCTAACCCTGCTCCCATTAATGTCACCTGCCGAGAGGACATTCCTGATCCAGACCCGTCAGTCGTTACCGATGCGATGGACAATTGCGCAATGAGTTCTTGCTCTTCTAGTGAGATTTGGATTAATGAATTCCACTACGATAATACCGGTGGAGATACTGGTGAGTTTATAGAAGTAGCTGGCCCAGCGGGAACAGACTTAAGTGGCTATTCGATTGTACTTTATAATGGTAGTAATGGCAACTCCTATGGCAGCTCCATTGCTCTTTCAGGTACTATAGATGATGAAAGCAATGGCTTTGGTGCCTTAGCCTTTTTTGAAGCAGGTATTCAAAACGGATCGCCTGACGGTATTGCACTCGTAAACGGATCGACAGTCATCGAGTTTTTAAGCTATGAGGGTAGCTTCACGGCTAACAATGGCCCAGCTTCTGGTATGACATCGGTGGATGTAGGCGTGGATGAACCAGGCTCAACACCCATTGGACAGAGTTTGCAACTTACTGGCATGGGGAATATGTCAAGCGATTTTAGTTGGTCAGGCCCTGCTACCGACTCTCCCGGCGATTTAAATGCATCACAAAGTATAACAGCTTGTGCGGTTACTGGCGTAACGGTTGCCTACCTCACGGAGGAAGGTAACGGCGGAGCTGGTACAACGGCTAGCCCTTTCATCATCAGCCGCGATTATACCGTAACCGACGCTGCTGGAAACAGCATTACGGTAACTCAGACCATCACAGTGATTGATGACGAAGCACCTACTGCCAATTGTCCGTCAGATGTTACCGTTGGCAATGATGC
>JBCBVN010000558.1:0-1927 GCA_039817625.1 Bacteroidota bacterium
GGCGCGGTTGAAACGCTCTAAAAACCAGTCGTAGGTCTCGCCCATCCCCCAGTGTACATCCGTAGCCACATCATCATTAGCCTCATTTTGGTTGTCCCAGTAGTTGTTGAAGTCGTAGAACTCGCCGAGCTGACTGTGCATGGTGCGAATGCCATTGCCGCGAGTTTTATCAAATAGGATGTAGGCTCCATTGTCGTCAAGTTCGGTTTCTATGGTTCGCACACCACTGTATCTGGTCACGGCCGTACCTGGCACCATGGTGCATACCCTATTTTCTTGTAGGAGTAAGCTGGCATCTTTGGTATTGATATACAGTCGAAAATGCTGGTGCTGGTCTTTGGTGTGGATGTCTAGTTGCTCGGTCAGTACCAAACCCGATGAATTGCGCCAGTCCAGGTTTTCGGGTACCCAAACGAACTCGCTGGTCTCCAACTCCCAATCTGGTGTACCAAGGATATCGGTTATGGCCTGGTATCGATCTTGCTGGGTGGTGGGTATGCCCGACCAAGCGACAGCTTCCAGTGCCAGAGCTGGCGCTACAATCCGCGTTTGTCCATCGGCCCGCTCGTGCAAGAGGTAGTCTGTACCCTTAATGGTAAATCCATGAAGCCGGACGGGAATTCGATAATGCGCCAGACCGCGTTCATCGATCATGAGGTTTGGTTGTCCGAGGGCGTAATCTGCCGGCAACTGTTGAGTCATACCGACCAGTTGAGCTGATGGCTTGCCCGACTTGATCTCACTCGAGGGCGTGATGCCCTGGGCGTGGACGCTGGCGTTTAGAAAGAGAAAAATACATGTGATATGCAAGAGCGTTAGGCTAAATCTCATAAGGGGGTGTGTTTGCGACCTGCCAGCAGTTGGGCCTCAAAATTGGATGCTGCTACTGCGCCGGGCCAAATTTGCTTTGTGCTTAAAGAAAACTAATGTTTCCTCTATTTTCAGCATAGTTTAACACTTTAACCTGCCTTTAGCATTTCGGTTTGTCTGGCAACAGACGATATGTAGCTGATTTGTTAGCAAACCATAACCTCGTGGCATTTGAGGTACAAAAACCCGCGAGCGTTCCATGAACGCAATGAGAACAGTTCTCTGTAAGCAGCAGACCCAGCGAGACTCTTCCTGGCCTCGGAAGCAACAGACGCTACGAGGTCCTCCCGACCTCATCCATTCCCCGAGTTCCCTTGCAAACTACTACTGCCCATTGGTTGTTGAGCTACCTATGGACACAGAAAAAACAAACAGGCCCAATTGGTTTAAGCGTTTGGGTTGGGGGGCATTCCTGTTCTTTTTTGTCAAGGGAATGCTGTGGCTGGCTGTTTTTCTGGGTGTCGGAAAGTGGTTGGGGTGTTAGGAGTTAGAGCTCCTCGTATTTGAAGCTCAATCCAGCATGATCTTCCAGTCTCTGGAGTAAAGCTTCTCCCATAGCAGTAGAAGGTGTAATGACTCCAAATTGATCATTGAGTTCATCTTTAGCCAAACAGATGGCACTCTCAGCCAGCATTTTTGATGTAGAGCCGTAGCCCGGGTCGCGATCACCAGTTACGGTGACTTTGGCTTTTTGGCCGTCGGCAAACGAGAGAAAAAACAGAAGTTTGTAGTAACCGCTTTCTCGTTGCGATTCACTCGGTCCCTCCCCCGGATCCGGTAGAAAGCGATCGACTATTTTTTTGGTGATGGATCCAGGCTTTGCGGTCATGACTATACCCAAAGTCAAGGCTGCCATATTGGACTTCATGCGCCCCATAAACCCAGAACCACCCATCATGGCCTCGTCGTACTGGAAATCTTTACCATAGGGGTATTCAGATAGCGCATGGCTGCGCCTCACAACCTTTGTATTAATCCCTGCCATAATAAATGGGAAAATGTATCCCTTGGAAACTTTATCGTATTTGACGCTACTCAAGTCTCTTTGATCTGGTCC
>JBCBVN010000559.1:0-1902 GCA_039817625.1 Bacteroidota bacterium
GAACGAATACAACGCAATTGATCATTACAGAATGACCCCTTGATAAGGGACTAATTTGACTTTACCGCCTCCCGACGTCTCATCGAGTTTTCCACGCTAGAAAACCAGGTGAAACGTCGGCAGGTAAAAAGTACCTACTCAAGCTTTTGCTTCACTTAAAAGACCCAGTACTGCCTCACACCCAGAGGGCTAAAAACCTCATTGCACCCTATACTTACCATTCAGGTTATCAATGTAGATTTTTCTACCCCTGAACAGATTAATGCCCACTCTGATCTGGCTACTCTCATTAATGGTGACTTCAACCTCTTCAAATTCTATTTCACCAACTTGTATAGACGGAATGGTGCATACTTTCTCCACAACCGACTGATTTCCGCCAACCGTATATCTATCTCTCGCCCGATCTTCGAAATTATAGATGTCCATTAACTCCGTAGCCAGTTCTGTTCCTGCTGGCACATTCAGCATCGAGGTCGAACCAAGATCTATGATGGCTCTATAGGTTTCACCCTCAACAACTATCGATGTGAGAGGTGCGCCAGTTGGATTTTCTTCCAATAGAATATCAAGCCAGGTATCATCCACCAATTCCCTGTTTGAAAACGTCAGCTCCTGATTGGGGATATCTATTAACCAGTTTGCTCGATCTATAATAGGCCGCCCGAGTGTACCTCCGTAATTGGGTATTTGCTCCTTGAGACCTCTCGCATCGCTATTTGTAGCAAAGGTATTTTTGAATTCCACGTCTCCGATTAAAAATGACCTCAATACCTCCGTGCCTGCTTCAATATCTCTGTTCGATGCACCTCTCACCTGCACTCGCTTGCCCTTTATATTTTCTCGCTGAATGTCGGTCAACTGAGCGCCTGTATCAAAATAATAGTTCTTGACAACTCCTTCATACAAACAAGGAACGAGTACGATCCCTTTTTTGGTCGTTATTGCTATAGTTTCATGAAAGTCAGAAGGAACGACTTCCCCCCTTTTCATTTTATAGGTCACTGAGCAATTACAAACGAATATTACGACAGTTAAGGTTATTAGGTATTGAATTTTACTCATTTGGATTTTTTGGCAAATATATCGGGTGAGTAGTAAAACATCCTTAGCCACCCATCACACTACCGCTTGACTATGCGTGCGCTGTACTCATTCGTATCCGATTCCAAGCGCAAGTAATACAACCCGGCTGGCAAGTCACTCAAGTCCAAAATGGAACCTGGACGACTATAATTCGACACCAGCCTGCCTTGTGGTGTAAAGACTTGTACCTGCTCAAATACAACGCTACCCAGCTGCAGCCTACCAGACGTTGGATTCGGGCTCAACTCAAGCACCATTCGCGACGGATCCTCACTGGAAGTAGACATGCATCCGATAACCACTTCATCCTGACTATTACAGCCCTCGGCATTAACAGTTATTGTAGGAGTATTACCAGCAGAGGAGATGTAAGCACATATGCTTTCCACAGCACAATTGGACAACAGCTGGTTAGATTCAATGAACAGCTCAGAAATACCTGTGGGATCAATTTCTTCTAGTCCTTCCAGGGAAGTGAGGGCTTGGTTAAACGTTATTTGCAGGAAGCCATCCATACTGGTAAGTGCACTCAATCCTGCCAGTGAAGCCAATGCCTCGTGATCAGTTATGACCAGACTTCCACCAATGGTCGTCAGGCTTTCTAGCCCTTCAACGGATGCCAGAGTCGCGTTTAAGGCCAAAGTCAGATTTGCTCCGATGGTCTCCAGATTACCCAGACCATTAAGGCTGGTTAGGGACTGATTATCGGATATGAGTAAGCGATCAGATATGGAAGTCAAAGCATTCAAGTGGTCCAGAGACGGCAGCATCGCATTATTAGAAATCTGAACTTCGCCACCAATTGTCGCTATTTCA
>JBCBVN010000560.1:0-1900 GCA_039817625.1 Bacteroidota bacterium
ATAATATTCTAAATGAGCAAAACGAATATTAATAACGGTGGCGATGGAAAGTATCTTTATCGACTTTTCGCACTAGGGATGATTTTTCTCCTAGTTGCATGGTTAGTTTCACAGTATTTCGGATAAAGATCATTTGTTAACTACGAAAACATGGAGGCAGCACCAGCAATGGTGTTGCCTCCTATGTTTTTAAGTCTGACTATGCACGAGCACCTGCCTAGCATAATTCTCAAATCCCTGCCGCTGCTGTTCTGTGAGTTGCTCATTGAGCAGCTTCCGTTTCTTCTGGTCCGTCAAATCTATCTCGTTCTGGCGGACTAGTACTCCGGTAATTTCGGCTGGACCTTGTTTATAAAAAGTCTTACGGTGACTGCGCCGGAACCCTCGACTTTCAAATGCCTGTATAAGTGCCGGCGTGAGGTCTTTAAAACACGCCTGGGCGGAGAATACTAAATCATCCAGATAACGAGTATACTGGATGCCACGAAGCTGACACAATGCCATAAGTTCTTCATCGATAACTTTGAACACTAGATTGGCCGCGTAAGCACTCGTCGGGCTTCCTTGTGGTAAACGTCCCTTATAGGTCAGCAGCAAGCGGAGCATTCGCTTAACTTGCAAATCGGTAATTCCCTCCTGGTACAGCATTGCATCTACCATCTCGTGGCGTACGGAAGGGTAAAATTTCTTTATATCGGTACAGAAATGGAAATTCTTGCCCATGTGCGCCAGGGCATTGGTGATGCTATCACGCCCTTTTATACTTCCGTGCGCACAATCCGGTAAAGGCATATCTGAAAGTATCCTCCGTAGAATACGGCTCTGAATAGTCTTTAATGGCTCTCGTACTGGTTCTATCTTACGGCGTTTCTGTTTTCCATTAGCTTTCACCTCCAGGCGTTCATAAAAATTATAGTAATTATCAAGCCGTTTAGTGATGGATTCGAGTTTGGCCCACGAATAGCCGAGAATGGAACTAAGTGTCTGCTGGGTATTAGGTATGGGCATTGGAGAAGAGGCTCTTTACGTGAAAGCCTCCTCCAGTGTTTGCTTCATCACCGGGCTTATTGAAGTGAAAAGATCACGTCGATCCTGCTTTACATCAGCCTCGTCCATAGATAGGAAAAAAAGAATGGGCAGAGGAATTTCCAACTGCCGACAGATACTCTGTAATGTGCTCAGCGTAGGCTCTCGATGATTGCCCTCAATATTGGAAAGATAGGATTGGGTAATAGCACAGGCATCCGCCAGGTCACCCTGTCGAATCCCCTTGCGTTTGCGAAATGTTTTTATTGTCCTGCCGAGATTCATCTTACTGGAAATTTTTTTAGGAGTGATCAGCGCGTGTTCGTCAAAATAGTCATTGGCTATGGTTTACTACAGCTAAAAAAGAGTGTGAGTTTGACCGAAAGATCCACCAGGTGAATCTTTCGCAAATCCTCATCTTCCGTCTGCTCAATAATATCCAACAACTCTAAACAATCTGCCACAATACGCTCATCTACTACGTGCAAAGAACCACGGTTCTTTTCTGACCAGCGACTTAGCTGGTTCTTCAAAACATCAAAATTCATGATCTCGATTTTTTTAAAAAAGATACAAGGCAATATCGCCTCGCCTCCATATCGATACTACCCGTTTATCGTGGTTCCTGATCACTCCTAAAATTCCTCGCCTATAAGAAGAATATATTATTGCATTACTGGTATGCCTATATGCTTCACTACCTATCGCCTTACCGGCTATGCGGCGATACGCCGTGGACCGATCAGATTTTGAGGTGGCAAAAAAATGAGCTAATACTCATTGTGCTTAAACTTACTTTTTGAGTAGTTAAACACCGTACGTTTCGGGTAGATGAATTTCTTTTCTGAAGAACTACATCTCTGGTCTATCAAAG
>JBCBVN010000561.1:0-1891 GCA_039817625.1 Bacteroidota bacterium
CAGAAACATTTATAATCATGTCTGGCTTCTCAGCCAGCATTTTATCCATTGGATTGATGGTGTAGAGCGGGTTTTCATTACCTACATTCCAGCTATCTTCACAAACTACTAATGCCAGTTTACTACCCTGAAAATCTACACATCCCCACTCACTGGCTGGCTCAAAATATCGATACTCATCGAAAATATCGTAGGTAGGAAGTAATGTCTTGTGCTGTATGTGCTTGACTTCTCCCTCAGCCAAGAGATAAACGCTATTATATAAATCTTTTCCTTCTACAATTGGATTGCGGCTCGGAGACCCAACAACAATGCCTATATCTACAGCAGACTTGGCCAGCTCATTTACCACCCACTCTGCCCGATCTATAAAATCGTCAAATTCCAGAAAATCTCTGGGGGGATAACCGGTCGTTGCTAGCTCGGGAAATACAACCAAGTCAGCTCCCTGATGCTTCGCCCGCTCGGTGAAGTCAAGCATCTTTGATAAGTTGGACTCGAAATTGCCAACGTGAACATTGATTTGTGCCAGGGCTATAGTCATAGTGCAAAAATTGCCAGATACGTCAGCAAAGAAAACGAATATTTATTAGTCTTAGTTTAAAGAGCAAACTAAGTTTTTACTGCCTGCAACCCGAACTTATTCGTGTTTTAAAAAATTGATGTGTTCGCTGACTTCTCAACCCAAAAAATCAGCTCTCCCCTCCACTTCCAAATAGCTCCGTGAAGCCAAAAAGCCGCCCATCAAACAAGCCTTTATCACTCAACTTCAACTCGGGTATAACTAACAGTGACAAGAATGAAAGCGTCATAAATGGTGCTGTGAGCTCACACCTAAGCTTCCGCTTGACAAACCCGTTTAACTCACTGTAGCGCCTCGCCACTCTAGGGCCACTCTCATTGTTCATAATACCAGCAACAGGAAGGGGCAATACTTCAAGGTACTCATCACGTCCGGCAGCAATTCCCCCTTTAGATTCGATCAAAGCGTTGACCACTCTACAAATGGAAGCATCATCTACTCCAACAGCGACAATATTGTGGCTGTCATGAGCAACGCTACTGGCTATCGCACCGCGCCTAAGGGTCATTCCTTTCACAAATGCCACTGCCGGAGGCGTATCTTTATAGCGATTCACAACAGCAATCTTGACTAGGTCCTCTTCCACCAAAGAGTGAGCATATCCATCTTTGATATGCGTTTTGACCCATTGGCTGCCCGTTACAATCTCTCCGTCCTCTACAACGATAGCCCTTAGTTGATTCGCACCTGCTTTTATAGAAAAGTCTTCCATTTGCTTAGGTAAACAATGGAATCGATTTATAGGAAGCTGATCAAAGTCGGGCATCTTGTGCGCTCCTGCCTCTGAGACTAATTGTCCATTAATCCAGGTTTCCATGATGCCAAAAGACCTTAAATCATCTACCCGCAAGAAGTCTGCCCGATCCCCGACTCTGAGGCCTCCAATATCCAGACCATAGTGACGAACCGGGTTTCGACAAGCGATACGCAGTAGCTTCCAAAAGTCATGACCATTTCGAATGGCCCTCACCAAAATTTGATTGATGTGCCCCTTCAGTAAATCATCGGGATGACTATCATCAGTACAAAACATAAGCCGGTCAGGATATTCATCAATTAAGCCTTCAAGAGCACTGAAATTTTTAGCCGCACTTCCTTCTCGAATGAGTATCTGCATCCCGGCGTCTAGCTTATCTCTGGCTTCTCCTTCCGTTGTGCATTCATGATCCGTAGATATGCCAGCCATGGCATAAGCTTTTGCATCCTCCCCCCTCAAACCCGGAGCATGACCGTCTATTACTTTTCCCAGTTTTTTCGCGGCACTCAGCTTAGCCATTACTTCTGGATCACCCGATAAGACGCCGGGAT
>JBCBVN010000562.1:0-1884 GCA_039817625.1 Bacteroidota bacterium
AGCGCTGTACATGAGCGCAAAGGTAAGGAAGGGGGTATATTACACCAGCGTTCGCAAAATGTGATTTTGGTGATATGAAGTTTCAGGAAGTCAAGCCATCTAAAGAATTGGAACAGCTCGTCGTCCACTACTGGAAATTTGAGGTAGACAAGCGAGTTCCACCGGGCCAAATGGTTGAGCACGAAACCCTGCCAGAGTCTAGTCTTTCAGTCGTGTTTATCAATCACCCCGGCTTCACAGGAATTCGATTGCAGGGCCCACACCAGGCTAAATTCAAAATAGACATTCCTCCAGAATCTATCTTCATTGGAATAAAATTTCAGCCTTGGATTCAGATAGATTCCATATGTGCAGACAAGCAAGAATTGCTCAATCTTACTTCTCCTGCCCCATCTTTCCTGGGAGAAGAGATTTTTCCAGAGATTGATCCGCATAGCCTTCAAATTGGCTTTTCGGACTTCGAGTTGTTGGAGGTCGGACTCAGGCGACTATTGGCTGGCGTTTCTATTACGCTAGACCCTATGGTCAAATACCTATGCTTGAGCATGCGTATGCAAGACAAAGTGTCTATCCGTGAGTTGGTCAAAGATGTTCCCTTATCGTTGCGCCCCATTCAGAAGAGGTTCAAGGCGGTTACGGGAATAAGTATGTCTGAGTATAGAAATATTGAGCGGGTGAGAAACACCTTTATCTCTATTCAGGCAAACCAAGGTCACCCCATTGATTATATCTACGAAAATGGATACTACGACCACGCTCATTTTATCAATGATTTCAAGAAATATATGGATCGCCCCCTGAGTGATTTCTTGAAATATATAGATGGTATAGAGCTGGAAGAGCACAAGATCGACGCATTTTTACAATAAATAGGTCTGGATATATCCGTCCTTTGCGAGAGTGATCAGTATTGAAAATCAATGAAGCTTTCTCGCTTATTCCTTGCCATCGGTATCCTTTTTTGCTGCTGTGGTCGTTCGGTTTCGCAGTCATCAGACACCCTTCTGTATATGGGTCAGGTAATCGAAAGTAATGCAGAGGGACTGGTCAACTCGAAATCCTTGTTGCTATTGGAAAAGATCCATCTTCCAGAGGAGAGTAAAGTTATGGAACGAGCCACCTTCATAAACACGGAAGGCTTGGTCACCACTTACCCTTCCATTATTATTTCGGTCTCTCCCGACAACTCATTCACAGCAGAAAGCGCTGACGGAATGGTGAGTGGGCAAGGGCATTTCTTCGGCCAGCCGTGGTCATGGACTTATTTTTTTGCAGAGTTTACAAGTCCTAATGGGGTTCGGATTGAAGACGAAAATTTCTTCAGCAATACCTCAGTTTTAACTGCTCGTAAAACGATCTTCCTCCCCGGCGGAGAAATTCACTCGATTATGGAAATATCTGCCAGACGAATTGAACGATTTGAATACGACACCCTATCAAAAGCGATAAACAAGTAGGTAGACTTTTCCTAGTAAATATTAAATGCAGCGAAAAGATGAAATATAAATTCAGTGTTGTGTTCGCCTTGCTTGTGTTGAGTTGCCAATCTGTTCGGCAGTTGGTCGACAAGCAGTATGTGGCCGGAGATGGCGTGAATATCTCATATGTTACAGCAGGACAGGGACAGCCATTGGTATTGATCCATGCAGGAGGGCTAGACAAGAGCATGTGGCAAAGCCAAATGAAGGAACTGAGTAAGGATTTCTGGGTGATGGCCTACGATGTCAGAGGGCATGGGAGTAGTGTAAGTACTACAAACGACCAGCTCGAAATCGATGACTTGAGCGCCTTGCTAGATCAGGAAGGTGTCGACCAAAAAATCAATCTTCTTGGTTGCTCTTTGGGGGCCATTATTGCCCTTGATTACGCCATGGCCCATCCTGA
>JBCBVN010000563.1:0-1877 GCA_039817625.1 Bacteroidota bacterium
ATCAGGTTGATGTTATAGTTGCGGTGAGCAGCCCGATAATTACTTGCGCCAAGCATAAGATCATTGAAGTAATTCGTGTTCTTAGCCGGCTCCAGGTATTTCACCGAAAGCTCTTCCAGAGAAGCTAGACTTTGCTCATGATGACCGGCTTTGAGTTGGGACAGGAAGTTCTGCGCATAGCGCTCAAAGTTGGCCGCTGCTCCCCCACCGTCCTGTGATTTACGAAGCAAGTCTTGATCGGCACAGCGCTGGTGAAGCTGATCGATAAATTCGCGGCTTTCACTATCGTAAAACTTCACCTTGTATAAATCTTCGTAGACGACCTTCTGATTTTGTGCTTGTTCGCCAAATCGTTTGAGCGCCAAAATGCGCGGATTCACCACATGGAAGTCAAACAAGCGTAGGATCAACTGCATGTACCAAGACTCCAATGGCAACCCGAGAAATACGTAATACTTAGCCGATTTTAAAGCTGTCTTAAACTCTGGCTGCATGCTCTTGGATTCATAGATAGACTCCAAATAATCGAAAAGGTCGGAATGAGAGATAACCATACTCTCATCGACCGACATCTTTCCACGCATGTAATAGACCAATGGGTCTTCTCTGCGCCCAGGCACGTAAGCTTGTGGCTTTTTCTTCTTGTTATAAAAGTCGGCATGAAAGGTAAAATCTCCCCCGAAGGCCTCTTCGATTAAGGTATTGGGACTCAAGGAAATGATGGTGGAAAACGGGATAGCGACGAGTTTGCGCAATACTGCCCGAGCGGCCTCTAATTTTTCATCATTTTCCTTAAAGAAATCGCGATAGTAGGACATAAAATTCCACAGACTCTCGTCTTTATTCTGCTCATTGAGCATAAAGAACTTATCATCGCGATAGAACTTCTGAATGAATGGTGAGTGCTCTTCTTCACTGCGTTCTTGCAGGTATTGGCAAAGTGCATCTTCGAGTGAATCATGGCCCGGGAACGGTAAAATTCCAGGTCCAATAAACAGCACGGTCTCCTCTTGTTCCAATCGAGCCAGTAGATATTCCCATTGCCGGTCTGGCATCTGGAAGCCTGGTTGTTGGGTTTGGTCGGTGTGAGCTTCCCCCATGTAGTACTTAACAAGTTTCTGTTTGAACTTCCAAAATAGGTATAAGTTAACGATTACCCAAACCGTCAAAGTTGGAGCGGGAGGTAAAGGCGGCAGTGGCTACGGGAGCAAAGAATATGAACTCTTGTTTCTGAAATCAACGGCTAGTTAGTGATCACACTGCGTGTATTGCTTATTTTCGGCGCAATAATTCAATAAATCATCAGCATGCTGCCATCTGAACTGGACCATCGTAGTCAACCCTTTCTGGGTTTATATGTGATGCTGTTGATCCCAACATTGAGCTTTTTCGCTCTTTTTGGTAAGGGACAAATGCACTTGTTTGTGAACCGGTTTCACAGCCCCTCCGCCGACGTGTTTTTCAAGCAAGCGACCAATCTGGGTGACCCTCTTTTCCTGGCCATTATAGTGGCACTTTTATTGATCATCGACTGGCGAAAAGGATTATTGATGATTTTATTTGGAGCTATCTGTGGAGGCATGGTAGGCTTTGTCAAGGCCATGCTGGTAGACGATATGCGCCCCTTTAAATTCTTTCAGTATTTCAATGCGCCACTGCACTTTGTGGAAGGAATACGCCTACACGAGTACAATACGTTCCCTTCTGGACATACGGCTATCGCTTTTGGTACTTTCTTTATGCTCAGTCTGTTTGTCGGACGAAAAAGCCTATCGGTTCTATTCTTCGCCTTGGCGGTACTGGTGGGTTACTCCCGCATGTACCTGAGTATGCACTTCTTAGTAGATGTAGTGATGGGATCCATGATTGGCCTGGTC
>JBCBVN010000564.1:0-1872 GCA_039817625.1 Bacteroidota bacterium
CAACCTTCTGAATCGGTAACGGTGAATGAGTAGGTGTTGGTTATGGAGGGGGACACCAGAATAAAAGGATTCATGGAGCCGTCATCCCACTCAAAAGTATAAGGAGGTATGCCTCCTTCAACTTCTGGCGAAACGGTAATGGTATCACAAGAAGCAACTACAATCTGTTCGGTTGGTAGTATAACGGCCAGATCGCTCTGACTGCCTACCGTAAAAGTTTGAGTGACCTCGCACCCATTGTTAGCGGATATGAATACCTGGTATGTGCCTGGGCTCAAGCCTGTGCGGTTTATGGTCTCTTCATTTGGACTTAGATCAAACCAATTAAAAAACAGATCACTTGTATCACTGGTAAAGGTGATGGCACCTTCAGAAGATTCGGGGCATTCAGATGGAGATACTGTAGCCTCTAAAGGCTCAAGAGCATCGCGAATAAAAATAAAGCCGTCTCCGGTACAGCCTTGTGCATCTTCAGCATCAACGGCATAATTGCCAGACGCTAGTCCACTAAAGGTTACTTCTTGATCGGGATCTGTTATCGTCTGGGTGCCGAATCCTTGCAGGCTTATATTGATGGGTAGGGTACCCCCAATAATACCTAAGCTGACTGCACCATTTGATTCTCCACAGAGGGCATCTTCAGTATTGCCGAAGATGGTTAGAACCGGATCATTAACCGACACACTCAGCCTGGCTGGAAGTGCGCATCCAGGTCGCTCGACCTCTAGTTCGAATGGCCCAGATCCGCTAGGTTCTGCAAAACAACTATCCGTCAGGATCTGGCCGTCTAAAGTGTAGGTTTGATTGGGGTCATATGGTGAGAGACAAAAAGTATTGGAGTCGTCGCAGCTGCCGTCGAAAGTAAGTACCTGCGGAAGTACAAAATCAAGGTTGACGACCTCGAAGGTGTATAGTCGGGTACAGTTGAAAAGACCTAAATAGACCAAGATTTGATAACTACCGGGCGTGTCTGTGCTAAAGCTATTTCCCGAACCAGCAACGACGATTGAGATGCCATCTAATGAAGCGTTAAATCCATAGATAATATCTGAATCATTCGACCAGGTTGCCGTTGCTGTAGGGTTATCGCAGGTCGTAAATATGGTGTCGGGTATGTCTTCTAGTTCAAATGGAAGGAGACTAAAGGGGAAGGCCGGACTGATGGAAAAGCAAGGATCGGATGGGTCGATAGGGGCCGGGCCCACCGCTGAGTACAGGAAGTAATTTCCAGGTGGGAGTTGGTCGTCGAATATGGCCTGAAATTCGCTCTGATATACGATCTCTTCTTGATCAAAGGTGGAGCCAGTCGTCATATACAATTGAAACTCGTACCCATCAGGAATATCGAGTCCACTTATGGAAACATCGGATTGGAATCCAGCGCAAATGGTATTGGGGAAATCAACAGATCCAGGTGATCCTTCACAAGACTGTGCATTCAAGGGCTTAGCTAAAAAGGAGAGTGCAGCCAGCAGTAGAAGTAGGAAGTTTTGGCGCATGGTATTAAGAATTATGCTCATGATAAGCCAAAGATGTGAGTGCAAATGAGTTGTTACAAGTCAAAAAAAGTATAATTGTAGATTAAAATAATTAGAGTAAATTCAATATTATGACTATTTTATTGACGTTGTATGGATCTGTTTGATTAATTTGTAGATCTATATATGCAGCACTTAGATGATCAAACTAGATTTTTCAGAACAAATAAATGGTTATTTGCCAGCGACGACTCGCCTGCATACCATAGAAATGATCTGTAAACGATAAATCAGTACTACAATTAGTTCTAAACCATCTCTACTATCTTCCCTCATCGGCAGCTTCTCCGCTGTTGAACGCGACCAGGTTGCGAGCTGGCTTTCGTGCCCGGTA
>JBCBVN010000565.1:0-1858 GCA_039817625.1 Bacteroidota bacterium
ATCTGCCTCTGCTGTGATGGCCATTACGGTCAATGTCTTTAATGACTACGATAGCGATGGTACCGATGACGGTGCCGGTGAGCCTGGTGTTCCCGGCCTTACAGTAACAGCCTTCGATGCCTCTAATACGCCTACGGTTTTGGCTGATGGGGGCAATGGTTCTTACACCTTCACCCCAGGAAACTCGAATACCTACCGCATTGAAGTGACGGGTTTGGGTGAGCTGGAGCCCAGTGTGGCTGGAACGACGACGGTCTTTTTTGCCAGCGTCAATGATGTGGTGAATGTAGGAGTGCACCGACCCGGAGAACACTATCCAGAATCTATTTTTATTGCCACTCCTTGCTATGTAGAGGGCGGAACAGACGGCCCGAATGCAGATGGAGATGTGATGGTTATTGTGCCTGGGAATAGTTTGACAGCAGGTGCAGGAAATGTAAACCCTACAGAGTATTTCGTTGCCAACCACGACGAGATAGGTGCCACATTTGGCACAGCCTATTCGCGAGCTTCCAACAGCCTTTTTGCGTCGGCCTTCATGAAGCGGCACACCGCTTTTGGACCTGGTGGTACCGGGGCGATTTATAAGATTGATCTAAATGGAGAGGTGCCTACAGCTCCAATTAGCTCTACCGGAGTCTCAACTTTTCTCGACCTCAATTCGCTGTTTGGAACTAATACCGCTGGAGTCAATCCGCACCCTAACGGCAGCAACTTCAATCGGGACTCTGACTCCTACGATGCAGTAGGTAAAAGAGGTCTGGGTGGTCTGGCACTATCTGAAACGGACAACGTTCTCTGGACGATCAACCTGGCAGATCGAAGACTTTACGAAATCCCGCTGGGCGGCACTCCTGACAATCCGAGCCCGCCGGCTAGTATGGCAGCAATCAGCAGGTGGCCTGCAACTGGTGATTTGACGGGCTTACCTGGTTTGACCGGAACAGCCTCCGATATTCGCCCCTTTGCAGTGAAGTGCTACCGCGGTGAGATTTATATCGGATTGGTGAATACAGCAGAATCTACGGTTGTTTTCAATGCAGGAACCAACACACTTACAAATACCGGAGACCGCAGCGCCATGCGTGGTTTTATCTACAAGTTTAATCCAGACACCGATACCTTTACCAAGCTGTTGGAGTTTCCACTGAACTACACCAGAGGCCAGGCGATCGATTTTTGCGGCAATAATGCACAAGGAGAGTTCTACCCCTGGACACCCATCTTCGATAGCGATGTCATGCTGGCGACGGTCATGGGAACGACCTCTCCTCCTGGAGGAAACTTCATAGGCGAGAGAGCCTATCCACAACCCTGGCTTACGGACATAGAATTTGATGAGGCTGGAAAAATGATCATCGGTATACGAGATCGTTTCGCAGACCAGCATGGCTATAATAGGTTGCCACCAAGCACGATGGAACCGAACGTGCAGTTTACCGCTGATGCGGCAGGAGATATTTTGGTTGCTTCCATCAATACGACCGACAATACGACCTATGTTCTAGAAAACAATTCATCGAACGGTACAAACGGGGCACCTTTTGGTCCTACGACAGGTATCAATAAAGCAGAAGGTCCTGGGAACGGCGAGTTCTTCTTTGACGATCGCTATCGCCCGGCCAACGCTCCGGGTGATGGGCCTGCCAACTGCCCCGGTGGCTCACCAGACACCAATGATGAAGACCCTATACTAAATCCGAATCGCCAGCAGGGGCACGATGAGACGAGTCTGGGTGGTGTTTTCGTGCACAATGGACAAATGAGTGTAATCATGTCCAATTACGACCCACTCAACGACTGGAATCTACCCTTTAACAACGCTGGTATGATGGAGCTGAGCACGACAACCGGTGCC
>JBCBVN010000566.1:0-1852 GCA_039817625.1 Bacteroidota bacterium
GGAAACCTTTCAGGAAACCGTCAGTGCATCCATCAATCCTGGAGAGACCTACATCCACCGCTTCAGTCAGAATACCGGAATCCTTGGCGACGAAGATCAAAATATCTTTGGCCAGGTCACTGCCGCTGGCGACGAGAACAGCAGCGATGATTTGACAGCAGATGTAGAGCTGGTTCTTGGTGTAAGCACTCGGGACGCACTGGCTGCCGGCATCGATATTTTTCCAAATCCAGCTCCAGGCCGCATCCAATTGCGTGGACTAAATAAACTAATGGGAGGCAGTCTCACCATCTTTGATGCTCAGGGCCGCCTACTGCAGAACATAAGCATCAGCAACACGCAGATGGATGTTGAATTGGAAGGAAGCGGGCTTCGGATGCTACTTTTCCAAGGGACAGATGGCCAAAGCTACAGCGGTCGAATTGTGCTGGAATAACTGCTAAATTAGCGTGAAATGAGACTTCTTATTCTGATCATTTCCTGTCTACTGCCTTTATTGGTCGGGGCTCAGGTTGAATATCTTCGACTTAGCCCCGGCCAACAAATCACCCAGCGCATAGGGGCCACAGATGTAGAGCTAGCCTTCTCGCGCCCCTAGATGAAAGGGAGCTGGAGTTGGAAAAGGCCAAAGAAATTCAGGAGATGCTGATGGCATTGAGAGGAAGTCCCAGCGCCTGGGACCTGCACCGATACGGCATCATCCTGATGAAAATGGGCGAAGAAGCACAGGCCAATGAAAACCTCACGGCCTCCTTACAAATGGCGACCGAAGAACAAAACGAATATTTAATCACAGAAAACGAACGTCTGCTGGAAGAGATACGCAGGCAATAGGCTGACCTGAATTCATAGTGATTAGCCTAACGCCCATCGGAGTAAAAGCTGAGTACTATTCCCAGAAAGAAAAAAGAGACTAGTCGATCGAAGACCTGGACCAAGGTGTAATCGAGCGGAAATAAATACCAATTCATCTGGCCAAAGTCAGATACCAGAGCCGTCAGTGCACCTATGCCAAGACAAAAAATCAAAACGGACGCACGAGACTTCATGTTAAATCGGATGATCAGAAGCAGGCAAATACCAACGGTCAAAAAATTGAGAAAGAGACTCCACAAAAAAGTCTTGGAGGAAAAAAGATCAGATGGTCCGCTCCTGTAGACCAGTAAAGGAATACGAGGACCAGTAGCCAACTTCTGTTCTATAGCTTGCCAACTTTCGGGAGAGTTGTCCAGCGGTAAGCCGGGGTAATGATAGACTCCATCTTCGAGCTCTTGACTTTCCGGTTGATTGATCACCATCTCTTCAGGCAGTGTGTTTAGGGTATCTGAATGAAATGGCAGAATCATCCAGGAAATGGCATTCCACACAAACAAAACGATCGTCCCGAGCATCAGCCCAATCATTGACTTCCTTGTCATTTCAGTAAAATTTAGACTTGGTGGCTTACCGGCGCATTGAGCAGACTAATACGCCTTGATATTATCTACTGCCTGATAAAATCCTGTACGAGTTGGTTGAATAGTTTTCCTTGTTCCAAATTGATCAAATGAGCAGCCTCCGAAACTTCGACTAATTCAGCATTTTGAAGGCCATCATCGAGTTTCCTCGCATTTTCTTCTATATAACCAAAGTCCAAATCACCATATAAAATCAAGGTTTCCATGGTCAGTGCATCTAGCCTTGGAATTGGATTTAGCTCCACAAGCCTTGGAATGCGCAAATGCGATCCGCGGTCTATGTATGCGGCCAATCGATCTTCAACATAATCACTTATACCTGGATCGATTCTGCGATCTGCTTTCCCGATTGCATTCATCTGTTTTAATTCCTCTATCATAGCTGCCTGATCTCC
>JBCBVN010000567.1:0-1849 GCA_039817625.1 Bacteroidota bacterium
ACCATGATCATGGGTTAAAGAAATCCCCTTGTCTGCCCCCAGATAATATCGATCTGCATCGGTGGGATCTAGCCACATGGCGTGAAAATCACCGTGCACTTCCTGATCTTGGCTGCCGTTCCGAAGCGTTTTGCCGCCGTCTTTGGAAACCATAAAACGGGTTGTCAAAACGTAGACTCTACTATCATCATTAGGGTTTATGCGCACCTGACTGTAGTAGAAAGGCCGGTTATTGTAGGTGTTCACATAAGTCCAGCTTTCTCCTCCATTTTCCGACCGGTATAGTCCACTACCTGGTTTCGCTAGGGTGTCAGATTGCTCTGCCTCAACCAGCGCCATTAGTATGTTGGGATTCTTACGGTAAATCGCAAGCCCTATCCTTCCGCTTGGCCCCTGGGGGAGTCCGTTTGTTAGTTTGGTCCAGGTCTTTCCACCATCCGTTGTTTTGAAAATTCCTCCATTTTCTCCGCCGCTTTCAAAATGCCAAGGCTTTCTGAGCCGCTCGTAGAAAGCGGCGTACATGACATCAGCGTTATTCGGATCGATCATTAAATCGGTACAGCCTGTTTTACCATCATTGGGCAGACCATTGGTTAGCTTTTCCCAGTTTTCGCCACTGTCTTCTGTCTTGAAAAGACCTCTCTCTCCGCTGGTTCCCCAGAGATGCCCTACGGCACAAACACAAGCACTTTGCGGTTGATCAGGAATGGTGATGACACGAGCTATCTGATGCGTGCTCCTAAGTCCTACGTTTTCGAAGGTTTCGCCGCCATCAGTAGATCTGAATACGCCATCTCCCCAGGAAACACTATTGCGGTTATTGGCTTCACCGGTACCCACCCAAATGATAGATGGATCTTGCTGGTAAACGGCAATATCTCCAATAGAAGCGGTGGAGTAGTTATCGAATATGGGTGTCCAGGTAGTTCCTGCATTCTCTGAGTACCACACGCCTCCTGATCCGGTGGCCATCCATACCTTTCTAAATTGGCCATCAAGGGCCTCAATATCTACAATGCGTCCCCCCTGATTAGCGGGGCCTACATTGCGCCATTTTAGTCCGGATAACTCAATTTCGGCTTGTCCAAATAGTAGGAGCGGTAGGATCAAAAGAGGAAGTACAAGTCTCATAGCTAGGAAATTAGATCTAAACAATAATAGATAGAAATAATATTTTAAGCGTATTAGAGTAGCTAGAAAATCACATTCGATTTACTTCTATTCGTACTTCTATACTGGATCAAGCTGAGGTAGGAGGGGATGCCTATATTCAATGGTAGGTACGCTTGATCCTAATGGGAAATCTCTCTGAGGCAATTCGCTGCGAACCTACTGTAGCGTTGCTGTTGATTCGTTTGGGTATCTAAAGCGCAAATACCACATACCCCAGAAAGGCCGTGCTAATGATAAACCCCAGCCACGCGAAACCGTACTTTAGTCCTTGAACGAGCTTGCGCTCTTTAGACATGTTTTCAAACAAGGAATACTTATCCATCACCACATACATACAGCCAAAGATTGACCAACTTGCGGCAGACGCTATATCCAACTTAATCAGGTACAGCAGCCCGACGACTACCAATTCGAAACCGACCAGTAGATTCAAGATCTCCATGGTCCGGTTCATTTTAGCATACGCACTCATCATCACAGCAAGATAAATCGGTCAGGTAGAAATTGTTGTGCTTGTATTCTTTGAGAACTTCTTCTACTAAGCCAGGAGAAACTTCGGTTCTTTGGGCAATCTCCTCGGCTACGACTGCAAATCTCTGGCGGTACTTATAGATAAAGCAAAAAAGAGCAGTTCCGTGTTTGACCTGCGGTCCAACCAGGAATAAGTTCTTCGTTT
>JBCBVN010000568.1:0-1848 GCA_039817625.1 Bacteroidota bacterium
TGGCACCAGAAGGGACCGCCGCGCGTCCAACAGACCCGTCAGAGGTAGTAACTTCAACTTCTACAGTGGGATTACCGCGGGAGTCAAGGATTTCGCGCGCAGTAATGTCAATGATTAGGCTCATGTTTTTAATTTTTATTGGAATCGGCTGCGAAGATACAAATTCAATCGATATGATGAATTCTTAGGCCTGAAGATTAGGTTAAACGCATCAAAATTGGTTTTGCAGAGATTGTAGGACATTGAGGAGGAAATCTTCGTTCCAAGCCGCCCTTTTTCTGAGCTTTTTGAGGCTAGTACCTTTGGTTTTGTGTTGTAAGAGCAACTGTAGGGCCATTTTTCTGGTTGTAGCCATATTTTCGGGTCCATTTCCCTCTCGGACTCGTTGGCGATCCTCCAAGAAGACGACATCCAGATACCAATGCAACTGGTTTTCAATACTCCAATGCGATCGGGTTGCTTGAGCAAACTGTCGGGCGGAGAAATCAGCACTGCTGATGTAAAAACGGGTTTTGTTAGCCGCTTCTTCTTTTCCATTCTTAAAGCTTCTGTGATATTGAACCATGATCATCGACTGACAGTCGGGCCAGGAATGGAGTGCATCGATAAAACGGAGATCTTGACAAACAAAGGTCGTTCTTTCTTCGATTCGCCCGCCTACATAATCGGTTTGATGATCTTTTTCCCAGCGATCCTCATATCGGATCATCCACTCCGAGACCTGTTCATAGAGTGCCTTTTGGTTCTTTTTCAACGCTAATAAATAATCCCCTTCTTTGGCTCTGATCTGTCGCGCAAACTTCTCATGTGTGCCCATTGCATCAATACTTACCAGCGTTCCATTCAGATCAATATCATCCAAAATTGCAGGAATCGCTGTCTTTTCGTTGCTCTTGGCATCCACCTTGACCTGCCCCAGACTTAAACAATGCTCGGCCACCCAGGCACTGACCAAGCATAAGCCAGAAGTCCGTTTGCCTCGTTTGGCCGTAGCCCGAAGTACCTTCCCATCAATGTTGATTTGAAGACCAGATAGGGAGGCAATAATCTGCTCAGACCAACGGCGTAAACACTGCTCAAATAATGCCCTATCCATAAAGCGGAACACTCGATTAAAGGTGTCGTGGGAGGGAATCCCATTTTCTAAGACTAGAAATGTCCCTAAAAAATCTTCCTTCTGACGTCCATATTCTGCAATATCTTCATAATCCTCAGCCCCGGCCAGAACGGCACACAAGCTGATCACCAAAATATTGCTCAAACGATAACTCGTCCGGCCAGCTACACGGAAATCAGGAATCTCATCAAAAATCTCGCTTAGTTTCATACCCCTAAGCTAAGACTTTGGGGAATTCAGTATTTTGATGCGTTTAACCTATTTTGAAACATTGATTTGGGCTTAGTCTGATAATCCATCATAATTTACGCAATGAAGTGTCTATTTCATATCAAGGAGCATTTTTTCTGCGCGAAGTTGGATTTGCCAATTCACATTTGATTTTACCTACCTTATCCCTTAAACATGAAGCTAGCTGACGGCATCGATCACATCATCATTACTGCCCCTGATCTCGAAAAAGGCTGCGATTGGGTGGAAGCGCAAATAGGTCTCAGACCGGTTGTTGGCGGTCAGCACCCCCTTTGGGGAACGCACAATGCCTTACTTGCGATTGGAGAGGGTTGTTATCTAGAAGTAGTGGCTCCCGATCCTCGTCTGAGAGTAGGGGAGCGGGGCCTCTGGCTAGGGCCGTATTTTCAAGCCGAGCCGCAGCTGCGGACCTGGGCGTTCCGCAAAGCGGCCATCCCAAGCAACTCTCCCTATCTCGGACCGGTCGAAGCGGGTAAGCG
>JBCBVN010000569.1:0-1842 GCA_039817625.1 Bacteroidota bacterium
AGTAGAAAATCCCTTACTTAACCCTGATAAAGCGAGCTTAGAAGCATATATCCGAGATTATATTCCCCAAAAGGTAAAAGAGGAAAAAAATGATCGAGTCGTAATTTATTTTGCGGGTCACGGAGAAGCGGATATAAATGAGGAGGGTTCGCCACAAGGCTACCTCCTACCCTCTGATGCGCTCTCTGGTAATACAAGTAGTTCTGTTCCCATGTCGCTGCTGCACAGTGTAGTAGAAGCTTTACCATGCCAACACCTACTACTTATTCTTGACTGTTGCTTTGCTGGTGCTTTCCAGTGGGATGTCAAGAAACGTGGATATTCTAAATCTCAAATGGGGAATAGATTATTTCGCGCTTATTTTGCTAGGAATGCTGAGAAAAAAGCCCGACAGGTCATTGTGTCCACCGGTGATGACCAGAAAGCAGTAGACATTTTGGACCGCCGTTTAGATCGGAATTCCCCCTTTGCTGCTGGTCTTATCAAGGGTCTACAGGGACTGGCTGATAATCCCAAAAATGGTTTTATATCGATAAGTAAGCTGGTAGGCTATGTGGATACATCATTGGAGGTAACGCTTTCAGGTAATGGTGAAGTAATCAGGCAAAAAGCTTTTGCGTATACGCTAAATAATCATGAGCACGGAGAATTTTTCTTCTGCTCTCCATATACTAAAATCAGCCTTTGGGATGATGATTATCGTATTAATCCTTTTAAGGGCTGGGCGGCTTATGAAGAGGCTGACGCCTATCGTTTCTATGGAAGAGACGAAGACATGGAGCAGTTACTGGATACACTAGAGCAACATAAATATACCTTTCTACATGGTAGTACTTACACTGGGAAAAAATCTGTAGTTACAGCGGGACTATTACCGGAGCTCAAGAGTCGTAATCTATCAGTATGCCGATTAATAGTAGGACAAATTGATCAGGTGGAGTTCGTTAAGCAGATCGAGAGGTATCATCGTGTTATAGTTATTTGCCCATCAGATGTTCATCTGCAAGTCGCTCGGGAAAACATTAAAACGGTGTTGGAGGCAACAGCCAAGCGTAGTGATATCCATGTTTTGTGCTGTGCAGATACGCATTTGTACGAGCAATTGCCTATAGGCGATTGGGCTAAGTTTGGCCCTATTGAAAGCCTGAAACTAAAATCACTCACGCGCCTATCACTGCGAGATATGATTGAAAACCCACTGGTTTTCAGGGGCTTTGGCTTTGAACCGGCTAAACTACCCGAGATTATACTGGAGGAGTTACGACCTACTCTAGCACCGCTACCCCTTTTATCTGCGACGATGCACGCTACGTTCCAAGACTTTATTGCAGAAGGCCGGCCCACCCGCATGATTACCCTGCAAAATTTCCAGCGAACAGGCGGTGTACAAGGGGTTTTTATTAAACAGTTTAAGACGGCGCTAGAGCAGCTAGACTCAGATGCCAGGCAGTGGGTAATGCTACTTTTAAGTCGTTTCATACAGCAAAGTGACCATCTTGTGCTAAGCCGGGACGTACAATTGCAGGAGCTAGAGTATGAAGACCCAACAATTACAACACACATACTCGCCCTACTGGACCATCTACACAAGGCGGGTGTACTATTTCGGAAGAGGAATACTTACCAATTTGCCTATCCGCTTCCTATCAGTAGCTGGCCACCCTTGCAGACCTGGTTGCTGTCTATTGGTCAGGATAAAATTGATCTGCAACGCGAATTGTGGCTTGCTACTACTAAATATGAGCGTTCAAAGCAAAATGAAGTTCGGATAGTAGGAAAGGAGAATAGCGAAACCGCTGAAGGCCTTTGGGGGTCACACTTAGAGCTTGCTAAGGCGCTTAC
>JBCBVN010000570.1:0-1830 GCA_039817625.1 Bacteroidota bacterium
GGTTGTAGCAACTCCCGATATATCCAGCCAGTAATACTCGTGTCGCCAACTGAGGTGCGGTACAGAATCTTGGCTACGACTCCAGACAGGACGAAGGAGGCTAAGGGGTTAAGCCCGAATACTCGAAAGGGAAAAGCCCATTGTCTGTACCGCAATATGTCGAGTAAATACAACAGGAAGGTTAGCAGTAAAGTGCCCAGGCCGGCCGTGTATATGACGTAAGAACTGGTCCAGATGGGTTTGTTGATGGGGCACCCCAGCAAATGGAAAAACCAGCCTAACAAGCTCAATAGAAGGCCAATCAAAAGTAGGCCAGGTAAAAACCCGCTTAGATTTTCACTACTAAATCCACCGTCGATCTTCACGGTTTTGTAGAGCCGCTTCCCGATTAAGTACCCAATAATAATATGTGCTGCAGAAGAAAAAGCACCTAGCCAACCTTCGGGATCAAAAGCGATACCAAAGCCCTGATATAGCTGATCCGCAGATAAAATGGCCAAATCTGCTTGTAGATTAACATTGCCTGCAAGGCTGTAATCTCCCAGGTAAGTCTGTATCCCCCAATAAGCGAGCAACAGACCTGCGGAAGTCCAAACTAAAATCCACTCCTTCCTGAGAAAAATAACCAGTGCAGCACCAATGCCATAAGCCATACCAATGCGCTGAAGGACGCCAAATACGCGCACATCGAAAGGCGTCTTATCGTAAAATGGAAACCAGTGGAGCATGAACCCAACCCCAAAGATGAGCAAGGCTCGCTTTAGGGCCTTGCTCAACAGAAACTGGGTAGATTTTTCTTGGTTCTTGCCCATGGAAAATGCCATAGACAGCCCGACTGTGAAGATAAAGAACGGAAATACCAGATCGGTCGGCGTGCAGCCGTGCCATTTGGCGTGCAGCAGGGGAGCGTATACATGAGACCAGCTTCCCGGGTTATTGACCAAAATCATAAAGGCAATGGTCATGCCTCTAAAGACATCTATAGCAAGTAGGCGCTGGTTCATGACTGGTGGTTTGCAGGCAACTGCCCGCAAACTACCGAATAATTTGCTGAGTAGCCAACCAGCGGCCGCCTCTGTCGAATACGCTGAGTTGATAGCTGCCCGAGGGCATGTTGGAACCATCCAGCACGACCTGATTAGCAACCTCTTCCTGAGTCAAAACAACCCGTCCGAGCTTGTCCGTTACCCTGATCAGATATGGGCCAGCTTGCAGGGTTTCGATCTCCAGCCAGAACTGACCAGTGGGACTCGGATTAGGCGAGACTTTCAACTCGGCTAATGGCCTACGGACTTGTCCTATTGAATTGGGCTCTGCTATAAAGCCGGTGTCTACCGTATGCAGCACGGTATTGGTGATAATGGGCTCGTTGAAATCGAAGTAAATACCTGCCCTGTTGGTCACAATAAAAGGCAGTTCCAGATCAGCACGCGGTTGGATTCGGTAGCTGAAAAAGCCATTCGACCCGCGCAAGTCTATATTGCTATCTGGTAGCATGATGTTGTCGAAGTAGATGGTTAGAACGCCGGCGGTATCTAGCTCGGGCCTAAACTCGTGGCTGGCGCTCAAAACTTCAAAGGTGCTTAGATCGAGATCCGAATCAAGGGTGTCGACTAGTCGAACATGGAAAGCCGTATCCGTACCGGTATTCTGGAAGCGGATGAGGTAGTCTATGGATGTGCCGGGCTCTATGAAGTGATCATCGCCATATCCTATGGGCAATGCTGTCTTGTCATTAGGGTCGAAAGCGCCGGTATTTACTAAACAAATGTGATCTATATGTGGCTGGATATCACCGTCGTCAAAGCTGCTGAAATTGCCATCTTCCGT
>JBCBVN010000571.1:0-1813 GCA_039817625.1 Bacteroidota bacterium
TATGTATGGTCGGTCCTCCGGGTGTAGGCAAGACAAGCATAGGGAAAAGTATTGCTCGCGCACTGGGTCGAGAATTCTATCGATTTAGCGTAGGCGGAATGCGAGATGAAGCTGAAATCAAAGGCCATAGAAGGACATATATCGGAGCTATGCCTGGTAAATTAATTCAAGCGCTCCAGCGAACCGGGACCTCCAACCCTGTCATCATGCTAGATGAGATCGATAAGATTGGCACGAGCTTCAGAGGTGACCCAGCCTCAGCACTCCTGGAGGTCCTCGACCCTGAGCAAAACGATAGTTTCATGGATCATTATCTGGATGTGCCCATGGATTTATCGAATGTCCTTTTCGTAACAACAGCCAATCAGCTAGATACCATTCCTGGCCCCCTTTTAGACCGGATGGAGGTCATTCGCCTGAGCGGCTACGTGCAAGAAGAAAAAATCGAGATAGCGCGTCAGTATTTAATTCCTAAGCAGCTAAGAGAACATAATTTTAGCGCCGAAGAGGTAACATTTTCTAATGAGGCGCTCGATTTTCTAACGGACAGCTACGCCAGAGAGGCTGGGGTAAGGAATTTGGAAAAACAAATCCGAAAGATCATTCGCAAGTTGGTTCTCCGCCAGGCCGAGGAAAAAGAAAACCATTTCCTCGTTGATCGTAGTATGATTGAAGCCTTGCTGGGAAAACCCCGATTCAAGCCTGAAAAACTATACGAAAAGCCCATTCCTGGAGTCGTATTAGGTCTTGCCTACACCAGCATGGGTGGGGCAACTCTATATGTAGAAGCCAACGGTATCCCCGAGGCTAAAGGCGGGTTTAGGTTGACTGGACAGCTGGGTGATGTGATGAAGGAAAGTGCTCAGATAGCCTTTACTTATGTCAGGTCTCGTTTAGGTCAGGTCGACCTGGATTACTTCGACCAGCACCAGGTGCACTTACATGTACCTGCCGGAGCAACACCTAAAGATGGACCATCTGCAGGCATCACTATGGCACTCGCCCTATATAGTTTGGCCACCGCAAAAGCCACGATAGATCACCTGGCCATGACCGGCGAACTTACACTCACAGGTCGGGTCTTGCCGATTGGGGGCGTTAAGGAAAAGACCATAGGGGCCAGAAGAGTAGGAATCAATACCCTCATATTCCCCAAAGAGAACGAGCAGGATTTCCATGAACTTCCAGACTATATCAAAGAAGGAATAACCGCTCATTTTGTAGAGAATTTCGATCAAGTACTAGAAATAGCCTACGCTAATTAGCAAAAGAGAGTAAGATCAATCATGACGCGCAGAGAACGAATAGAGGAAATGCTGGCAGCAAACCCCAATGACGGATTTCTGATGTTTGCACTAGCGAAGGAAATTGAAAAAGAAGGCCATGACGAGGCTGCTCTGGAGGCCTATCAAAAATTGAAGGATACAGATCCTGACTATGTGGGACTTTATTTTCATCTGGCCAAAACTTTAGAGCGCCTAAACCGGGAAGCAGAGGCCTGGCAAACCTATACCACCGGTATGTCAATCGCCAAAAAGCTGGGAGAGCAACACGCCATGAATGAACTCGCTGGAGCCCGACTGGAGTTGGGAGATGAAGAAGATTTTATTTAAAGTAGTAGTGTCATTCAGTGTCATTTTATTGTAAATTGCAGATTAAATCCATATTGTTGGGCAATATGAATATGGTTCCCAACAAGAGTTGAAGCTTTTTTTAGATATTGAGATCATGTTTGGATAATAGCACCTTAAGCCAACAACAATTCGCTATTCACCCTCTAGTTTTTCTGCTTCATGAAAATGAGATTCTACAG
>JBCBVN010000572.1:0-1788 GCA_039817625.1 Bacteroidota bacterium
TATATTCGTATGCTATCAAGAGCCCATGAATTTAGTTCAATGATATATGGGGAAAGCATGGATGAAATTCAAACTAAGTTAGAACAATCAAATGCATTTCTATTGCCAGAAGAGGGTAAGTTGAAGATAATAACTACAGACAACAAAGCATAGCTGACTAGTAGGGCTAGCTCGTACCATCAGCTATACTTTGTCTTAGTAGACAACAAAGCCAATTCAACAATGCTACCAGGTCCCGTTGCCTGCTCTATTCCTCTGGCAATTCCACCTCTTCCCCCCAAATATATTTCGCAAACCATTGCCAGTTGTGCCAGGTTGCGGCCAGACGTTCCCGGGGTTTGCTAATGCCGTGGCCAAAGCCTTTGTAAACAATGAGCTCCGTTTCCACGCCTACATCGCGCAAACCCTGTACCAGTTCGTAGGCGTTGGCAATAGGGACCCTACGGTCAAATTCGCCGTGCTGAATAAGGGTGGGTGTCGTGGCATCGTTGATGTTAGTCATCGGCGAGGTCAGCTCGTAGATTTCCTGATCCGACCAGGGCGTAGCTTTGAGGTACTGCCGAGTGAACGGATGAATATCGGTATTGACGTAGTAGGTCATCCAATTAGAAATACCGGCACCTACGGAGATGGCTTGGAATTGATCAGAGTTAGTGGTGAGAAAGGCCGAGATGTAACCACCCTGACTCCAGCCCATGCAGCCTACTTTGTCGCCATCTATCAAGCCCTCCTTTTCCAGGTGCTCCACACCGGATAGGACGTCCCAGGCATCACCTACCCCCAGGTTACGTACGTTTAGGGAGCGAAACGCTTCGCCGTAGCCGGCCGAGCCGCGGTAGTTGGGGCGCAAGATTAGCGCACCCTTGTTGAGCCACTGCACCATCGGGTACACGTACGAAGGCGTCGGACTAGGAGCGGAAATGCCGGTGGGGCCTCCGTGAATGATCACTAGCAGTGGGTACTTTTTGCTAGGATCATAGTCTTTGGGCTTGTGCAGGACGCCTTCAATCACCTGCCCGTCTTTGCTTTCCCACGAAATGACCTCACTATCCGCGGCCGCCCAGTTATCGATCTGTTGAGAAGCGTTGGTGATTTGTACATCCCTTTGCTTACTGATGAAGTCACTCCAGTAAACCTCGGTCAGATTATCATCCCCAGAAGCCGTAATGGCTAACTGCTGGGCAGATTCGGAGAAGGAATAATTCCAAATTCTATTGTCAGATGGCAGTACGCTTGCCTCTCCACTAGTGGGATCAATTTGAATAATGAAGCGATCCGTTTTCTGCCAACTCAAAGCGAAAATGCCTTCAGCATTCCAGCTTACTCTAAAAATATCCTCGTCAAAATCTGCTGCCAACTGCTTGTTGTTAGATCCATCTACATCAATTCTGAATAGTTTACCATTCAGATAATAGTTGGAGGTACGCTCATCAAGCGCACTTTGGTACAAGATCGATTTCCCATCTGGCGACCAGTCCACTAAACCATCGTAACTCTCATTACTAACTAAAGTATTGAGGGCCTTGGAAGAGATGTCATAAATAGAGATATCGGCATCGAAAAAGCTATTGATCAGTGGATTAGGCTGGTGTTCGATGGCGATTTGTTGGCCATCTGGCGACCAGCTAAAGTCGTTGATGTTGAAGTCTACGTCATCCAGCAGGAGCTTGGCGGCTCTATCTGCTTTGAAGACTGAATCCTGCATTTGCGCTGGTAACGGCATTTCTGCGAGCCGGTTTGGGTCGAAATCAATGGTCCAAAGCTGCGTCAGGCTGTACTCCTCATCGT
>JBCBVN010000573.1:0-1787 GCA_039817625.1 Bacteroidota bacterium
CTGAATTCTACTAGCTGGCTCTCCCCTACCCTGGTTTCACCACTAGAAAACTGCATTCTAATAGACTTGGCCAGATCTTCCAGTACCAGATCAGCAAGAGCTGGATCCTCAGCGAGATAAGGATATTGATTCGCCAGGCCCTCGATACGATCTCTTAGTTGTTCCCCACTCAAGTTTTCTGACCTGATATCTGCTACACTCAACTGAGTGATAGATTCCCGGTAAACCATATCCGCTGGCCTCAAACGATAAAGGCTATCCAGATATTCCAGGACAAGGTCATCCCGCCCTCTTCTATCGTAGTATCGCCCCCTTTGAAAAAAGTAAAGTTCCTGAAGAGTATCTCGCCATCCAGGAAATTCTCTGGCTCGGCTATTTAAGTACAAGTATAGTTGCTCGGCTGGCCCCCATTCATCCTCTAGCTCAGCCCCGGTGAGTGGGGTCATAGATGAAATATGGCTTTCTCGATTAAACTGAGCATGAGACACATTGGTATTGACCCCGTCAGACATGGGGTCATGTGGAATAGGCCCACCTGCGGAAGTCTCTACTGAACGATCGGATACGCTGCGGAAACGCATCATAAGTGCCCTTGGAATAAAGCGATTGCTGCGATCTTTTCGCCAAAGCTCAAACAAGTAAAACAAAGAAGACAAACCTGTAGAATCTGCTGCACCTTGTGCCAGCTGAAGATATGTAGCTTGCTCCAACAGATCAAAAGCAGGACGATCGTCTGTATACCTGGCTTGTGCCAAAAGCTCTACGCTGCGCTCGTATTCGCCCTGCCTGTAAGTCTGCATCGCCTTTCGGTAGTGATAGTGGGCAGCAAGCTCGTGAAAGCTCAACCTTTCTCGACCAGCATAGTGATAAATGCCGTAAAGACTATCCGCTTCCATCATAGAACGCGGTCGCTGTGCGGGTAGAGCCGTCAGGTTGAGTAGTTCGATATAGTCTTGACGAAAGGCCAGCTCCTGCTGACTACTTGCGTCTCGTCCACTTTGATCGCGAAGGGAGATCGGCCTTCCTTCTGGGTCGATTATTAAGTACACCTCCCAGTGATCGATGACAGCCTCGTGTGGAATGCCAAAATGATCAAGCACCATAGCATAAATCAGCGCCGCAGTAACATCATTGTAGGATTTTTCCCGGAACACATCCGGTAATGAGGCCATTGGTTTGTACTTCCGCAGGTAGCCAGCTTCCACTCGCTGCCGTATCCAATGCAACTGCTTACTTCGTTTTTTCTTTTCGATGCGGTCGCTCTCCAACTCACTGATGAGCAGACGCAGGCGAGTTTCCACAAACTGGCGATCGGTTCCCTCGTCTGGCAGTACGAGGCTCAGGCGCTCGCTGAGTCTGTCTGCACGAGCAGAAAGGGTTAGCCCCAGAGCAAACAGCATGAGTAGTAGGCGACACATGCCGCAAAAATAACCAATTTGTTGAGGGCGGCTCAAAGCTTAAGTCTGGCCTTGAGCCGCCTTCAGATACCTGTTACCTGATCAGGGTCACATCTCCTGAATACAAAACTCTCTCCCCATCCGTGAACCGAACTACCGCCTGATATACAAAAACAGCCGGGTTAAGTGGCTCGCCTCGGTGGGTTCCATCCCAGCCCTGAGCTGGATCATTAGGCTGGAAATTGAAGTTTTCAAATATCGATTCACCCCATCGATTGAAAATGAGGAAACTCTCGATCTCTTCAACCTGATCAAAATCTGCGTAGATCAGGAAGCGGTCATTGGTATTATCTCCATTCGGTGAGACCCCAGTTGGAATGAAAATGGGGC
>JBCBVN010000574.1:0-1784 GCA_039817625.1 Bacteroidota bacterium
GCCTACACCCGGAGGACCGACCATACATATGATACTTCCTGATACACTATCTCTTTTAAGGATCGTAGCCAAAAACTCAAGTATGTTGTCCTTGACGTCATCCAGCCCATAGTGGTCGCTATTCAGGATTTTTCGAGCTTCGACCACATCTTGGCTGTCGGCGCTGTACACGCCCCATGGCAATTCAGAAAAGGTCTCTAAATAAGTGCGGGTTATGTTGAATTCCGGACTTTGATTATTCAGGGTGCGGAGTTTATTGAGCTCTCGATCGAAGGCCTTTTGTGCTTCATCGGGTAGGGTTTTTCCGTTTAGCGCACTGGTAATTCTGTCCTCGATGCTTTCGCTTTCATCCTGCTCTTCTCCAAGCTCTCTTCTGATGGCCTTCAGCTGCTCCCTTAGAAAATATTCTTTCTGTTGCGTATTGACGTCATCTTCGATTTTTTTGTTGATCCTGGCCTGTATTCTGGCAACTTCCAGTTCATCTTTAATGATAGCGAGTAGCTTCTTGGCTCGTTCACCGGGTTCCCAGGTGTCTAGTAGCTCTTGCAACCGGTCTCTTTCTGCCCCAAGCAAGTTGGAAATAATATCCATTGTACGGCCAGGTTGCTCATAGTTAAGCCTATTGACAACCAGATTGACTTGCTCCTGAAAGAAAGGATTTAATTGTAATAGCTCCTTAACATCTTTGCTGATGGCCAGCATATAGGCACGCAGCTCATTGTCTGGTTTCACCTTTGGTCGCTGATAATAATCTACCTCCCACTTGAGCTGAGGCTGGACCAGCAGTTGCTTTCGCCTGCGGAATCGCCTGACGGCCTCTCCGATCAATTGCACCGTTTCAGGTCCTACGGTCATGATCTTGTGGATGCGATAAGCGGTTCCTACCTCGTTAAAATCGCTTCTAGTATAGTCTTCCTGATCATAGTCTAGAGCCAATACTGCACCTATATAGCCTTCATGGTGATCTATGGCATCCTGAATGGCTTTTAGTTTGTCTGTTCCGGTAAAACTCATGGGTAACACCATGCCGGGAAAGATTGGACGTTGGGTCAGTGGGAGAATGGTCAGACTAAGCGGTAGACGATCATCTGCTAGTGTCAAGCCCTGGTCGGCTTGCTGATCATCTAGTTCTTCATCCGTTTCAAAAAGTAAATCGTCGGTCTCAAAAGAATCTGAAGACATGCGGGCTTGATTAATTTGTCAGGTGAAATTTATCTTATTAAGCATTTTCGCACTCCAACAGTTTAAATACGAAGTACTCCATCATTTCCTGAAGCGCCTGATAGGTCCCTTTTTGATGACTTAGGTCCGTCAATGCTGGTAGGTGCTGGGCAAAGTACATTTGGTTGTTGGCCATTTCGAATAGGTTGCTGGCCAGGCTTTGTTTGTAGGGGAAACTTGGATTTACACAGCCAATTAAATTGGCAATAGTCACGACCAGGTCTTTGTAACTGTGGAATAGTCCATCTTTATAACCATCATCCACTCCCTGGGTGTGATAAGCTTTACTCCCTTCCTGGATGATAATTCGGTGCAATAAGTTTTCATTGATATAAGTCGTCATTGGGTTCTCTTCCGTAGCATTGACTATACACTGAATAGCCAGGCGCAACCTGCGCTTGGACGACTCCACATTCAGGGTGTTGATTTTAATCAGATAGTGTACCCACTCCCAATACCAGTTGTCTAAAAATAGTAGTAGCAAGTGCTTGTTCTCGAAATAGCGGTAGATGGATGCTTCCGTAGATTCGATCTCTTTGGCCAGCTTTCGGAAAGTAAAAGAC
>JBCBVN010000575.1:0-1770 GCA_039817625.1 Bacteroidota bacterium
CTCTTCCCCGCGGGGAAGAGTACCCTGGCAGATTTACTGGCTCGCTTTTATGACCCTGTGGAAGGTAGCGTGACGGTAGATGGGACCGACCTGCGGAAGTACAAAATAAAAGACCTCCGCCAGTCGATGGGCATCGTAAGTCAGGAAGCCATTTTGTTTAACGACAGTGTGGCGCGCAACATCGCTTTTGGCCGCGAGCTCGATCGGGCGCGCATCGAACAAGCAGCACGCATCGCCAATGCTCATGAATTCATCAGACAGATGGAGCACGGCTACGATACCAATATTGGCGATCGAGGCAGTAAGCTCAGTGGCGGACAGCGGCAGCGACTGACCATAGCCCGAGCGGTCTACCACGACCCGGAGATACTGATCCTGGACGAGGCGACGTCTGCTCTCGATAGCGAGAGTGAGCGCCTGGTGCAAGATGCCCTCAATAAACTGATGACCGGTCGAACGGCCCTGATCATCGCTCACCGACTGAGCACCATACAGCAGGCCGATGAGATCGTGGTCATGGAACAGGGAGAAATTGTAGAGCGTGGTACCCACCTACAGTTGCTGGAGCAGGAGGGGCACTATGCCAAATTGGTAGAGCTGCAGGAGTTGTAAAGAAGGATTTGCGTTTGGGGAACTTTTCCTCGAGCTAAAAAGTTTCCAACTCTATGAAAGACTACCTATCTATCAATCAGAAGGCCTGGAACATACGCACAGAGGCCCACTGGAACAGTCAATTTTATGATGTGAAGGGCTGGCTATCAGGTCAGACCAGCCTAAGGGAAATTGAGCTGGCGCTGTTGCCCAAGGATTTGAGTGGTCTTCGTGTGCTACACCTCTTTTGCCATTTTGGACAGGATACCTTGTCTCTGGCAAGAATGGGGGCGGAAGTAACCGGGGTGGATCTGAGCGATCAGGCCATCAAGCGGGCGCGGGAACTGGCCGGAATGACTGATCTGGAGGCACGATTCATAAATACGGACGTGCTGAGCCTAAAGGATAAGCTGGATGAGGCCGGGTCTTTTGACCTTGTTTTTCAGTCTTATGGGACCATTGGCTGGCTACCCGAATTGGATGAATGGGCAAAGACCGTCGCGCACTTTCTTAAGCCGGGCGGACAATTGATATTTGCGGAGTTTCACCCGGTTGTCTGGATGCTCGATGACCACGATCGGACCAAGCTGGGTTATCCCTATTTCAACCTGATGCCGATACACGAGGATAACGAGCAGAGCTATACCGATGGTAGTGACAACATCAGCTATTCTGATGTGAGTTGGAATCACGGCTTGGGAGATGTGTTAGGTGTTTTGCTGAAAGCGGGCCTTCGTATTGATGATTTTCAAGAGTACGATTACTCTCCATACCCCTGTTTTTCTGATGCCGTGCCTGTAGGCGATGTCCGCTGGCAATTGAAAGGGATAGAGGGACAGATACCGATGGTGTATAGTGTTTTGGGTAGGAAGTGATGATTGGATGAGGGGATGGTTGGATGAGAGGATGGGGTCTTTGTATCTCAGGCGTCACAAGGCACGCTTCGGACTATGTTCTTTTATGGCCTTCTCATCCTTTTTTCATTCGGTTGTGTTTCATCACCATCATGCGAAGCGAGAAGACGATCTTACTCACCGGGGGTACGGACGGCATCGGATTGGCGACTGCCAAAAGGCTAGTGGAGAAGGGAGTCAAGCTGGTTTTAGCCAGCCGGGATCGGGTGAAAGGAGAGCAAACGGTGGAGCAGCTTCGTAGGGAGTCGGGAAATGAACAGATCAG
>JBCBVN010000576.1:0-1759 GCA_039817625.1 Bacteroidota bacterium
CATCAATGGTTTGGTATCAGGAAAGACGCTGAGCGCGAAAGAAAGCCAAAGATAAGGAGGATGTGGGAATGGATGGAACTTTTAAGACTTTAGGTTTATCAGGCTTGGTGACCGGTATAAAACACAAATGCATCCTGTCACTAGATGCATACGACCATTGCAAAAACTAGGTTATCCTCAGCCTACTGAGCGCCCAACCAGAAATGCGACTATCCAAGCAAACAAGAATATGGCGACTGGGAGATACATGCTACGGCCTCGCAAACTGTGTATCCTCAAATTAGATATTAGGCTTCCAAAAAATGATAGTGCCATAGCAGACAATAGAGTGTCGAGCATATCAAATGGTACATCTTGAACATAGAGATAAGCACGAATAGCTAATCGATACATAAATTCAATCCCAAAGAGAATAGCCCCTGTTAAACCAACAATTTTCAGCAAGCTAATCTCAGGCTGTATCTTGGATAAAAAAGTTGGAATAATTAAAGAGTTTATGACTATGACTATCAGTATCATTGAGCCAACAACGTTAAACCGAATTTCTGGTCCATAGCTTAGTTGAACCGGCAGGAAACCTCTTGCTATTTCTATACCTATATAAAAGAATATGGTTAAAAGGAATAGGCAGAATAGCCGCTTAATCCATTTTCTGTTTTCAGATGGATCTTTTCGAACATAGTCTAATACTTCATCATCCATACTTGTTATTTATCATCTTAGTCACCCTCGCCTTATAAGTCTGGCCGATGGGTATCTCTTTATCCAATAGCTGAATCACATTCCCTTGAATCAGCCTGATCTTATCGATCGCCACCACAAAAGACTTGTGTATGCGCAGGAAGTTATCGCTGGCTAAGATGCCTTCGATACCGGAAATCTTTTCATGGATTAAGATCATCTCATTGGCCAGGTGCACTTTGCAGTAATTGCCGAATGCTTCTACATATTGGATATCCCCTAGAGTTACCTGATGGTATTTCTTATCCCCCTTTAGAAAGAGGCTACGCTTTTCATCAGAAGCCGTGTTTGCTGGCTGGACAACTTCTGCCTGATTTGAGTCGGTCACTTTATTTACTGCCTGCAAGAAGCGCGGCAAGGAGAATGGCTTGAGCAGATAATCGACAACATCCAAAGCATAGCCTTCCAGGGCGTATTCCTGGTAGGCGGTAGTCACTATGATCTTGGGTGGCTGACGGAGGGTTTTCAACCACTCAAATCCCGTCATTTTTGGCATATTGATATCCAGAAAAATGAGGTCAACCCGCTTTTTGGCTACGAGATCTGCTGCCTCGAAGGCGTTGAAGGCGTTGCCAACCTTTTTCAGGTGAGGCAAGTCAGCGCAATAACCTTCTATGATCCGGTGAGCGATGGGCTCGTCGTCAACAATACAGTAGGATATCATAGAGACAAATCTAAGCGCAATCTGGCCTGGTAAGTAAATTCTGTTTTCTCCACACTCCATTCATGCTTTCTAGGATAAAGATGTGCCAATCGCTGCTTCAGATTCTCTAGTCCGATGCCTGGCTTTCTGCCGTCGTCTGTAGGCTCGCAATTGTTTTCGATGGTAAAAACCACCTCCCTTTCATCACCAACTAAGGACATATGAATATAGGCATCTTCTACTAAGCGTTCTACGCCATGCTTGAAAGCATTTTCAAGCAAAATTATAAATAAGAGTGGGGCCACCTGGACCTTTTCGTCGACTTTATGATCAAATCGAATGTCTACTTTCTTTTGGTGCCTGATTTTGTGCAAG
>JBCBVN010000577.1:0-1751 GCA_039817625.1 Bacteroidota bacterium
ATGCGTTGAATATTATCATTTGGTTTAAAATAATCACCAGTGCACTTGGTGCTTTCATCCACCAAAAACGAAAAGCTAAGGAACTCTACTTTTATATGAATAATGGTCTGGGAAAAAGAGAACTGATGGTTGCCGCAGCAGCCATTGATGCACTGGTCTGGGGCATTGGATTGGCCATTTTAGTGAACGCTAAGCTATGAGCGAATCGATTACAATTGACAGTGTCTTCCTCAACTTTGGGCAGCAGGAAGTTCTGAAAGGAATTCACCTCAATTTTGCAGCGGGTCAGGTAACCGGTATTTTAGGACGGAATGGCTGTGGAAAATCCTGTTTACTCAAAATTATAACCGGGCAGTTGCGAGCGCAATCCAGTCACATTCGTTATCAGGAAAGAAAGTTGGAAAATCTTTACAAGGTGCCTCGACTAATCAATTATGCACCGCAGCATGAGTTTCATCCCCAATCCCTGCGACTAAACCAATTGCTGGCTTTCTACGACATTGACCAAGCTGCCTTTTTGGCGCAATACCCTTTCTTAGCAGAAAAGATCGATGACCGATTTTATACACTGTCTGGTGGAGAAAGAAGACTGGTGGAAGTACTGCTGGTGCTGGAGTCAGATACCAAATTCTCCATTTTAGATGAGCCCTTTACCCATGTTATGCCAAAGCATGTTGAGTTGCTCCAGGAGCGCATACTTGCGCTAAAAGAGAAGAAGGGCATTCTAATCACCGATCATCAGTACGAGAACGTAATGGAGATTTCAGATCGAATGTATCTGATTGCCGAAGGAGTTGCGCGGGAAGTTAAAGGAACAGAAGGTCTAAGATCTTACGGCTACCTTAGATGAGTTGAGTCTTGTTTTCAAATACGCACAACCGCAACACGAACAAACAGCTAACCGTAGCAGATACTAGCGTTTCGTTGTGCTCGCCTTGCTAGTGGCCTATCTTCTATTCGTTACTTCAATTTTTTGACGAATCGGCCAGTCATGAACCAACTAAACTCGCTATGCATACTACTTGCTGCACTCCTGTCGTGTGGTACCCTCTATGGAATCAACAGCTATGTGAAAGGAGATTCCCTCTATGTTATCGCTAAATCCGGCCTTAATTTACGCACGGGCCCCAACCGCTACAGCGTGGTGCGAACGATCATTCCTTACGGTGATCAGGTTCTGAGCCTGGAACAGCGCCATCCCTATGGGGTCAGAATGGAGGAATTAGATTCAGTTCGGATTATTCCACCAATGAAATGGAAGAATTCCGAGCAGATAACGCACGCATACTGGATGACCGGCCGCTGGGTAAAAGTACAGTATCAAGAACTTGAAGGTTACGTATTTGATGGTTATCTCTCCCATCACGAACCATTTAAATTCTTTCCAGATGGAAGGATTGAAAGTTTACAGGAGTATGTGATGAGGGAGTACAAGTTATTGCGGAGTGATACGATCACTTATGAATTGGACGAAAAAGAACCACACATTATCCATACCTATGATAATGGCTGTGTGCTGCACGAGGTCTGGGGCGCTAAAGCTGGTGGCACTATTATTTATGTCCACAATTTTTCCATAGAAGAATTGATGTTGTACATCAGTTACATCAATGAATACGAAAAACGAAATAGTAATATGTATCTCATTAAAGCCAATCGGAAAAACGAAGATTATACTTTTGAGGGCGACATTGATGGTATTCGAATCAGAGCATTCGGCTCAATGTTAGTAGTGAGCTATTCAAACTGGT
>JBCBVN010000578.1:0-1744 GCA_039817625.1 Bacteroidota bacterium
GGCCAAAGCGTTCCGCCAAGAGCATACCACATCCGTCGATACTTTCGACGATTTCAAAGAAGCGATCAAGGCTGATATTCCCGGTTTTATCCACGCGCACTGGGATGGCACGACCGAGACAGAGCTCAAAATCAAAGAGCTTACCAAAGCCACCATCCGCTGCATTCCGCTAGATGCTGAAGACGAAGCCGGAGAATGCATCCTGACCGGAAAGCCCAGCGAAAGGCGGGTGCTTTTTGCTAAGGCGTATTGATGTGCTAGTCGGCTTTGATCAGCACATTTAAGTCCTCTGGTATCTATTCTTTCCAACAGTAGACTCCTTTCTGTTGGGATCCACTCGTATTTAAGTATACAGCTTGTCAAATGATGTTTAAAGCAAGGGGTCTAGACACTTAAAATGCAGATAATTTTTATTTTGGATGTGAATCTATCTAAACTTAATTCCACCCAAAATGAAATTTACGCTCACCCTATGTCTTGCCTTAGTGATTACGGCAAGCGTTACCGCTCAAATATTTGTAGAAAAAGCACCTGATTTTCCGTTCAAAGCTGCATCACGTGGTGACTTAGACTTTGCAGATGTAGATGGCGACGGCGATCAGGATGTCCTGATATCAGGATCGTGTCGTTGTGGTACCTCATCGAGTCTGTATATCAATGAAAATGGCACTCATTTTATACTAGCCGAGAACACACCTTTCCCACCCATGTATGATAGTGCTGTGAACTTCGCCGACCTGGATAATGACGGGGACCAAGACCTAATTCTAATGGGGAAAACAGGTAGTGCCGGCTTAGTAAGTCTTCTTTATCAAAACGACGGCTCAGGAGAGTTTACTTTGGTCCCAGAACATCCTATTGAGGCCGTTTCTGAAGCAAATATCATTTTCGTCGACGTTGATAATAATTCCTATTTAGACATTATCGTGCAAAAGGGTGACGGAGGCCTTGAAAAAGAGGTTAGGCTGTATCTAAATGAAGGAGGGATAAATAATTTACAGCTAGTCCCCGACACCCCTTTTGAAGCTATTAGATTAGGATCAATGGCACTTTCTGATGTTGATGGAGACAATGACCCAGACATATTAATAACAGGAATGGACTCGGAGGCTGAACCTACAGTCAATCTATACCTCAATGATGGGACAGGCCAGTTCACTTTAGATCCCAACACACCATTTCAAGCTTTAACACAGGGATCTATAGACTTTGCAGATGTGGATGGAGACAATGATCAAGATGTATTGGTATCTGGCTTTATGGGCTCCTTGTTAGGATCTTCCACACTATTGTATTTGAATAATGGAGAGGGTCAATTCAGCTTGGCGCCCAATGCCTCATTTATAGGTGCGATATGGGTTAAGGCCCAATTTGCTGACCTGGATAACGACGGAGATCAAGATATTTTGGTGGCTGGTATTTCCCCTTCCACCCGCGTGTATTTAAACAACGGCTTAGGTGAATTCAGCCTTCTTGAGCATGAGGATATAGAACTCGTAGGTTTTGTTTCATTCGCTATAGAAGATGTAGACGGAGACGATGACCTGGATGTGCTTTTGACTGGTGTAAATGGCCTACATGGATCAATAGCACACTTGTATACAAACGATGGTTCAGCTCGATTTAATATTGTTGAACACGGATTCATAAATGCAGCTGTAGGACGTAATGGCTCTGTAGCTATTGCTGATACCGACAATGATAATGACCTGGACATATTAATAACAGGAAGAGAAGGTCAGTC
>JBCBVN010000579.1:0-1731 GCA_039817625.1 Bacteroidota bacterium
TTTGTAACCGCCTCGGGGTTGATCATTGGATAGTACTTATCCAACCATTCGCTTTCCTTTGGATAATATGGAAGCGGAATGGCCGTAAATTCCTTTCCGTCGAATTGGCATAGCCCCTTATCTGTTCCAAACCAGAAGGCCCCATCAGCACCTTCAATGATTGAGGACACCTCGTTTCCACAAAGGCCGTCCTCCATCCTATAGTTTGTGAATACCTGACCATCATATTTATAAACGCCTTCCTGAGAAGTCGTGAACCAGATGTTTCCATCCTTATCTAAATATGCATCATACACGACATCCCCTGAGTCATAGGCATAAGCATCAATGTCTACACCACCTAGCTCTACCCGAGCTTGATTTAATGGCTTCTGCAAATCGCAGGACAGACTAAGAAGGGCGAACAAAATTAAGGATAGATATCTCACCTGGATTTTATGTTTTGGGTAATTATTTATAAACAAATCGAATTCTCTCAGTCACCTCACCATCTGAATACATTTCTTTCAGCCTAACCAATCGACCTTGATTATCATATTTAAACTCTCGGATCGTATTAAAACCACCCGAACCGTATCCCACCTCCAGCCTCACTAATTGCTCATTGTGATAAAACAGGTTAAATCTCGCATCATCAAATAAACCTACGCCCTCCTGAAAAACTTTCACCATTTGCTGTTCATCCAAGTACTCGACACGAAAACCATAATCCAGGTCCATTTCTTTATATCCTCTTTCCTCGATCAGACGATCCTGATCATCAAACCAGTACAAAAAGTGCCAATTCAATGTATCAATTCTCCTTTCGTCGAATGTTATTGATACCTTATTCGTGTGATATCCTCTATAGTCAAACAACCGCAAAATATTAAGAGAGGTATCAGATTGTATCAAATTTTGATCCTCATCGAATTTCTGATCATATGAATAATAATGCTCTTCATCATCAATATATTGCACCTCTGTAATTACGCGATCGTACTCACCAATCATAACAACTTCTCTCAGTATGTTAAATGATGGATCATACCATTGCTCTCTTTTTTTCACTCTTTCTTCTTCAATATATATGTAATTCGACAAAACAATCAAAGAATCGCTTCGATCAATAACGTATTGAACCTCTTTTCTACCGTCCGACATTATTACCAACTCTGAAAGCGATGGATCTCGAACTAACTGCTCTGGAAGAATTCCATCATAGAAAGCTGAGTAAATAACTGTTTCCAAATATTTCTGCCCGTAGATACTGGGAAAAGTGAACCACAGAAAAAACAAGACTAAACCACTGGCTATCTTCATGATATTTAGCTTTATATGATCAAAAGTAATCAATGCTTGTAAAGCGTGGCCAATGATTCAACCTAATGGGTATCTACTCTTCGATTGTCGCTAGATTACCTTTATTCTCTTCCATGAAATGAAGTGGCGACAATTCTACCACCATTCACAATTTGCTTGACATCTTTAACTTCTCCGTTATCACAACTCTTCTTTATAATCAAATCCGCATTGATCGAACCAAAGCAATATTGATTCTCAGCGTCAATCCAGGAAGCAAGTTCATATGAGTCAATCACTTTAAAATTTTCATCAAAAGTTCTGACAACAAACGTGTAATCCCTACCAACGCCATTTCTCTCTCTTAGAAGAACATAAATATCAAACTGCTTATCGGAATGAACTCTTCCAAAATTCCTGAAGGTCACTCCCCCGACTGAATCAATTTCC
>JBCBVN010000580.1:0-1729 GCA_039817625.1 Bacteroidota bacterium
CGCGGTTTTCTTTATTGCTCTGAATTTTGGCTTGGATCTCACCTATTGAGTCCCTATAAAACGCTAGGTATACCTGGTAATCCGTATCAATGATTTCTGGTTTCTGGATAGCAGCAACCCACCTATCTGATACTTGCTTAAAGTCTAAGCTTTGTACCCACAGATTATGCGTCAAAATGGCTGTAGGGACTTGCTGATTTACGGGCTTTATCGCATCAAATCGAAGTCCAGAATCACTCCTAAAAGCCATCCCAGTCTGATCTACGGTTAGTGGATATACTTCTTTTTTCCCGTCCTTATAAAGCAGCGCTTCTTTGGGTTGAGTGGTAGACGCTATTATGATCGAATCATATGCTGATTCGGTCTGAAAGAGAAGACCTGACCATACACCAATCAAGTGATCATCCTGATTTTTGTCGCCTCCCTGGCTACAAGACAAGCAGGCGAGTTGAATCAATAAGGTGGCAAAGAATATTCTTTTCATCTGGTTTTTTCGGTAGTGAATACGGGGTGCTGTTCAGCCAGCAAATTTGTACCTCCAGCAGTGGTCGAATACCACTACCTGGCAAGGTACTCGACCTGAGCTCACTTGCATCCAAAAATGTCAACTGTTTGCCGTACGGAGCAAACGCAAAGTAGCAGCAAAGTCAACAATTAGTGGGCCTACTCGCCCTTACTTATTCCGCATTTTTTACGGTCTCGTCCAACCACTTATAGAATTCCCTTTGCCAGACTAAACTATTCTGAGCAGAAAGCACCCAGTGGTTCTCTTCCGGAAAGTATAGAAGCCTTGATTTTATGCCGCGCAATTGAGCAGCCTGGAAAGCTTCTAACCCTTGACCAATGGGTACCCGAAAATCCTTACCGCCCTGAATAATCAGGATGGGTGCATCCCATTTATCCACAAAATTGATCGGATTAAACTCGGCGTAAGACTTCTGAGCAGCGGTATTTTCTTTATCCCAATAGGGTCCACCAATATCCCAGTTTACAAAGAACAGTTCTTCGGTGGTGCCATACATAGATCGCCAATTGAAAATACCATCGTGGGAGATGAATGACTTGAATCGACCTTCATGTCTGGAGGCTAAATAGAAAACGGAGTATCCGCCATAACTGGCTCCAATACAACCCAACCGATCGGTATCTACGTATGGTTCTTTGGCAAGATCGTCAATGGCGGAAAGATAATCCTCCATATTCTGCCCACCGTAATCTTTGGAGATTTGCTCATTCCATTCAACACCATAGCCCGGCATCCCACGTCTATTAGGAGCGACAATGATATACCCCTGGGCAGCCATCAGCTGAAAGTTCCAGCGGAAGGAATAGAATTGAGATAAAGCGCCTTGCGGGCCACCTTGGCAATAAAGGAGCGTAGGGTATTTTTTATTGGGATCAAAATCTGGTGGATAAATCACCCAGGTCACCATATCTTTTCCATCCGTCGTCTTGACCATACGCTTCTCTATCTTCGACATCTTGATGTCTTCATAGATCTCATCATTGGCCTGCGACAATTGCTGCATTGCACCCGTTTCGATATTCAGGTTGTAAATCTCAGTGGCATGATTCATATCTCTTCGATACACCACTAAATGATCCCCACTTTGACCGATAATTCCATTGACATCGAATTGGCCATCAGAAATTTGCTTGGGTGCTGACGGAGCCTCAACACTAGTCGGAACATCGATCTGAAAGGCATGGACAGTTCCACCAACAGGAG
>JBCBVN010000581.1:0-1718 GCA_039817625.1 Bacteroidota bacterium
TTCTTCCACGCTAATAATCTCTGCTCCGGGCCGGCTCGACATGCCTCCCAGGTCCAGTATCGCCGCTCCTTCCTGTAGCATTTGTTCGGCGGTAGCCAAAGCATTAGCTGTTCCTTGCTTGCGGCTGCCGGCGTAGAAAGAATCAGGCGTCAGGTTGATAATTCCCATGACTTGTGGGACCGACAAATCAAGGAGTGTGCCGGCACAATTCAAAGTTGTCTGGGGAAATATCATCTTGCGACTTTTGGTGCGGGCTAAAGTTATTAAATTTGCGAGTAAAGATTTCGCGTTGCACTATGGCTGTAAATATGCAAAAGGCAAATAAGGTTGGCAGGATCCTGATTTTGGTCTGCTTACTGGCGATTGCCGCTATTATCGTTACTCGGCATTATAAGAGCCGCCCAGGCACTTTCCTGGGTGAACCTAAGGAATACGAGCTCAATTATATGCCTTCTGATTATGAGATCGCAGTTGATCCAGATGATGCTTTGGCGATTGCCAGCAATCCGGAGCGCTACCGGCGGGAATTTGATCAGATGGTCTATGATATCAATCTCAGCGTGCTAAAGCATGTAAGTACCCGTATGGGGCTTAATGATAGTCTGCAGCAGGCGGTGCTACGCGAATACGAAGCCAACCATCATCCGTATCTGAAGACGCTCTACTTTAATGATTTTGTGCGACTTCGAGATACTTCCGCCAATCTCTACGAAACCTGGTATGATAATGAGAGCGGTAGCGCTACCAAAGCACTGGAGGAGATTACCTCTAAATACACTTGTTACCTCATTAATCAAATTATGGCCACGGTTATTCCTACCCAAGGAGGGCGCGTTTTGGCCAAGGGAAGTGATTTAGAAACGCCTTGCGGTATAGCGCTCAACGAAGCCTTAGGCCCAATGTTGCAACGCATGGAAGAACGGGCGGCTATCGAAGACTTCAGTCGTTCGCGGGGGCTATTGCAGGAAAAGGTTGAGAAAGTCATTGCCGAACTGGCAACGATGGAAGTACGCGATAAGAAAGGCATCAATAAACAAATGCAAACCAAGATCTGGGGGATGAATGTCTCTAGCTCAGACTTGGAAATCACGGCTATTTCGATTCTTAAGGTTGGCTTTCGCCTAAACGATTATTTTGATGTAAAGCTTAATCCTAAGGCCAATTTGGTGACCATTACCTTACCAGAACCCGTTATTCTGAGCCATGAGGTATATCCCAAGATCGAAAAGCTGGATATTGGCTGGTTGCGCGAGGTGGAGAGTGTAAACTTCAACGAGAGCTTTAACGCCTTACGCAAAGAGTTTCGTCGCGATGCCGTGGAGAGTAATATGATGAGTCGTTCTGAACAGCAGGCGATTGAATTAATGAATACGATGTTTGGACCCATTGTCAAAAGCATCAATAACAGATATGAGCTAAAAGTAGTCTTCCGTCCGGTTCCACAATCTGGAGACGAGTTTACGGACCAAGGCTTGGATGGCTAGATTTATTTCCACACCGTAGACATCATGATAAGACGGTTTTTCCTGCGGGAGGGCAACATGTTGGCAGCCATCATTGTGAATTCGCTCATCATATTTGCCCTCTATTTTCCCGAGTTACAAGATGTACGCTGGCTGATCAATTTAGATCACTTCTTTATTGCTGTGTTCTTAGTAGAAGCCATCGTCAAGATCTACACCTACGGTTGGAAAGGGTACTGGTCTAGCCGCTGGAAC
>JBCBVN010000582.1:0-1711 GCA_039817625.1 Bacteroidota bacterium
GGCCAAGTAAAAAATCGATAATACCTACAGGTAATATTTCAGTTTGGCTATCCTCATCTTCTCCAATTGGCTGGCCTTGATACCCTTTTGTGGCATATCGATGGCCTTCATAATCTCCAGACGTATTTGTCCCTGAAAAAAAAGAGTGCTGTCCGTCACCTGATTGTTTTGAGCGCCTGATCAAGTATCTCGTGTTTTCTCGAATACTGGTTCCTAAATACAAAGGCATTCGAATATATTGATTGGCGTTTAGGTATCTCAATCCATCTGGGTAGATACTGATCAGATTATATAATGCCTGGCCGCCTTGTGCTGCCGACTTGTAATTATATAGGTAGTGTTCTGCAAGTAAGAAGACCAAATCACCTTCGTTGATTGATGGCATGATCTCCTGAAAATAGTACGCTAGCCCAATACTTCCCTGAAGACCCATATTGACTACGGGTATCCCCAGCTGTTCAGATAAGTAGGCTGAGTTGATACCGTACTGTAAATTAGAACCTCCGATTAAAATCAATTTCTGGCCTGGGATCTGCTGTAAGCGGGCTTGTTTTATAGAAGTGGTGGCCAGCCTGTGGTCATCGCAAAAATGGCCGGTAATAAAATAGGCAGCTATAGTTAGACCGCCAAGTAAAGAAAAATATAGAAACAACTTGCTTAAGAAGGTATGCAATGATCTAGAACTGAAAATAAATAAACTGATCGGCATTTTCGCCAGCAAAAACTATAATGGCAAAGCCAGTCGACAGATAGTAAACCCACCTAGTAATTTTTCTTCCCTTTCCATGTTCATACGGATAGGATTGAAGCCTGGATCTCCACTCCAGAATCAACATGGCAAATAAAGCAGGCATTAAAATGATAAGCGTAACCAGATTGGTAGCACCCAATTCAAAAAAATCAACATTGAATTGGAATATACGAGCCAAATATGAGAAGCTATGCTCTACACTGTCGGATCTAAAAAAAACCCAGCTCAGACATATCAAACTAAAGGTAGACAGGACTTGAACTAATTCTCTAAAATTTGGCCAAATTCGCCCACTGGCAATGGTATCTAAGTGCTGCCGGTTATTCCCGGCCAGTAGCAGAGGAATAAAATACAGGGCGTTCAATGCACCCCAGGCCAAAAATGTCCAGTTGGCTCCATGCCAAAAACCACTTATCAAAAAAATCACGAAGACATTACGAATAACTTTTGACTTGCTCTTTACCCGACTACCACCAAGGGGAATATACAAGTAGTCCCTAAACCATGTTGTTAGCGAAATGTGCCATCTGCGCCAAAATTCTGCCACATCCCTGGAAAAATAAGGGTAGGCGAAGTTGCGCATCAACTTGAATCCGAGCAGCCGGGCCGTGCCTATTGCTATGTCTGAATAGCCCGAGAAATCACCATAAATCTGAAATGCAAAAAGAATGACACCCAAAATCAGAGTGAATGATGAATAGGAACTTTGATTTTGAAATATTGCATTAACAATAAGTCCACATTGGTCGGCTATGACGATCTTTTTGAACAAACCCCACAATATCTGCCTCAAGCCTTCCACAAACATATTCGGCTTTGGCCGTTTAAAGGTGTCAAACTGAGGAAGAAGAGAGCTTGCCCGTTCTATGGGGCCGGCTACCAGCTGTGGGAAAAAACTGACAAAAGCAAAAAATTTAAGTGCATCCGTAGATGCTTTAATTTTTCTTCGGTAAATGTCTA
>JBCBVN010000583.1:0-1700 GCA_039817625.1 Bacteroidota bacterium
GAGTTTTCTTCTCCAACTGGTGCAAGCAATGAGACCTACCACCAGCGTACCTATATGATCTCTTCAACTGCCTGAGTAGAAAACGGCACTATAAAGTCTTCTACCAGTGCAGAAAATTGTTCTGCGACGTAAGCAGGCATCGTCTCTTTTGGAGATTCCTGGAATCCTTTCAGGGTAGCGACAACTTTCCAGCCTACAGCTGGAAAGCGAGACGTAGCCCGGCTCCGCTCAGACCGAATAGGTATGGCGATCGGTAATTCCTTCATTCCCTCAAAGAGCCAGCGTTTTTGCTCCTGGATCTCATCACGATCTCGTTCGTCTTCACAGATCACGTCTCCAAAGCAGAGCTTGAGTTGTATTTCCTGTTCCCAGAAGTGCAGCTCGAAGAGAAACAAATGGGGTGTACCCCAAGCCTGTGACTTAGGGTGTGAGATGAGCTTTACAAAAGCCTCATCTTTCGGTAGAAACCGGATAAACCGCTTATCGTCCGGCGTAACAAGGTCTACCTGTGGGTGTTCGTCTACCATCTTTTTGATCGCATCAAAATGCGTTGCAAAATTGGGACGATTATCATAAATAAAGTCAAAAACTTCGCTGTACTTATGGTAAATAGCCTGAGCCAGTTTTACGGTCTTATCCATACCAAGAATATTTCTTTGTACACTGCGCGTGTAGTGATTTAAAACAGTGCGTACCTCATCATCTAGGGCATCAAAATCAGTGAGGATACGCTCGATGATCTCCAGAACATCGAAGTAACTCAGTGCCTGGTAATGCTCCTCCATATCCTCATCCAGAACCGGGCGGCCGAAGGGGGTCAGGAAAACGAAATAGTTGTCATGCTCTGCGTAGCGCTCCGTGACATATTTATAGTACTTGCCCAACTGGCCATCGCTCTCGTGGTGGAATACTTTGTTCTCGATGGTAAGGGTGAAACGCAACTGATCATTGCGCACGAAGACATCTATATTATGCTCAGTCTCCCTGTAGACTTTCGTCTGTGCGAGATCAGCTAAATTATACTCAATGAGTGCATCATCTCGTATATCTAAGCGATTGAGCAGAGCCAGTAAAAAGTAACTCTCCAACTGGTGAGATTCGCGCGGATCGAGCAACCATCCCAGAAAAGCCGAGTGGCGTACTTCTTTGGTAGCAATACCCAATACATCAAACATGTTAAAAGCGCGCAGCTGCTGCTCCAGCTGAGCAAAACTGGCACTCTGCTCTACAATGAGGGCTTTGAGTTGCCCTGGTAATTCTTCTGTTTCCATAGGGTTAGTTGTATGAGTATATACGTCCAAAAACACTTGGAGTTACATACTAGATAGAACCAAAACCGGTCGATTAAGGAATCTATACCCGGCTTATCTCGGCTAGATCAGTTAGTTCGGCTAACTGGGTTAGCACCTTTTTCAAACTATATCCCTCCTTTTCCCGGAGTTACTCGGCTTAACCCGTCATATGTTGAAGCCTATCACGAATTTTTAATTAGGTTTGGGACGCAGGGCCCCATAAGAGAATCTGAGCATGACTCAATTCTTTTAACCAAATTAGATTTTCTTATGCCCGAGCATCATCCTCCATCAAGTAAGCCACAGAAAGGCCTCCATATTAAAATTGGTGCCTACGAACTCTTCATCCCTCCAGCTGCTTTTCGTTGGGTACTTATTCTTCTGACTCTGCTTTTGGCGAGTGTAGTT
>JBCBVN010000584.1:0-1697 GCA_039817625.1 Bacteroidota bacterium
GGCTCTCCTTGGCCTACATAGAATCAACGTATTCATTCCTGTAGTCGCCCCGGAATAACTTATCCGCAATATCACCAAAGGCTTGGACTGTGCGTTCAACGTCCTCCATGCTATGAGAAGCTGTTGGGATCAACCTTAGAATTACCGTCCCCTTAGGGATCACAGGATAAAAAACCATTGAGCAAAATATCGCATGATTCTCCCTTAGGTCTTTTACAAGTTCAGATGCTTCACCTACAGATGCTTTTAGAATGACAGGAGTAACACAACTATTTGTGTTACCAATGTCCAGTTTCTTCTCCCTTAGGCCTTTTTGTAGGGCGCGAACATTTCTCCATAATCTATCCTTAAATGTTGGGTTATTTCTTAGCAGCTCGAGTCGCTTCATATTACCAATAACTACTGCCATAGGTAGCGTCTTGGCAAAGACTTGAGATCGAGCGTTGTATTTCAGAAAGGTAATTACCTCTTTTGGTCCGGCAACAAAGGCACCAAGACTTGCCATTGACTTAGCAAAAGTAGTGAAGTATAGATCGATCTCCTCCTGAACGCCCTGCTCCTCCCCTGTTCCCATGCCTGTTTCTCCTAAGGTGCCAAATCCGTGAGCATCATCAACCAATAGCTGAAAATCAAATTCTTCTTTCATTTGAACAATTTCCCGCAATTTTCCCTGATCTCCCTTCATCCCGAAAACCCCTTCGCTGATTACCAGAATTCCACCTTTTCTAGCTTTAACCAGCTCGGTTGCTTTTACCAACTGTGCCCTTAGGCTATCCATATCATTGTGCTCGAACGGTAGGCGTTTTCCTACGTGCATTCTCACACCATCATAGATGCAGGCATGGCATTCTTTATCGTATACGACAACATCATTACGCCCCAGTACTGTATCTATAACCGACATAATTCCCTGATAACCATAGTTTAAGAGCATAGCTGCCTCTTTGTCGACAAATTCCGCTAGAGACTTTTCCAACTTTTCGTGGTAAGTTGTCTCACCAGTCAAAATCCGGGACCCCATAGGATAGGCCATTCCCCACTCTTTCATGGCTTCATTGTCGATTTCTCTGACCTCGGGGTGGTTAGCAAGACCAAGGTAATTATTGATGCTCCAACAGATCACTTCTTTGCCTTTAAAGACCATATGATTACCTAATTGTCCCTCCAGTTTGGGGAAGGCAAAATACCCATGTGCATAAGAAGCATAGCGCCCAAGCGGGCCTCCTACAAGTTTGTCAAAAATACTCATGGTAATAGCTTTTAGATCATAAAATAGTATCTACCCCAATGCTAGATTTATAGGTTGGGTATCGTGCCGCTTCAGATTGGTCTACAACTGACCTGACCCAGAAGGATCTGCGCTGGAATGGAAATGTGGGTAGGTCCATTGTCTTGAATGATTGGCCGCGATAGACTTGATGAAAATCAATGTCCAGGCCACTCACAAAGAACGAACCAATATCCTGCAGCATTCTCGCAACAAAGGGTGCTCCCTGAAGGTCTTCCCCCACCCTATGCGCTCCAAGCGCATCGATCGGCACTAACGAATGCACACTAAACGGTCCTTTGTCATTATTTAACTTAATAAAGGACTGTCGATCAATGATTGTGTCAGTGGATTTTACTTCCGATGTTTCAAATGTCAGGTTCTGACCATTATTGGCGGCCTTATGTACAGACCGCAAAGCATCTAAAAG
>JBCBVN010000585.1:0-1679 GCA_039817625.1 Bacteroidota bacterium
GGCTACGGGCTGTTGTATACCAAAGGCTTCGTGGATCTGCTTGACGCTGAGTTTGCCTTCTGAGGCCAGGTAGTCTATGATCTGCATACGCAGCGGGTGGGCGATTGCCCTGAGGGTTTCTGTCGCGAGGTGTAGTGTTTGTTCAGGATAGTTTGGCGGGCTGGCCATAATGCACATTTTATGCAAATATAAGGGTATAGACATGTCTATATATTGTTATAGCTCTTTAAATGCCATGCCCAATCTTAGCTAGGTGTCAATCAATAGCTTGCACAGACGTCATCTGTAATGAAAATAGCGGTGGGCTCTTTTTGATTCAGTTCACAATTTGGGAATCGGATCAACTCTCGGCCAGCCCAGGACCAGACCCTGGGAGATTCGTTTTCCTTTCCATTCTCCCAACCGACCAAACCGTTAGCCTGCCAGCTTACATCGTCATGGGCTGGCAGCTCAATCCAGTCCAAAAATTGGCCGGTGTTTGTGAATCGGGCTAGCCCACGATCGGGCCAATAAGCTACTACCCAATTTCTTCTGGCGTACAAGGCATCAGGCGATTGCGTGATGGATATCGACCTGCGCAAGTCGTCGCTTTCCAAAATACGCCGCCCTTGCTCATCAATGAGGCGCAGCCTGAAAGCAGCCTGATCAAAAACCCAAATGCCGTCATCTATACCTCGAGCCACCATGCCGGCCTGCTCGATGCTACTGGCTTCCCTAAGATCAAGGCGTCCAATTTCAGAGAGGGTGCGGTCGAGGAATACTATGATCTGAAAATCTTCAAAATACACGATGGTGCTGAAGGGGTTTGCGGCATCCACCCAGTCTACGGTTCCCAGCCTCAGATCATAATAGACATAAGTCGTGTCGGCAGGTCGGTCGTATTTGCGTAGCCTTCCATTAGAAAACTGCTCGTATATCTGGCCGGCCGGATCGGTCCATACTTCCACTAAAGATTTATTGTTCCTGTCTTGAGTGACTGCGCAAGACAAGAACAATAGAAACAGGCTACTACACAGCCACATCAAAATCTCTGAGCGCTGCATTCAAGCTGGTTTTTTTGTCTGTACTTTCTTTTCGCTGGCCTATGATCAAGGCGCAACTGACTTGATAGTCTCCTGCTGGAAAGGACTTGGTATAGCTTCCTGGTATGACGACCGACCTTGCAGGTACCCGGCCTCGATAGGTTACTGGCTCAGGACCGGTGACATCAATGATGCGCGTACTCTGTGTCAATACTACGTTTGCACCCAGCACAGCTTCTCGTTCTACACGCACCCCTTCAACGACAATACACCGGGAACCGATAAAGCAGTTGTCCTCTATTATGGTAGGTGTGGCTTGTAGTGGTTCAAGTACACCACCTATACCTACGCCCCCGCTCAGGTGTACGTGCCGGCCTATTTGTGCGCAGCTGCCCACCGTTGCCCAGGTATCTACCATACTTCCGGTACCTACCCATGCGCCGATGTTCACATAGCTGGGCATCATGATGACGCCAGCCTCCAGGTAGGCACCATGGCGAGCAATGGCGTGAGGCACTACTCGAACGCCGAGTTTGGCATAATCGGTTTTCAGTGGAATCTTATCGTGGAATTCGAATGGGCCAACTTCTATAGACTCCATTTGCTGGATGGGAAAGTACAGTACGACAGCCTTTTTTACCCACTGATTCACCTGCC
>JBCBVN010000586.1:0-1679 GCA_039817625.1 Bacteroidota bacterium
AATGAAAGTACTTTGCTTTTTTAGGGTATGAAAAATATCCTTACCCCACTCTTTTTTGTATTCATATCCTACTTGCCATTAATCACATTCGCGCAAAGCGAAGAACTCACTATCACCGGCAAAATTCTTGATCAGGAAAATAATGAACCCGTCATTTTTGCCTCGGTATACTTAAAGGGGCAAACCATCGGTACCACCTCCAATGAAGAAGGGCGCTTTGTTTTTCACATTCCTGTTTCTGACGCCTCCAGCACAGTGGTAGTGTCGAGTATTGGTTATGGTTCCGTTGAGAAAAAGGCAAGTGATTTTGCGATGGGCGAAACGATATACTTGAGCACAGAGGTTAGTGATCTAGCTGAGGTTGTTATCACCCCCGAAGACGGTAAAGAGCCCACTGCCAAGCAGATTGTACGAAAGGCATACGCAGCAATTGGTGATAATTATCCTGACCAGCCATACCTTCTGGAAGGCTTTATAAGAGACCTCCAAAAAGAAGATGAGCACTATGTAGAGTACCTGGAATGCGCCGCTAAATTTTACTACCGCCCCACCAGTATAAAGCGCGATGCGAAAGTAGAATTGGTAGAAGTAAGAAATAGAAGCATTGCCGAGAAGAACCCATGGAACGATCAGTGGGACCGGAAAAACTCAATTATTGACTTAATTGAAGACGACCCAATTCGTTATGATTATGGCCCTATTACAGGCAAAGGTGGTTGGAAATATGAAATAGAGGCAGTACTGCCGTACAACAATAGGTATGTGTACAAGATAAAAGGTCGGGAGGCACCCTTTCAAACGTCCACTTTATACATAGATACCGAATCGTTTGCGTTTGTTCGGATTGAACTAACTAGAGCCGCTCGCAATGGCCGGTCTTGGAGGAGAAAATTGACCAATGGCCAGCTACAAGTCTATTACAACCTCATTCTTGAATACCAGGAATATGATGGTAAGATGTACCTGAAATACCAAAAGGAAGAGGACACCTGGGAGATATACGATACCCAAAAGACGAGTCAGTTACTTTTTACTCAAAACCCCAAGAAAGAACTGTTTATCAATAACATCATCATTGATGGAGTTGATCAATACCCCTTTCAACAGAATATGGACAATAGCAGCAGTATCGAAAGCCAACAAGGGGAGTACAATGCTAAGTTTTGGTCGACCTATAATGCGCCTGTGCAAACTCAGGAGATGAGTAAAATAGAGGAATACCTAAAGGAAGCGGAGCGGGAGTAAAACCCAATTCTCGGAGAACTTCTCGGCTGTGCCACAGTCGAGAAGTTGCTGTCCCAGTGTGGAGCGAAGCGCAGCATTTCGACAGCAACTCAAGCTTGGCTGCTCTGATAGCCACAATCCACTGTTAGTCTCGCAGGAAAACGCAGTTGATAGATATTTCCAACTACAGAATAGAGTGAAATAACACTCCTGACGGGCATTATTGCACAAGCAAAGTTCGATAGAGTATCATGACTTTTTCCCTTCATCTAACTTACATGCGATTTGAAAGGTAAGTTATCTCACTGCTGAGGTCTTGAAGCGTGGACATGCCTTCTTCGTATTTCACTTTAATATATCGACCCGAATTCAATTCCACTACTCCATATCTTGGACGCTTGAATATGCCTTTGCCTTTCGCATAGTAAAGCTGACCAAAATTAGCCTTAACTCTT
>JBCBVN010000587.1:0-1673 GCA_039817625.1 Bacteroidota bacterium
TGGAGACAGCCTCCATCGGCAAGGGTATAGAGGTCGTGGTATGCTGGTTGCCGTATTCGACGGCGGATTTCCCAAGGTAGACCGCCGTGGGTTTCTCGGATATCCCAACGCAGAAGAGGTGCCCGCCAACTATGATTTGGTGGAGCAAGATGAATCTGCCCTGGATGGCGGCAGCCAGCATACCACGACCTCTATACCCTTGCCGATGGAGGCTGTCTCCACGCATGCGCAATAAATTCGGCCAGCTGGCTCCGTAAACCGCACTGCTCACTTCCTCAACCTCAACACTGGGTTCGGGCCCTTCCAGGTTTGGTATGACCGGTACTATACTTTCCCGCTCATACTGAAATGGAGCCGTATATTCTGTGGCGGTAACAAAGGGGAGTTCTGCTATTTTTTCCACCTCTGCCTCTGTAGCGACAACCACAAAAGCGTTCATCCACTTTGAACGCTGCCAGATGGGAATACCCATCCCAAGTATTTCTTTTTCGTATCTGGGACTAGTAGGTAGATCGGCTTCAGTTACCTCTGTGTTATGCTTCCGGCGACGCTCTAGTGATCGTTCGCTTAGAAAGGCTTCGGGTTCATCCACACTATAAGGCGTCCCTTCCTTATCGGCCAGACTGATCAGGTAAAGGCCTTTGGGTTCTTCGCTGGTTTCCTCCTGGGCATAAGTCGATAAGACAAAACCAGTGAGCAATGCTATGAGCAAAAAGTATCGAGTAGTCATGATATTATTGGAGTGATTTTTGAATTAAACGCAAAATGTCCTGCTCGTCATTGTCTCCGTCTACAATTAGATGCGCATTTTCGTAGATGGGTCTACGCTCAGCTAGCCTTCGGGAAACCGACTCCGCAAAAGCGAGCGATGGTGGCCTGTGGAGGTCTGCTCGGCTGTTTTCTTCGGTAGCATCCTCATTCTGAGCCAAAAGCGGGCGATGCGCTCTTTCTCCTTCCAGTCTGCTCAGTAGAGTTCCAATAGGAGGATCCAGAAAGACTACCCGACCCTGACTCAGCATCCATTCCATATTATTGTGGAAGCAAGGCGTTCCGCCACCAGTAGCCAATACGAGATGTTTGTGGTTTTTAGACTTCCGCAGGTGGATAGCTTCCAAATTGCGGAAGCTGTCCTCGCCCTCTTCCTCGAATATGGTTTTGATGGTTTTTCCGGTAGTCGTTTCAATCCACACATCTAAATCCGCGAATGGACGATCAAGTACCAGAGCCAGCTTACGCCCAATGTAGCTTTTACCCGCTCCCATAAAACCGACCAGAAAAATGTTCATTAACAGATATTATTGCCAAAATGTAAGCAGCAGAACGAATAGCGAAATGCAATAATACTATCTTCGCAGGCCAAATTGACAAACATGCCATTCAAATCAATTTTGCTACTGACCTTTCTGGCTGCGTGTTTTTTTTCCTGCGGTGACTCTACAGGAGCAGGCAATGGTTTTCAATCTGCGCGAGTAGATGGCGACATCAGCAATGCCGACATTATCCGCAACCCAATCGGTCTGGATGGCTCTGTAGATACCAGCATGTTGGCCAAACTGACGTTCGAAGCACCGGTCTATCAATTTGGATCAATAGATCAAGGTGGGGTCATTACCCATGATTTTCAATTTACAAATACGTGCATCGTTGATGAGCAAGGGCGCGCTGCCCGTATT
>JBCBVN010000588.1:0-1662 GCA_039817625.1 Bacteroidota bacterium
TCTGCTGTATGCTTTTTTAGGCGTACTTCCACAGGTGGGGTGGTGGCTAGCCAGCGGTCGCGATGTCGTGCTGAGATTTAAGAAGGGCGATGAGTTAATCCGTCTTTTACTGCCATTTATCTTGGTCACCTTCTTAGCGCAATCGCTGGCACTTTTTGTGATTTTGGGCATACTGGTGGCCAAGCAGATGGAAAACTACTTCCGCCATCCTTATCCCTGGGTCAGCTGGGTCAGGGCAGGTGCCACTTTGCACCTCATCTTCGCCTTTTTTGCTGCCCTGCTGGGGCTGTTTGCTGGCCTTTCTGCCTTTAGCGGTGATGGCTACAGAGCTACCCTTGGTGCTGCCGCTGCATATTGGATATTCAGTTTGTTTGGCGTCATTGGGCTATATGGGATGAAAAAAGACTTTGCCCTGGGTGGGACCATCTTATCTGGCCTTATAGCTACTATGTTCTTCTGGACTCAGGTTTATCCTTTTATCGAAACCCAACGCGCATGGCCCCAGCGTGCGCTCAAAGACCTGGAGCTACCCACAGATGGTGCCCTCATTCTTCGTGGCGATAGAACCCTCTCATCATCTGCCTTGCCTTACTTCCGCCAGGCTGGCCTGGATTCTCTGCCACAGGTCGGTATGGCCTATGGAGGAGTCGACGAAAGTGAGGAGCAACTTATCGTTAGAATCATTACTGAAGCAGATACCGTGCTGCAGGACAATCAGGTCTATGGCCGATCCGTATTTCGGGGGATTGTGGTAGAGCAGTAATTACTAAAAACGTACCAAGAGCCCAACTTTGCCAGCAGAGCCTTCTATGGAAATAATCGGTCTATCAACTTGGCTAACCCTGCCTAAACTTTGGTCGTAAATAGTCATCCCTTCGACTACCTTGTTATTAGCCCCATTTTGAATGGGGATAGAAACTATAACCAAGCCAGCTCCAATACCAAGCAGGGCCCATTCCGGGTCTCCACCGCCGAGGGCAGTACCTATGGGCCAACCAATCAATCCGCCACCGATCAGAGCAATCACGTTGGTAAAACCATATCCATTCGCTGCCTTTTTGACCAGTTCTTGTACTTGCGGATAACTATCTAGAAAATTTACTGCTTCTCGATAGGAAATACGCTCTCCGTCAAGTGAAAACTTGTATGCACCTGATTTTTTAAAGTATTCGAGGCTTTGTGCTTGAAGATCTGCTGTGCCGATAGAAAACAGCAGAATCAGAAGTACTAGGTGTTTCATTCAATTTGGTTTAGATGATGAGACACAATATAGGTTTTTCAGAGTGAGCAATATATCGTCCAACTACACGCATGAGGTAAACCAACCCCAATCCTCCAGACGTTATCCATCCTATAAACCCAAAATGTAATGAAACAAGGATTGATCGTGCTGGCTTTGGGTATCGTCGCCTTCTTGGGTGGCCGCTATTTAGGTAGCCAGCAGCATGCAGGACCAATAGCTGAGCCAACCCCTGTCGCTTCTACAACTGGAGAAGAGCGCCCTGCACCCACACGCAATTTGCCGACATTGCCAACTCGCGATCTGCGATCTACGCCAGAAGATGTACAAGGCCAGTACACGCCCCAGGAGTTGCATACCATACGCTTGTTCGAGCGGGCCAGTCCATCGGTATGCTATATCAGTACCTTGCGCTTGCAGAG
>JBCBVN010000589.1:0-1659 GCA_039817625.1 Bacteroidota bacterium
ATCAAGAGCAAAAAGTACTCAACCTGCAAATAGCCACTCGAAAAGGTGCCTATGTATATTTATTGCTGCCGATTCTTTATTTCTTGTTTTTTCGGGATGCGATGTTGGACCTGTCAAAAAATGGGCCGGGCTTCTTGATCGGTTTTGTAGTTGGCGTTTTAGTGATAGTGAGTATGATTTTTATGATTCCTATATCTGAAAAAGGGGCACTGCAGAAAAATGTAGAGGAACAGTTGGGGCTGGCGAGGATTCGGTTTTCACGCCTAACAAAGTGAGTTAACAGCACAACTAATCTGCTTCAATTCTCATCTGTCTTTAAAGGAGGCGTAAGCTTGTGTTTAACCCCTCAAAAAGACTGTGATGAATAATATTAAAGTGCTTTCTCTAATCTTGTCATTGCTAGCAATAAGTTGTAATAAAGAGATCGAACGGGTACAGGATGTTCCTACTCTACAGGAGTTCGGCGTCGTGGATGAGGATGAGTCTTTTGCCATCAATACACAGCAGGACACGCTAGTCGTAACCGAGAATGGAATCGGCGTTTTTATTGAAAATGACTCCTTTGTAGATGAGCAAGGCAATCCGGTAAGCGGCGAAGTTCAGCTAGTGATCAAAGACGTAACCACCCTATCGGAGATGCTGGGAGAAAACATCTCCACCCAGTCCCCCAAAGGTATGCTGGAAACCAGGGGGATGTTGAAGATTGATGCCTATGCCGCTGGCAAACCACTGAAGCTACAGAATGGTAAAGCGATTGACCTGTTCTTTCCTGGTGAAGACGTGGAATACCTCAATGCGGATATTTATTATGGCTACAAAGATGCCGATGGCGTCCTAAAATGGACGAAAGGTGAAAAGCAGGAAGCCCGGGATGATCGTATCGATTGGGGGGAAAGAAATCGCCTGAATTTCTCGATAACCACCGATGGAAGGTATGGTGATGTAGTGGAAGCTACGGGTTTCGGTCAAGAAGAGGACGAGAGTATAGTGGCTTTGCGGAATGGACTGGCCTTATCGGATGTAGAGAAGGAAATCTTGTTTGCTAATCCAGTGTCCGTTTGGTGGACTTTGTTCAGCGACGGAGATTTTGAAGTGTATCACATCGAGGGTAACGTACCTCAATCTCTAAAGAATAAAATTGAGCGTCGACTCAATGATATGCCTGCTATCAGTGCTTTCCACCGAGACGGTGGGGCGGCTTCAGTCAGTGGTACGATGGTCATTGGCGCATATGTAGTTGAAAACGAAATACTGGATAATTTCTCCTTACGCACTTTCCGACTAGGCTGGGTGAACTGTGACATCTTTATTCGCTCGGAGGTGCCGCTGGTAGATATGACAGTTGATGCACCAAGCCCTTATGCACTTATGCGATTGGTCTTCGATGATTACAGAACGGTCGTTTCCGGTGTCCTAAAGACCGACGGTAAAGTCTACTTTAGCGGTATTGCCGATGGCGCAAAGGCCAGACTCGTTTCTATTCATCCGGAAGGTGATGATACTCAATTGTCCGTGTCTGCTATTACTATCCAGAAACATTTGGATGCGCCGACAGATTTTAGGGTCGTAGGTAAACAGGAGTTAGAGGATATCCTGGATAGTATGATTGATTAATGAGAGCTTTGTATTGGATTTAGGAAGAAGAACGCTTGAGTCCAC
>JBCBVN010000590.1:0-1624 GCA_039817625.1 Bacteroidota bacterium
TAAACTTATTTTTTTCTGGCGAGCGCAAAGCCAAGTGGGTTCTGGCGAGCCGCCTTTTCGAGTGCGTAGCCTTAGCTACGGACGAGAAAAACGGCGAAGTTCAGGTTCTACTTCGCTTTGCGCACAGACGGATTACATAAGTTTAGATGAGTTCAATATATTAACCTGATAAAATAAGCCTTCTTGCACCTTTCCATCCAAAATCATGTCGCCACCTTATCCTTCGACCGACCCGAAAAGGCCAATGCCTTGCGCGAAGAGGATTGGGAGGATTTAGGCAACCAACTTGCTAATCTATCAACACACGAAGATGTTCGTGTAATCGTGCTCACCGGCCAGGGCCATACCTTCAGCGCCGGAATTGACCTAAGCACACTCCAGTACCTGATGACAAAGACTTATGAAAGTCAGGCGAAGAAAGAGGAATTCATATTTGAATTTATCCAAAAGTTGCAGGAGGCCGTTAATGCCATAGAGAAATGCACAAAACCCGTCATTGCTGCGGTCAATGGCCCCTGCATAGGTGGCGGACTGGATATGGCAGCCGCTTGTGATATGAGGTATTGTAGCGATGAGGCTTACTTCTGCCTAAAGGAGATTGACCTGGGTATAGTGGCAGATTTGGGCGTCTTGCAGCGACTGCCCTACATCATCAACCCTGGGCTGGTCTCTGAAATGGCCTACACCGCCAGAAAGGTCTACGGACCGGAAGCCAAGGATATTGGCCTGGTCAATAATAGCTTTTCCAGCCCGACCGAGCTGATGGAAAGGGTAGGGGCCCTGGCCAGGGAAATCGCCCTGAAACCAGTAGCAGTTGTCGAAGGCATTAAGGCTAGCATGCTCCATCAGCGCACACATAGCATACAAGAGGGGCTGGACTGGATCGCGCGGGAAAATGCTGAGTATATGACAAAGATGTTCTAGTCCAGACCATGCGAGCACTATTCGAAATCCTTATTGAGCCGATATTCAGGTTGGTTGTTCGAATGGTTTACCGTTTCGGAGTGCTCATTTTGAAATTGCTCACCCTTAGTGCTAGCCCTGTTTCAGCTCTCGAAGATCAGTATAAAGACTCTGTAAAACCATGGTTGCTAGGCGTAGGTGCCATCGCACTTATCATTTGGTTGATCCGCAATTAGATCAGGCGATTTATATCTCTTCCCTATTCTCTAGCAGCCATTGAGCAGCGCTTTTTGCTTCTGCGCTATAAAACCCTTGATCATTAACTATATCCTCCAGCTCCTGATCGGATTTGCTCGCAAATTTTCGCTTGAAGAAATTTCCCGCTCTGACCTCCGAAGGCTCTGCGGATGTAGCTCGCCAGATTTTTAGAAGTTTCTTTCTCCAGAAGTAACATAAGATGATTAGTAACCCCAGATGTTTCATTTCTACACTAGCTGCTTTACTATCTATGTCACCAATTCCAAATCCAAAAAAGTGTAAATGCGGGAAAAAGCCGATGATTCCGGTTGTGCCCAAGACAAGGATGATGAATAATGCAATGAGCCCAATCCTTATTCGGATCGCCAGACTCAGTGTCACGAGTGCAAGGAGGATAATTTCAATAGGCAGGAATAGGCATAAAAAAAATACCAGATTTGCCCTCCCCAAAGGACGATTAAGA
>JBCBVN010000591.1:0-1579 GCA_039817625.1 Bacteroidota bacterium
ATAGAACCTACTACAGTAGGTTCTATGAAATGATCAACGCCGTAGCCAACCGGCAGAGCCGTCTTGTCATTGGGGTCGAAAGCACCGATATTGGGTAGGCAGACTTCCTCATACCAATAGGTTTCATCTCCATTACCGAACTGATTGGCAAAAGACCCATCGGGGTTCGTGCTGCAACCAGCAGAAAAGGCAGTAGGCATCGGATCACCAGGGCTAAAAGGCTCCTGGTTGGACTGAATCCAGTAGGATTTGTCAGGGTCGGGCAGGATAAATTCCACCGTCTCTGCAATAGTCAATGCATCTTCTGTGAATGGCTCCTCTCTGAACATCACACCATCTTCGACAATGATGTAACTCAAGGGAACGGTCATATCACCTATCCCAATATTTTCTATCTCAAAGCGACTTTGATCATCATCGCAAATGGTTGTGATGTTTACGGTACCACCCGACCAGGCCATATCAGGGGTAGGGCAGGGCTCATTTGGACTAGCAGTAGCTTGTATGCAGTGACTCTGCCCTAGATCAGCATCGCAGCTCACGGTGACACCGATCTGAATCAGACCTCCATCCTGTGGATCTAAATCACCAAGGTCGAAGGTGAGCGTTTGCCCGTTCACATTTGCAGGAAAAGTAGAACTCTCAAAAATTAGAAAATCATCCAATTCTACAGTGATAGTAGCATCTTGAGCAGGTACACTACCTGTATTTCGATAGCTTAGGAACAAGGTGTTTTCAAAACATCTCCTTAAAAAGGGAATGGCCAGATCTATCGTAACCCTGGGACAGTCTTCAAGGGCATTGACCAATACGTCTACCGGGTTAGCGTCCGTGTTGGCCACGATAGTAATGGTCTGGTTAGGGCAACTGGAATATAATTGGCTAATGACGCCATCATACTCGATTTCATATTGGCCGACTGGCAATTCTATGCTCCAATTGCCCTCGGTATCGGAAAGGGTATAGTAGACTTCCGCAGGTGGTCCGCCTACTCGAGTAAAGGAGAGCCTGGCTTGTGCTAGCCCAATTTCAGTTCCGTTGTAGGTACAATCTCCCTCGTCTATCCAGATAGTGCCCTCGGCTATCTGACACTCAGGCACACTTACGTTAAAGGTATCCCTGACTACGCAGTTTCCAAACGGGTCGGTACCCTCAAAGATGTACTGTCCGGGGGCATCTGGTGTAAAGTAGAAATCTGTGCCGACTACATTATTGAAGATGTCATACCAGCTAATATCGTTCAGTAACTGATCAGAAGGGAATAAGGTGGGTGGCTGGCAGGGGAGGCCAGTGGTAACCAATACTTCAAAGTTGTCTGATCCACCCAAGATGAATTGATAGGAATCCAGTAGGCATACCTCCCCATTTGATCCTAGAAAATATGCGGTATAAGTTCCCGGCTCGGTGATTGTCAGGCTGTCGTTAGTGCTTAAAATATTGCCGGCCTCATCTTCCCACAAGCCCACAGTTGCGCCAGTGGTAGACAAAATCATCTCGCTGCCACAGTAAAGACTTCCATCCCGGATTGGCTGGAAAGTGGGTGATTCCTGAAAAATGCGGAAAAGGTCTGATACCTGGC
>JBCBVN010000592.1:0-1487 GCA_039817625.1 Bacteroidota bacterium
CTGCAATGCCAGCAACTCAGAGATTTTATCTAATTTGGACAAGTATTTGGAACATTTGCCTAATCATAAAAGATCTGATGTGTGTTCTGTTCTCCATGACTATCCTCAGGTAACTGCAGATGAACCAGGACATTGCACTCACACCTTGCATGATGTCCAGCTTGCCGATCCTGAGGTACGACCGATCAAACAAAGCTGCTACAGAGTCAGTCCTGAGAAGAAGAAAATCCTAAAGAGCGAGGTGGATTACTTGCTTGACCATGGACTCGCCGAACCAAGCAACTCTCCATGGGCTTCGCCTTCTTTGTTGGTGCCTAAACCTGGTGGCTCAAACAGGTTATGCACTGACTACAGGAAAGTAAATCAAATTACAGTACCAGATTCCTATCCTCTTCCATTAATTGATGACTTAATTGACTCAGTTGGTCAAGCCAAGTTCATCACAAAAATTGATCTGCAGAAAGGATATTATCAAATAGGCCTAACAGATAATGCAAAGTCAATATCAGCCTTCATAACTCCATTTGTATTATTTCAGTACACTGTAATGCCTTTTGGTATGATTAATGCCCCGGCTACTTTTCAGGGAGCTATCAATTATACCATACAAGGTCTTGAAGGCATTAATTCGTATTTAGATGATTTGCTAGTTATTTCAGATACTTGGGAAGCTCATGTTGAGAGGCTAAAATCCTTGTTTGGCTTCTTAAGTGATGCTGGATTTACCATCAATTTAGCAAAATCCACATTCTGCAGTGCCAATGTCACCTACTTAGGCCATATTGTTGGACATGGGAAAACTAAACCTAAAGAAGTCAATGTTGAAGCTATAAGCTCATATCCTGTGCCCCAATCCCGTAGGTCTCTAATGAGATTCCTGGGTATGGCTGGGCTTTACAGGCGTTTCTGCAGTAATTTTGCCACAATAGCCAAGCCTCTTACTGACTTAACAAGTGTTAAGCGTCAATTCAAATGGACTTCAGAGTGCCAAGATTCCTATGAACAACTCAAACTTCTGATTACATCTAAGCCAGTTTTACGGAATCCAGACCATTCTCAGCCTTTTGTTCTACAAATTGATGCTAGTAGTTATGGTGTAGGGGCTGTTTTGATGCAAGAAGATCTGCACTCAAATCTTCTTCACCCAGTTGCATACTTTTCAGCTAAACTTAAAAAGCACCAGCAATCTTATTCCACCATTGAGAAGGAAGCACTGAGTCTGATCTTAGCACTGAGAAAATTTGATTGTTATCTACATAGCCTTCATCCAGTTACTGTCTACACGGACCATAATCCACTTGTATTCATTCAACGTATGAAGAATTCCAATCAGCGCATACTTCGGTGGGCCCTGCAGATTCAACAATACAACTTGACTATGAAACACATTAAAGGCGTTGACAATATCATGAGATCTGGATATCAGTAATGAATAAATTTAACCTGTAATTGTATAAAGAACCTTGATCCTTAGGTTATAAACCCAC
>JBCBVN010000593.1:0-1480 GCA_039817625.1 Bacteroidota bacterium
AGTGACATAGCATTCCTCATTCCAGGCAAACCTCTTACACCGGGACTCAACCTGCGACCATCGGTGAAGGCCAGTTCTTGTCTATGGCAACTCGCACAACTAATAGTGTTGTCTCGACTCATGAGTGGGTCGTAAAAGAGTCTGCGACCAAGCTCGATGCCTTCTTCGGTGAGCTCAATCATATTGGCCTCAGGAGGCCTGGGCATGAAGCTGGCGATTTCAAGTGTGTATGGCGTAGCTACATTAGGCCCTTCGATCATTTCCTCTCCAGGGCCTGGAGGCATAGGCGGGTCACTGTCATCATCTTCGCAAGCCGAAGACGTGAACACAACCATTAACACAGCAAAGACCAAAGCATACGTATGCATGGCGCTCAGTCTGTGTACTGATTTTCGCCCTGCAAATAGGGCAACACTCGACAGAAATAATTTACAATACTTTAGGATCGCACTCATCATTACTTAATCTCTAGCTCATAGCCCACTTTGCGGGCTTCCAATACTTGCTCATCAACAAATTGATGGTCAGTTAAGGTTTGTAAAAATACCAACAAATCGGCTTTATCTTGTTCGCTAAGTCCCAATGGCCTGACATTAGGGCTACGGTTGGGTGCATATTCTCCGCCCTTGTTGTAGTGATCCAATACCTCATCTAAAGTCTGGAATCGCCCATCGTGCATATAGGGTGCAGTTAGGGATACATTTCTTAAGCTCGGTGTTCGGAACATCCCATTGTCAGACACCATTTGAGTTACCCCTCCCCTACCCAGATCCTGAAATTCTGTCAACTCAGGCGCAAGGTCTATCCCATTGTTAAAAAACTGCTGGTTACTGAAGTGTGGAGCAGCATGACAATGCGCACACTCTCCGGTTGGTAACCCAACAAACTCACCACCCTCTTCGGCTTTATCAAAGAAAATGGCCCAACCTCTCTTTTCCCGATCGGTAAACTCTACCTCTCCTCGCAAAAACCTATCGTATTTAGACCGATAGCTGATAAGCGATCTTTGAAATTGTGCCAAGGCCTGACCAACCAAAACAGGAGTGATCTCAGATTCATCTTCCAGCTTAAATGCTTCGACAAATGCATCAGAGTAATAACCATCTTCCTTGAGATACCGAAGTATATCGGGCCAATGACCACCCATCTCTCTAGGATCCGTCAGTGGATCAAGAGCCTGAATCTCCAGAGTCGGAGCTCTGCCGTCCCAGAACAAGGAAAAGTGATTGTATCCGATATTCGTCAAACCCGGCGCATTGCGATCACTCAAGCGGTTGGCAATACCAATAGATAGCGTTTCACCATCCGTAAACGCCAGTTCAGGTCTATGGCAACTCGCGCAACTGACCATCCCATCTGCCGATAGCTTGGAGTCGTAAAACAAGTGCCTACCCAAATCAAGGCCAGCAGTAGTTGTAGGGTTATCCTCTGGATATAGTATACCCGCAAAATCTGCCGGCTCGAATACCGGATTAATGGG
>JBCBVN010000594.1:0-1448 GCA_039817625.1 Bacteroidota bacterium
TTTCATTAAATCAGCCTTTAGAATATAGGCTAACTACTGACACAGTTTTGCCACAGTGTCAGTCTTTGAGTGTAGATAAATGCCTAACCCTCAATGGGTTAGGCATTAATATGCGGAGAAGGAGGGATTCGAACCCCCGGTAGCTTGCGCTACGCCGGTTTTCAAGACCGGTACATTCGACCACTCTGTCACTTCTCCGTAACGGGATGCAAAAGTAAGACCTTTTACTTAAAAGTCGAATGCTTTCTGTGAAAAAGAAGTTCCACGAGGATGTATACTTGTACATCCTCGTGGAGAACGACTATTCGACCAGGGTCATCTCTTCAATCAGGTGACTGGCACCGCCGAGCTTTTCGGTGAGAAACAGCACATAGCGGATATCAACCATGATGTTTCTGCAAATGCTGCGGTCGTAGTTGATGTCGCTCATGGTGCCTTCCCAGACGCGATCAAAGTTGAGACCGACCAGCTGTCCATCAGCATCGATGGCAGGGCTTCCGCTGTTGCCGCCACTGGTGTGGTTACTGCCCAGGAAGCAAACGGGCATGCGGCCATCTTCGGTGGCATAGCGCCCGTAGTCCTTTTCCTCATAGAGTTGGATCAGTGCGGCCGGGAGATCAAACTCGTAATCGCCAGGCTGGTACTTATCGATCACGCCGCTGAGGTAAGTCATATAGTGCTGATCGATATTTTCGCCATCTACATAGCCTTCGGCGCTGCCGTAGCTGACACGCATGGTGCCATTGGCGTCTGGCCAGAAAGTACGTCCTGGGAAAACGGCCATCATGGAGGCGATGTGCTGCCGCTGAGCGGCGGTCTCTTGCTCTTGTAGCGGGCGAAGCGCGCTAAGAACGAGGCGTTCGTGATCGCCATTGAGCTGGCTAACGAACTGGATGGCCGGATCTCCCTTTAGCTGGCGGATCAGTGCGGCCGGATCAGACGATAACAAACTGAGCAAACGCTCACCATCGGTCAGGAAGCTGTTCTCGAAAAGAGTGGCGACTAGTGTGGAGACATCTCCGGCAAATTCGAGCTGTGCTTTGGCTTGAGGACTTTGATGACCATCCTCTACTTTGTCGAAGTAAATAGGCAGCAGCTTCGCCGCAACAGCCCGATCTACCTCCGGCCGATAATTGGAATAAAAGCCACTGAGGTAAGCTTCGGCCCTGGGAACCACTTCACGCAAACCCGCTTCGCCATTGTTATCCATACGGCTGATGAGTCTGCCTGCATAATTGGCGAGTCGGAAGAGGTCGATGTTGTAGTTGAGTTCGCCGACATAGGCATTGCTCCGGGCATAGGGCAACTGACGGCGAGCGATGTTGGTCAGATCGGTGAGGGCATCTACGTGCATGTACCACTCATCTTTATTGTTGACGACCCGCCTTTCCATTTCATCTTCCAGTTCCTGACGGCGCTCGATACCACGTGTCGCGATAACGCCTTCC
>JBCBVN010000595.1:0-1439 GCA_039817625.1 Bacteroidota bacterium
CTTGGGGTGGTTTTTGCCACAAACGATTCGGTGGGCGGAAGAAATCGGTCATCAACATGCTGTTGTTCAACTGGTAATAGGTGATCCAGTCTTTTCGTTGCGCCGCTGCGTATTGCGCAAAAGAGGATTCGTACTGGTAGTGCTCGCACAGGAGTGGTCTCATGCTAGATTCACAAAAATCTGGCAGATCACCTCCGCGAGCCATCAGGTTGACCCAGCCGAAAATATTGACAAAACTTTCCTTGTAATAATAGCGAAATTCCCGCCAAAAATCCCTGGCAATTGGCAGCTCTGCCGCCTCGGTGTAGGCATTGAGCATCGCCAACGATCCACCCACCGGACTTAAACGACATCGGTTGGTAACCGTGAAACCAGCGCAGGGCAATTTCGTATCTTCAAATTGGAGCTCTTTCCGGATATAATTGCTCCAATCTTCACCGGCACTTTGGGCATAGGATGTACCATGATAGTTATCATAGAGCTTAAGCGCGTACAAGGCCGCTGCATTATCAGCTGGACGCAAGGCGCTATCCTGCGGTCGAGAAGCTAAGTGCTTGTATTGGGAGCGTCGAATGCCGTTGTGCAGGAAAGTTATGACCTGCTTCCATCGTTCATCGTGTAGGGTGTCGGCGGTCGCGGTCTGATAATGAGCCATGACGATTGATGCGTGTGTCAAAAAGAACAACTGCTGACTCCAACTGCGTTTCTCCCGCCAAACTGGAAACCGATCTTCATTCGTTAGATAACCCACCATCCAGGTCAATTGCTCAACGGTGAAGTCCTGATGTTCAGGATTAATTTCCACCATTTGCGTCAGTGCGGTTCCCGCCATACTCATCATAAGCATGCTCGTCTCCGTAATATCATCCTGGTATTCGATAAAATCGATAATATCTTCTTGCTCTAATCCATAGGCTAGTTGCATAAACAGGCCTTCCCGTTGCCAGCCAGAAACTTCTACCAGCCATAAGCCCAGAAGAAATAAGGCGATAAGGGTACCAATGCTAGCAATGACAATGGAAACACGCCGCATACGGCGCCGCAGGAGATAGGCGATCAGCCAGAAGAGTCCTGCACCAAAAAGTAAAATGATTAATAAGGCAAGAAATGACATTGCATCGTTCTGGTGTACATTCGGCAAGATAGGACTTTGGCAAATCCTGAGCAAACATTAAATTTGCGGCCGTAAACAATGGCTCCCAATGAGCTGTTTACCCAATGAACAAAAAGAAAGCGCTAGGATTATGGCGATCATGATTACGGATGAATGTATTAATTGCGGTGCCTGCGAGCCAGAATGCCCAAATAATGCCATCTACGAAGGGGGAATGGATTGGTCTATCAACGATGGTACTTCTGTCACTGGCACGTATACGCTAGAAGGCAACAAGGCAGTAGATGCGGAAGCTCGCCAAGAACCGGTCTCTGATGAATTCTAC
>JBCBVN010000596.1:0-1394 GCA_039817625.1 Bacteroidota bacterium
CATTTCTAGTAGACGATACATCTGCAGAACAAACTTTCATACCTGAAGACTTCAATGAGGAGCAACTTATGATTAAGGGTATGGTCACTGACTATATCGAGGCCGAGATCTGGCCAGTCATTGACCGTATCGAAAAGCAGGAAGAAGGGCTGATGCCGGGCTTACTGCGCAAGATGGCAGAACAAGGTCTACTGGGCAGCCATATGCCTGAGTCTTTTGGTGGTCTCCAACTAGACACCAATACCAATACCCTGATCACAGATACCCTTGGGGCGAGTTCTGCTTCTTTCACCGTTGCCTACGCTGTGCAAACAGGTATCGGCATGTTGCCCATTCTATATTTTGGGACAGAAGAACAAAAAGCACACTATTTACCCAAACTCATCAGTGGCGAAATCATCGCAGCATACTGTCTGACAGAACCTGGATCGGGATCTGATGCGCTCGCAGCGAAAACGCGGGCTGACCTGACTGAAGATGGGAATCACTACCTGATCAACGGCCAGAAAATGTGGATCAGCAATGCGGGCTTCGCAGACCTGTTTGTGGTATTTGCTCAGGTAGATGGCGACAAATTTACCGGCTTCCTAGTCCCTGCCGACTCAGATGGCTTAAGCCTTGGAGCCGAAGAGTACAAACTCGGGATAAAGGGCAGCTCAACCAGACAGGTTTTCTTCGAAAATGTGCAAGTCCCCAAGGAAAATCTACTAGGCGAGATTGGCAAGGGGCACTTAATTGCCTTCAATGCGCTAAACACCGGACGCTTTAAGTTGCATGCGCTGAGCCTGGGCGGAGCCAAGCATGCCATCTCTCAGGGTATTCAGTATGCCAATGAGCGTCATCAGTTCAAGCAGCCCATCTCCAATTTCGGAGCCATCAAGTACAAGATTGCCGAATGTTCCATCAGATCATTTGCTGCGGAAAGTGCGCTCTATCGCGTCAGCCAAATGCTGCAAGATCACGCTGAAGCTTCAAAAGACCAGGGTGTAGTATATGGTGAAGCAAAAAGAGCAGCAGCAGAGGAATATGCCATCGAGTGCGCCTTACTCAAGTTTACCGGTTCGGAGGTGCTCGACTTCGTCATAGATGAAGTACTCCAAATTCATGGTGGAATGGGGTATAGCGAGGAAAGTGCAATAGCCAGAGGTTACAGGGATTCCCGCATCAATCGAATCTATGAGGGCACCAATGAAATCAATCGCCTGCTCAGCGTAGATATGCTGTTGCGCAGGGCCATGAAAGGAGCCATCGATCTCGTAGGACCTGCCTGGAGTGTACAAAAAGAGCTGGCTTCCATGCCTTCACTAGAGCCTGCATCTGGCACCTATGGTGAAGAGGTAAAAGCGGTCAAGAACTTTAAAAAGCTCATCCTGATGGTAGCGGGTGCCGCCGCC
>JBCBVN010000597.1:0-1387 GCA_039817625.1 Bacteroidota bacterium
TGCTATACTACAAAGCATGGGTATGACCGATCGGGATATACACTCGGTCTTTCTGAGGCTTGGATTACTGCTTTGCACCATTGCTTTGGTTGTAGGGGCTATCCTTGCTGCTATCGTGTATTGGTTGCAGCTGAGATACGAATTATTCCTCTTGCCAGGTTCGGCGAATGAGCCATTTCCCATCTCAATGCGGATTAGTGATATACCCATTATTGCTGTTGTCGTACTGGTGATAGGGTATCTCGCATCAGTACTACCAGCTCGAAGAGCTACGCGAGTTGATGCCGTGGTACGCGAAGAGTAGCTGAAGAAATGGCATCTATATCGGAGAAATAAAAAATCCCCGCTGGCGAAGCCGCCAGCGGGGATTTTTTATTCGGTTATCGTGCAGTGACTATTACTGCTTGACGATCTGAGTACTGTACATCTCGCCTTCTACGATGAAGAGAAGTGTATAGTTACCTGCAGGTAGGCTGGTCATGTCGATCTCGTGGCTACCATTGCCTAAGCTATAAGTAGATACGAAACGGCCTAGACCATCGATCAGGCTCATTTCAAAGTTGCCAATGCTAGGATCTTGAGCGCTAATTTCCAACTTCTCAACGACTGGGTTGGGGAAGATAGAAAGGTCAAGACCACTATCAGTCAAATCTTCAACACTAGTCAAGCATCCTCCTTCTACAACTGCTTGTGGGAGCATAACGGCGTCAAGAACGTGCACAACACCATTCTTTGCAACTAAGTCTGCTAGTACAATATTGGATGATCCAGCAAAGTGAGTGACAGAAACAGCCTCGTCTTCTTCTACAAAGGCCAGTTCTTCTCCCTGGAAAGTAGTTGCTGTTTCAATGTCTCCAATACGTAACTCAGGTGAAGTAATCACACCATTACCGTCACCCTGCTCATCATTTACAACTACATGGTACGTGAGCGTAGGAACCAGACATCCTTCTACATTAGCTAAAATTGTGTTCAAGACTTCTTCTGGAACAGCAGCAAATGCATCGTCAGTTGGAGCAAATACGGTGAAAGGACCGTCGCCTTGTAGGGTAGTGACCAAGTTGGCTGTGCCCAATACAGAAACGAGTGTGTTGTGAATACCACTGTTTACGGCAATGTCAACAACGGTTTCACCCAATAACTCATTCGCACCAATGTCAGGATTTGCATCGCGGGCAGTACCGGATCTGTCCTCCGTAGGTGTCTCAGCTGTTGTGACACCGCCGTCAACTAGATCCGTGTTGGGTAGTGGAGACAGGTTGATCAACTCACGCTCTAGCTCCAGTGGAGATACGAAATACTCATCTTCCAATGCGAACTCTTCTAAAACATCGGTTGCATCAAGAGTGAAATCGTCTGGCGCTTCGTTGAAGAAGTTACCACCGTT
>JBCBVN010000598.1:0-1383 GCA_039817625.1 Bacteroidota bacterium
GTATACGCCAAGATCAGTCGGGCGATTTCGGGTAGATAATCTGGTCGATTCCTGAAACTGGTTTGTGCCATCGCACCACTGACGCCCTGAATGACACTTTTCAGCCCGGCATCTCTAGCCAGTAAGCTGGGGTGTTGAGCAATTACGCCAAAGCTGGTTTGTAAGAGTCGGTCTAGAACGGGCCGGCTCAGACCTGCACCCAGATCTATGTCATTGGGCTTCTCGAGTATGGCCGCCAGCAGTACGCCTCCTGTTTGCTGTATGAGTGCCTGTCCGCCAGCATTGAGGTCAAAGAGTCGCGATGGGCCGTCGACTACATAATAGGCTGCATTGCTTACCGCTGATCGAAGGAGTATTCTCCCCCAGGAAACGGCCGCTCTGCGGGCAGCAATGTCTCCGGTGGGTATTTGCTCGATCTGCTGTACCAGGTCTTGAGCGATTCCTTGACCAGCGGCTTGTATAAAGTCCTGAATTTTTGGATCGCCGGTCAGCTCCTCACTGAGGCTACTGATGGCCTCAGCAGATGCGATGAATAGCTCAGGAATGATGAATTCGGCATGTCGGTGCAGCTTTTGCTTGTCGGCAAATGGAATGCGATCAAACGCATCGAGGAAATGCTCGAGCGCTTGACCAAGGCTTGATTGCCTATTCAATGCACCGGGGACCTGATTAAAATAGTCGATACCTATCTCGACCAAGGTGCCTGCTATCTTCCGAATTGGGCTGAAATCCGGATCACTGCCTTCGTTCCACTGCCTGATGCTGAAAAGTGCGGCCAACTCCTGAGCGTTGATTTGATCAGGTCTGAGTTTGCCAGTTTCGGTAGCGATTTGAGTCCTGCGAAATTGGCGATAGTAATCGAGGTAGCGCTTGGCTTCTCGGCCATTGAGTGGTCTGAGATCTGGTCGGTTGGGATTGTAGAAAGCGCGTTGGTGCAGCTGCTCCAGGTCTTCTATTTGGTCCAGGAACTGCGCTCCACCCTGAGCTGGGTGTAGGTTGCCAAAGTATCGATGCGCTATATCCAGGTCTGCTTCCAGTCTCACATTCGGCAGGGGAAGGGTGATGGCTTGAGCACGAACGCTCTGGGCGAAGGCCTGCTGCATATTGCGACCCAATCGAATGGCCGCATTTATGGCAAAAATAACGGCTGAGGCGGTTGGTCGTGGCATGACTGTAAGACTAGTTGAAAAGGCAAAATAGAATAAATATTATTGGTAAATCGGATGTTTTGATTGGTCTTGTCTGTAAGGCGTGGGGGTAACTATATCTCGGATTCATCTTACCAATAATTGGGTATGATCCAACTTAGGTTAGCCAATTGATTGGCTGTAATTTGTACTTGTTTAATGTATTGATGTGCCTTTTTCCTAAAACTGATAAAAT
>JBCBVN010000599.1:0-1315 GCA_039817625.1 Bacteroidota bacterium
AATATGAGCGGCCATTCGCCCGTACTCGTCGAAGGCAGCAGGAATGGAAACCTGGTTGTACCAAACATAGTCAGGACCTCCATTTATGCGCAAGGGAACCTTGATTTGGTTGGTTGCATGCTGATCGAGTAATTCATCCCTGTACTTTTCGCTGACTCTGTAGGCAGCTATACCGAAGAAGAGATAGAGTTTCCACCATTGATCGTGAATCAAATCGAAATAATCTTCATAAGATATTTCATTTATGTGTAGGTGCTGATGCAGTTGTATCGGTCGGGTTATCTTGGGGCGATCATACAGATGGATGGTAAACTGGAAAGAGCCGGGTAGTAATCCAGTAGCCAGCTGGTCTTCAAGTTTGTTCAGCTCTTCCAGAGATCTGGCTGTTGGTGGACCAACTTGGTGAAAAAGCTGCTGTAGGACCAAGGCAGCATACTCGTGGCGTCTCATGTGTGAATGAATTTTCCAGCACATGATAGGGGTGTCTACTGTGGACAGGCAACGGGTACGAATTCAAAATCCACCAACTTGGCTTTTTTGCCCACCAATTGAAATTTTATGAATAGCAGTTCACTCTCTACTCTTTTTAAACTGATTGTATTCTAAGGCAAAGCTTTCTCTGAACCGGGCCGAAACTGTAAGGATTTCGGAACGGTTCTTCAGCTTTATTTCATGTCTACCTTTAGGGTGATAGTAAGATATAGCAGGAAGCCATACCATACTACTATTATGATGCCTGACTAATAGTCGTTCTTTTGAAAAATAACTCTTCTCCGCATGACTTAATCTTATGGGATAGGTTTCTGATGAGCCATCTGCATAGTATGCTACAAACCAATCTTTCTTTTTAGTTCTAAGGAATTCCAACTTGTTCAGATCAATGAATCTGCCCTTGCCGACGGATAGCGGCTGGTAACTTTCCTTTGCAGTAGCTCTGACTGTCAGTTGTTGTCTCAGCTTTTGGATTCTCGCCTGATTCTTCTGTTCTGTATCCGCTCTGGATTGTCGATCGTGCACGAGTAAACCCGCTAGCAAAATGAGACTTTCTACTAATACCCCAGCTTGAAAAATGGACATTCCAAAAGGCTCAATGTCTGGACATTCGGGCCAGAATAAGGTTACCGACCAGCGTAAGTACAAAATTCCAATAGCGGCAACCAGCACACCTGCAGCTCTTACCAGGATTGCGGATAGCTGGTCATTGCGTATCCAGGCTAACCACAGCGTATATGCCCCAGAAATTAGGATGATGGTTTGCCCAACGATAGAAAAAAGAAATCCTACGCCGACACTGATTACCAATAGACATAGAGCG
>JBCBVN010000600.1:0-1279 GCA_039817625.1 Bacteroidota bacterium
CGGATACCGGATCTGAGGAGCAGAGCTGACAATCAGGATTTTCTTGGGCCTGAGTCTCGATACGATTTTGATGATGCTGTCTCGCATGGTCGTTCCACGTACTATACTATCATCGAGCAGAACGAGTGTATCGACTTCGTTGCGTACGATTCCGTAAGTGACATCGTAAACGTGGCTCACCATTTCGTCTCGGCTACTGGTGTCTGCGATAAAGGTGCGGGTTTTGCCATCCTTAACGACGAGCTTTTCGTTGCGCACCTGGGTTTCCAGTATTGATCTGAGTTTACGCTTTTTACCGGCTTTTTCTGCTTTTTTGATCTTGTCGCGCTTCCACTTAGCCAGCTCTTCTTCCAAGCCTTGTACCATACCGTAGAAAGCCACTTCGGCTGTATTGGGTACATAGCTGAATACCGTATTGTCGAAGTCGTAATCGACGGCTTCTAATACTCGTTTAGCCAGTCTGCGCCCCAGCTCCTTGCGCTCCAGGTAAATGTCTCGGTCATTCCCACGACTAAAGTAGATTCGTTCAAACGAGCAAGCAGCACGCTTGGTTGGCTCATTGACCATCTCCATGCTCACCCGACCATCTTGTTTGATGATCAGTGCATGGCCAGGATCTACCTCCGCTATATCGTCTACGTGAATGTCAAATACTGTTTGCAGGGCCGGGCGCTCGCTGGCAACAGCCACGATTTCATCATCGTGGTAGTAAAAGGCCGGGCGGATACCGGCAGGGTCTCTGAGTACGAAGGCATCTCCATGGCCCATCATTCCGCCCATAACATAACCTCCATCAAATTTTTTGCTGGCCCGGCGTAATAATCTGGCAACGTCCAGATTTTGAGCAATCAAACCATTTATTTCCTGATTGCTGTAGCCATCTGGCTTATACCAGGCATGTAGTCTGTCTACCTCGTCATCCAGAAAATGTCCGATCTTTTCCAATACAGTTACCGTATCACTTTTTTCCTTGGGGTATTGGCCAAGCTCAACCAGTTGGTCAAAAAGCTCATCGACATTAGTCAGGTTGAAGTTGCCAGCTAGTATCAGGCAGCGAGTTTTCCAGTTGCTCTGTCTCAAAAAGGGATGGCAGGTCTCTACGTGATTACTGCTATGGGTACCATACCTCAGGTGGCCTAACATCAGCTCACCAGTGTAAGGCAAAAGTGCTTCGACACTTTCTTTCATGTTGGAGAGCTGCATCAAGTCATCCGGAGATTTCGTTTTCTCATTCTCTCTCATAATTTTCAGTCTTGTCGATCATAATGCAAAGGAAATC
>JBCBVN010000601.1:0-1230 GCA_039817625.1 Bacteroidota bacterium
CGCAGGAAGTATTCAAAGGCTGGAATCTCCTTATCAGCGAATGGGTGGAGGGTTACAATTGGGATATCAAGACGAGAAAACTGAAGTCAAGCTAAGTATTTTCTCGGCAGCTGACCGAACAGAGAATCAGGATCCTTTATCCGTAGATAGTCTGGATCGCCCCGAGCGAAATGTATGTCTTGGATTAAGTTTTAATCAGCAGATATCCGATAAACTAATTTTTCAAAGTGAGTGGGCACTGTCTGCACTTACCAGAGACCAGTGGCAACCAGCATTAGAAAATGCTACAAGTCTGCAGCGTCTATTTGGATTATTCAATCCAAAAATAAGTACGGGATATCATCAGGCATATCAATTTGGCATTCAGTTTAATCCGGGACCATTTGACTTGCTCGTGCAATTCGAGCGTATTGATCCAGGCTACCGCACATTGGGTTCTCTATATTTTCAAAACGACATAGAAAACATCACATCACAAGTATCGCTTCCTATCGAAGAGGGCAAGTACCAGGTGCAAGGCCGTGTAGGTCTTCAGCGAAACAATTTGAACCAATCATCTGGGCAAAATGGATTCAAGAGATTTATTGGCAGCTTAGCCCTGAGTGCTCAGTGGACAGCAGGCATTAACAGCCAAATAAACTGGTCAAATTTCAGAACGACCAATCGAATAAGAGCCATTAATGTTCCTTTTGTAGAAATAGATAGTATCGTAATTGTTCAGAGCAACAACAACATCAACTTGGTGAATACTTTTCAACTGGGCAAAAACGGACGACAATTCGTCACATCAAATTTCACTTTTCAAGACGCACAGACCATACGCAACGACAATATCCAGGACGATGGCCACAGTCAGTTTCTAATGGCCCTTATTGCTTACAACCTGAGTTTTACACACGGCGAGGACAGACGGTCAAACATAAGCGCATCTATTCTGGCCCATCAAAATCAATTGCCAACGGGGAAGGTTATTTTATTTGGACCGAGTATTGGATATCAGATAAAATGGGGAAAAGAACTACCTCTTCAGCTGGGAGCTACTGCAGCATTTTCGCAAGTAAATGCAGAAGGACAGGAAGCCAGTGACCTCTTCCGTTTTCAAATTTCCGGTAATTACCAAATGTTTAAAGCCAGTCAATTAGGTATTACAGCGACCTACTTAGACAATCAGTCTTCTGGGCAACCATTTCGGGAACTTACTATAGGCCTGAGATTTGGATATACTTTTGG
>JBCBVN010000602.1:0-1204 GCA_039817625.1 Bacteroidota bacterium
CTCCTTGAAAACCGCATGGCTTTGGTTTTCAAAGGGGAAAACTTAAAACCTCTACTCCTTGCAGTAGCTGAAGCCCTATTGATTGCATTCTGAACTCTACGGCCTGCTTCAAGAGCAGTGGATGCACTACAGTACAATGAAAAATCATCAGCGTAAGCCGAAGATTGAACTCCCACAGGTACAGTCTCCAGGAGACGATTCATTGCTACGCAAAAAAGCGTCACACTTACAACACTGCCCTGTGGAACTCCCTCCTCCTGCCCATGAGCAGAAGAGAATTCTGAGCCTACTCTAACCTTTAATAAGCGGTTAGAAAGAAAGTTCCCCAAAAAAGCAAACATGTGACCTCCAATACCCCAAGACGCAAGCTGTTCGAGGATACCATCCCTCCATGTGGTGTCGTAAGCCTTCTCAATATCAAAAAATACTGCAATTGTCTGGTTCTGGCTTGCAATGGCATGCTGGACCTCCCTAGATAACATGAGGAGAGGATCCATAGTACTCCTATTCTTACGGAAACCAAATTGTCTATTTGAAAGTAGCTTTCGAGATTCTAAGATCCAGACTAAACGAGTATTTACCATCCTTTCAAAGATTTTACAAAGGCAACTCGTAAGGGCAATAGGACGGTAGCTTTGTGGAAGGTTAGGATCTTTCAATGGCTTCAAAATGGATACAATGAGTGAAGTATGCCATGAAGTTGGAGAAGAGTCAGAGGACCAAAGTCCATTATAGATATCAAGAAGAAAGTGTTTAGTATCTTGGGGAAGATGAGAAACGAAAGAGTAAAGAATCCCATCTTCGCCAGGGGAAGTTGGAGACGATTTACTTATAGCATTCTCAAACTCTAAAATTGAATAATTCAAGTTATACGATTCTGTGTTGGAACTAAGAGGTGGCACTATTCTAGTAGTATTCCTTATTGCTTGAAACTCTACAGGGTAATGATTTGCACTTGATACCCCAGCAAAATGGGCAGCAAGAGTTTCTGCAACATCTACAGGATGTGTTATAAAATCACTACCAATCTTTAATACAGGCAAAGGAGAGGGAGAAAATTTCCCTTGCAATTTTCTTATCCTATCCCAAATCTGTTTAGGTGGAGTCTTTGATGTAAGGGTAGATATGTAAGTTTTCCACGATTCTCTTCTGGCTTCTTTAAATGCACGTTTTTGCTTAGCACGTGCACGGCAGTAAGAAATTC
>JBCBVN010000603.1:0-1190 GCA_039817625.1 Bacteroidota bacterium
AAGGATAGCCCCTACAACCAAAGCAATGGTGCAAAGCAGTAATCCAAGCCTTAGAAAGACCGAGTGTATATCCCGATCGGTCATACCCATGCTTTGTAGTATAGCAATGTCTCGCTTTTTCTCCAGTACAATCATCCATAGGGCGCCTACCAGATTGAAGGAGATGAGCAGCATCATCAGACCAGCAATGGCAAAAGCGATCCACTTTTCAATATTCATCAGGCTCAAGAGGCCTTTCTCTTGCTGGTAACGATTGGCAACTACGTAGTCGCTCCCCACTAATTCCTGCACCTCTTTTTGTATCCGCCTGGTGTTTCGCTCGCTACCTAGCTTTATTTCTAATGCAGACACTGTCCGAGCCGGGAGATCAAGCAATTCTCTTGCTAAGCGGATATCGATGATCACTGCCTGGTTTTCAAAAGCTTCCGGTGTGCTTATAGTCGCTGATGGGATCACTGTACGGCTGTGAATGGGTTGCCTGCCAGATAAAGATGAAATAGTTCCGCTCCTTCTGCGGCGTGGCATATAGATACGTATAGCTTCGTAAGGATCATCTACATCTACATTGAGTGCCAGCGTCATCTGACGGCCCAACACGGCATTGTATCGACCTGGATTGCCCAGGACATATCTTCCCCGTCGAACCATAGTATCGATGCGATTGATCTCAGCATACTTGCGATCTACCCCCTTAAACTCACCGGGATTTCGGTTGCCTCTATACTCGAAAAAGGCAGTTTCCTCTAAAGTTTCAGACACGACAGCAACTCCACTCAACTGCTCCAGGCGAAAGATGAGTCCGGAGTCGGCTTCAAAGGTTTTCCCTTGAGCTGGCGTTATTTTCAAATCTGGATTGAGATCGTTGAACATGTCGAGGAAAAGATCCTCGAAGCCGTTAAAGAAGCTCAGTACCAGTATGAGCGCCATTGAACCAATGGTCACACCGAGTCCCGCTATCGCGGTTATGACGTTTATGGCGTTGGTAGATTTCTTACCAAACAGATACCGCCAGGCTAAACGCAAGGATAAGCTCATGCGACAAAGATAGACGCATAATAGATATGAAATAAGGCCAGCAGAATCGCATTTTATAGCTCTAGCCAGACCTCAAATACAAACTACTTGTTTTCTGTGACCAATTTCTCGAGTAACTCGTTGAGTTGGTCTAGCTGCTTTTTGTCCAAATTTCT
>JBCBVN010000604.1:0-1181 GCA_039817625.1 Bacteroidota bacterium
CCGTATTGAGATTTGATTAAAACCGACTGCTCTGTTTGACTTCTAAGCTCAGAGGCTTTTACCCTCAGAATACCGTCAGCATCGAGGTAAAAGACAATCTCAATCTGAGGGATTCCCGCAGGCATAGGTGGAATATCGCGGAGGATGAACTCCCCGAGCTTGCGATTATCGTCTACCATATCTCGTTCTCCTTGGAAAACGGCTACTTTGAGATTCTTCTGCCCATCCACACTGGTGGTATACTTTCGACCTACCCTGGCGGGTACTTTGCTGTTTCGCGGTAAAATGACATCCATCAATCCACCGACCGTTTCGATACCTAGCGATAGCGGGGTAACATCAAGTAGCAAAACATCTTTTTGATTGCCAGCCAGAACGTCTCCCTGTATGGCTGCCCCTAGCGCCACCACCTGATCCGGATCGAGGGTATCATTTACTTCTTTGCCGAAGAATTCCGCTACTGATGCTTTCACCCTGGGCACACGTGTACTCCCGCCTACCATGATTACATGGTCAATATCGCTGGTTTTCAGACTGGCATCTGCCAGGGCTTGTCTGCTGCTCTCGAGTGTTTGCTCGATCAAACCCTCGATTAACCCTTCAAATGTGCCTCGATCTATAAACACATCATTATCCATGACGCGTGCAGAAAATTCCGACACCCCGGATAATGCCTTTTTGGCTGATTCTGCCGCCAGTCTGATTTCGTTTAGTTCTTCCCTGGTCTCTGGAGACAAGCTGTATGCTTGGCGCCAGTAGTCTACAATGGCCTGGTCGAGGTCATCACCTCCCAGCTGAGTATCTCCATGCGTAGAAAGCACTTCGAAGATACCTTGCTCGATCCGGAGAATCGAAATATCAAAGGTTCCCCCGCCCAAATCGTAGACAGCGATTGTCTGACCTTCATCCTCCTCGGTCAGGCCAATACCATACGCCAGGCTGGAGGCCGTAGGCTCATTGACGATCCGCAAGACATCTAGTCCAGCTAGTCGACCCGCATCTCTAGTGGCCTGTCGCTGAGCATCATTGAAATAAGCCGGAACGGTAATTACGGCTTTTTCGACTTGTTGATTTAACTCAGCCTGAATACGCTCTTTTAAATGGCGGAGAATGAAAGCAGATAGTTCGATAGGGGTATAAAAGCGCTCCCCTACTCTGATTTTCACCAATCTGTCTTCATC
>JBCBVN010000605.1:0-1167 GCA_039817625.1 Bacteroidota bacterium
GGTTTTGATCTAAAACTCGCCGATAAAATCCTTCAGTGAGGTCCTGAAAGAGTCCCCAGGCATCACCCAGATTATCGACCTTGCCAATGCCTATGCCGAGGTTGACATAGTCGTCATTGTGCATGTGTCCCAAAGACAGGCTGCCACCATAGGTTGGGCTATGCTTGAAGGATGTATGCTCAGATATAAACCGAACCAGCTCCAGGTCGGGGTTCAGGCCTTGGTCGAGCTTACGAAATAGCTTGAAAAATATCTGATCCTGATATATGATGGCAGTATTGGATGTATCTAAAGCAGGTACTACGCTTTCTACATTCTCAGTGTCAATATTTTTGATCAGTTTTCCGCGATCATTGGTTAGGACGGGATCTTGTAATCGCTCATCAGCTACCAGGCGAAACAAAGCAGATCTGAAACTAGCCCGGTTTATAGCATCTGATAATATGACCTGGGCCGGATCGCCAATCTGGGCGATCGCGATATGATGATTGAAGTCTTGCAAGTCGGCGATCCATTCCGGTTCCCAATTCCATGCCAATGGGAGTTGGTACATTTCTTGACTACTGTCTTTGAAGGTTGCAGTCAGTACCAACAGACCAGTTTGGTCAGTCAGTACAAAGGCGTGTGTTATCTCGACGGCTGCTATGTCCTTGCCTTTGCTGGTGAACCAGCGTTGTTTGGGTAGGTAAGCGCTAAGTACCTGGGCAAGTCTGTTTGTAAAGTCTTCGTTGGGCAGTAAATCTGCCAGCTTTGCCTGGGGGTCTAGGTCTAAAATGGGGAGTGTCGCGGGCATGGAGGGATTTTTGCTTGGGTCAAAAATTAGGAAATATTCAGTAAATGAGAGAAAGCTGTTTGGTGAGCTTTACCTCAAAAGGACTCAGGGCTATCTGCTAAAGGTCGAAGATCCGGCCAACCATACCCGCGGGCTTTGCGTTAGCTCATCTCAACCCCTTGTCAGCATGGCCAAATTTAGTATTGATTTACAATCAGGGCGAGTAGAAGATTCCGCACCGACAGAGACTCGAGGAGAACTCATTATCGGTATCGATCTGGGCACGACCAATAGCCTGGTTGCCCATGTACACGACGGAAAAGTCGAGGCAGTAGCCGGCCAGAACGGCGAGCGCGTTCTAGTGCCCAGCATTGTCCATTTTGCTGAAGATGGTC
>JBCBVN010000606.1:0-1075 GCA_039817625.1 Bacteroidota bacterium
CTCTTGAAACTCCTCTAACGTAAAAGTGATTTTCAGTTCCAAAATGAGTGCTGGCAGCTCCATCTTTTAGGGTGTATTTACTGGCCAAAAATCCTGTTCTTATACCAACTCCTTTTTGGATTTGAGCACTCAATAAACTAACGTTAAATAGGGGGATCAGTACGAATAATAAAATTTTATTCATTGGCTGAAATTTAGATGAGGTGGAAAATAAGTAAGGCCTTTTGTGTTCTTCTAAGGATATTATAACTCCTCTAATTTACACAAAAGGCCTTTAATGGCTGTTACCCATAATTTGGGATGGTTATCAATAGTTTTTAGCAGGTACCACTCAGAAGAAAATGCCAAGCCCGAAAGAAAAGGCAGAGTGCGTGAAACTGCCTCCTTCAATATCCTCTGCCAGGTCTACGAAACCATTGCCATAGCGTATCTCCAGGGCGATATTTTTTTCTGTTCCAAAAAGAATACCTGCGCCGATTTCGATGCCCACATCCAGGCGGTTTATTCCGTCATTGTCAAAATCTATATCTCTTTCCTCTCCGCCAGATTGTTCGTTTCCGCTTAGGGCGTAAGAGACCAGGGGACCACCCAGAACGAAGAAGGCGACGCTACCTGCACCAAATTGCTGCCGATAGAATGCACCAAAGTCAAAGTAGTCAAAATTGATCTCGCCGCCTATAAAACCCAGACTGCTATCGTCGGAGATATCGATGCCTCGGCCGCTATAGCCGGCTTCTAGTTGGATGGCACCTCCTAAGGTGACCGGAGACACATAAACGCCACGGATGAATATCTTAGGGTCTGTTCCGAAGTTGACAGAAACACCGTCGGCACTGACGGAGTACTTGCTCAATCCAAGACCTGCACGAATACCGAATCCGCTTTCTACTTGGGCTGAGGTGAGGTTAAATACGGCAAAAAGGGTGAAAGCAGTGAAAAGGATCTTTCTCATGATTTAGGGGTTAGTGGGTGTGGGGTCGAAATTCATTCGATTCTTTACCCGGGGTTAATAATTGCTATGCTGTGTTGAAATTCAGGCATTTAAGACCGCTGTCTGAAAGCCTTTCTACATGAT
>JBCBVN010000607.1:0-995 GCA_039817625.1 Bacteroidota bacterium
CGGTGATGTAGTTGATGGGTTTCAATCCGTCTTGCGATGGAAGTAGTGGAATAAGTAGCTTTTTTGTGTGTCACTAGGCCAATCAGGTGCATGTTTCAATCCGTCTTGCGATGGAAGTAGTGGAATAAGAGAATATACCCTGGCTTTCACCTTTCGAAGCATCAAAGTTTCAATCCGTCTTGCGATGGAAGTAGTGGAATAAGACTGAGGCGCAATGAGATCCGCAGACAAGGACCATTGTTTCAATCCGTCTTGCGATGGAAGTAGTGGAATAAGAAAACGTACCAGTGAGGACCAACACCGTCATAGAAGAGTTTCAATCCGTCTTGCGATGGAAGTAGTGGAATAAGAAAGCTCATGGTTTCTATGTCTTTATTGAGCTCGTAGTTTCAATCCGTCTTGCGATGGAAGTAGTGGAATAAGTACATGGAAGTCTCATGGGACGAAAAAGTATTGTCTGTTTCAATCCGTCTTGCGATGGAAGTAGTGGAATAAGTCCAAGGGTACAGGGACATCATGATCCGTCAGTACCGGTTTCAATCCGTCTTGCGATGGAAGTAGTGGAATAAGGTTTGAGGGATTTTTTGGTCCCGTCGCTAACATTTGTTTCAATCCGTCTTGCGATGGAAGTAGTGGAATAAGTGGTCTAAGGATGGGGTACACAACTGCCAACTTAAGTTTCAATCCGTCTTGCGATGGAAGTAGTGGAATAAGATTGTGATTCAGTAAGCCCTTTAGTACCGTGGCTTCCAGTTTCAATCCGTCTTGCGATGGAAGTAGTGGAATAAGCAAAGCTGCTGTCTTGTAGCTGAATAGAGATTCGTAGTTTCAATCCGTCTTGCGATGGAAGTAGTGGAATAAGAATCTGCTTGTTATTCTTAGGTGGAATAATCTACCTGGTTTCAATCCGTCTTGCGATGGAAGTAGTGGAATAAGGCTCTGGTGTTTTATTGTCGATCTCATAGTCAGACTGTTTCAATCCGTCTTGCGATGGA
>JBCBVN010000608.1:0-935 GCA_039817625.1 Bacteroidota bacterium
TTCTATGCTCCCGATGGTAAATTTCGTGTCTCGAACTATTTGTTTAGTGCACGGCATATTGCAACTTCGGAATAGGCTATCACCGTACGATGCGACATCGACGAAGATAATATTATCTCGTTTTATAATAAACTCAGCTAAAGCGGGCCGCGTACAACAATATCAACGCAGATGAAGCGTTTCTGAAGTCTTATAAGTCGCCTTAATGCTCAATAATTTGGCCAAGCTGAGTGGGAAATTGAGCTCGTTATTAATGCAAATAGTCGCCGAATAGACCCTTTTATGTCGTCCGCTTTAGAGAACTTGCAGCCCCGCTTACGTCTCCGATGCGAGCGAGAGAGGATAAAATAAAAGGGAAGTAATCAGTGGCTGGTATTAACCCAGAAGCGCCATTTATTTTCGTACACCTGACTGGCAGAATTTTTTTGTAAACTGATCGTAAAACATGCTTAAAATGCCCCGTTGAATCGCGCGTCGCATAGTCAGTAGTCTGCCAGACGCGTTTTGGCATTTTCAGTCATGGTAACAATGTTCGTGGTCTTTTGCTCTGCAGTCTCATAGCCATTCGAGAGGTCGATGAGCTCTGAGGCGTACCCACATGCCTGCTCGATATCATTAAGTGCATCATAAACCGGGATTGCATTGTCCAAAGAGAAGATGACATACTCGCGGTTAATGGGGCGTGAGGGGTCAGCTTCGAAGGCGCGCCTATCGATTTCGAGTTGTGCCTTAACAGCCTCGATGGCTTCTTCTCTTTGCCCCGCTTTGGCGAGCGGCAACGCCATTTCGCTTTTCATGACGGGAATCATCATCGTCGGTGTGCTCGATTCTGGATCGACAATACGCCAGTCCTCATAGGCCGCAATCGCGTCACCATATAATGGCAAAAGTTCTGATGGCGGAGAGGAAGGGATTCGAACCCTCGATACGCTTAT
>JBCBVN010000609.1:0-798 GCA_039817625.1 Bacteroidota bacterium
ATCTACAATGACCAAAAAAAACAAATGCTTATTCCACTACTTCCATCGCAAGACGGATTGAAACCCAATTGGACAATTGTGGGTCCAGTGAATGTCAACATCTTATTCCACTACTTCCATCGCAAGACGGATTGAAACGTCGTAGGCTCTTCGCTCAACTCTTGATACCAGACACTTATTCCACTACTTCCATCGCAAGACGGATTGAAACGTATCCTTACTAAGTTCTTTCTTAATACGACGCTGTCTTATTCCACTACTTCCATCGCAAGACGGATTGAAACGAGCTAATGCTTGACCCCAACTTCAGGCAAATGGTTCTTATTCCACTACTTCCATCGCAAGACGGATTGAAACGAATGTCCAACAAGGGCCACGGACAAAAAGGCAAGTCTTATTCCACTACTTCCATCGCAAGACGGATTGAAACCAACAATCACACAACTTCAGGGCGCGGCTCCACTTGCTTATTCCACTACTTCCATCGCAAGACGGATTGAAACTCCCACTCCACAAAGCCGATAGTTTTCCATCCTGCCCAACTTATTCCACTACTTCCATCGCAAGACGGATTGAAACGCTATCCGTTTACCTTGCCGATGACACCCAAAAATCGCTTATTCCACTACTTCCATCGCAAGACGGATTGAAACAAGTATCTACTGTAGTAGCTGTACATCCAGGTTGGCCTTATTCCACTACTTCCATCGCAAGACGGATTGAAACATAAAAGCCACCTTCCCGCCTTGTCTCTATGCGGTCTTATTCCACTACTTCCATCGCAAGACGGATTGAAAC